>CAYQIE010000099.1:0-11324 GCA_964417505.1 Rickettsiella sp. | reverse complement strand
TTTAAATTGTTCTTCACTTAACTCATGTCGTTTCATTTTTATTCTTTTCTCAACAACCCTTATAGAATACAATAACTTAATTGACGACACTCCCTAGTTGAAAATAAAAAAAAGAGGAAAGAAACTAAACGTAACTTCAATCTCAAAACTGATTTACCTAATATAGAAAAGCTTTTAGAGGGCTCTACGATATTGCATTGATTGTGATTGACCCATTACAGCGTATTTAGGGCATACGGATAGTATAACAATGCTGAGGTGAGAGGCCTATTTACCCCATTAAGCGAGCTTGCGGCTAAATTTAACGTAGCTATTGTGGGCTGTGTCGCACCTTAATAAGAACTCAAGCCAGGAACCTTTATGTACGAGTAGCCGGTAGTTTAGCCTTTGTCGCTGCTGCACTAACAGCCTTTGTTATAACCCATGATCCAAATGATAAGAAACGCCATTTTTTATTCCCTATTAAAAATAATATTGCGGAAGATAAAAAAGGATTTGCTTTTTTTGTTCAATCGTATTGGATAAAAGAAAGCCAAATATCAACATCCAAAGTTGTTTGGGAAAAAGAAATGGTGAATGAGGATGTACTTAATCTTATGAAAACATCCGACTATCCAGAAGAACAAAGTGCTTTAAAGGAAGCAACCGATTTTCTCGCTGACCTTTTAAAGGATCATTCAATAAGTGTTAAAAAAATAAAAAGCTTATCCCATCAATCGGGGGCATTATTGGATAACAGTTAGACGTGTAAAAGAGTAATAGGTATTGTCCATAAAAAAGGACCTTTTGGAGGTGATTGGATTTGGCAATTATTAAACAAGGAAAACCAAGTTGCTCATACAAAAGATGAACAATTTGATCAAGATGGGAAAATAGATAATTTTTTACGCAAAGTGGTTGCAAATTATCCTTATTCTGAATAAAAAAGAACAATTTAAGCTCAAATTGTTCAAAACTTGTCGAGCTTGCTAATGATCGCGATCTTGCTCATACACAAAAAGCTCAAAGGGGGGGTAATGAGCAACATGATGAGCAAGATGGGTTACCTAATAATGATGTTTTTCTTTCTACTACAAAAAAGGAGTCACCGGATGTTTAGAAAACTACTATATAGAGTGGTATCCTCTATAGAACAATTTAGGGAAAATAAGCTAAAGAAAAAATATAAAAAGAAGAAGGAGCGTATTTATTCACAATTAAAAAAGCAAAGACAACAACGATTTTACACTTTTTTAAAAGCTAACCAATCTATCCGAAAAGAATGAATGCACGTATTATAAAAATTTTCAAAGATTTAGATCGGTTTATAAAAAATCATTGTCCTACTAATCAAAGCAAATACATTCACTTAAGGAAGCGTGATTATAAGTTACCTGTTGAGTCATTATCTTACCGCGAACAATGTTTGGCAGAAAAAAAATGGTTATGTTACCTATCGAGATTTCACCATAATATCGGAGAAATAAGATGCGCTGTATTAATCCCAACTGTAATTATCCGAAAACATAAGTTACCAATTCACGCCCTCAATTTGGAGGACGTTTACATCTTAGACGACATCGTTGTCATACTATGAGAGTATTCTCTATGACAGAGACGCAGCACCACATTGGTTTAATGAACTGGGCGAAAACTCAGCCGATTTTAGATGAGTATTTGATACACATTCCTAATGGTGGATATCGTCATCCATTAGAGGCGATCAAACTAAAAAATGGGAGCAAAAGCGGGGGTATCAGACTTATTTCTCGCTTATCCAAATCCTATTTACCATGGTTTATGGATCGAATTAAAGAGTGAGGAAGGCCATTTAAGCTTTGAACAAAAGCAATGGCTCAATCTAATGGCCGATGTGGGTTATGCTACCGCGGTTTCTTATACTATCGAAGAAACTTATGACATTCTTAAAAAGTTATTTTGATTTATTTTAAAAAGGAATATCCTCATCATCAATATCTTCTTGAGGTTAGCTTCAGGTTTTATAGGCTGATCCTTAGGCTTTGATAACATCTGCAACTCATTGGCAATAATGGCTAGCTTTGTTTTTTCGATACCTTGTTTATCTTTCCATTTTTGTTTTTTTAAGATATCCTTCGATATAGATTTTGGCCCTTTTTTAATATAATTACGCGCAATTTCAGCCAAACGATTGAATAACATAATATAATGCCATTGAATTTGTTCAACCCATTCACCGGGTTTATCCTTATACCCATCGGCCGTCGCTAATAAAAGGGTTACAATAACCTTATTCTTGTCATTTGAATTAATGTCAGGATCTTTACCTAAATTTCCAAGCAAAGTTACTTTATTTACACCGCGAGCCATAAGAAAGTCCTTAAAGATAAGAAAATTCATTGTATTTTTTTAATTCTAAAAATAAACCTACCGTATAAGGTAGCTGTTTTAATCAACTTTTCGAGAAAAAGGACAACACAGAATTAAAATATGATTTTGAGCAACGACGTAGCGA
Organism: Rickettsiella sp.; assembly: GCA_964417505.1. GTDB lineage: Bacteria > Pseudomonadota > Gammaproteobacteria > Diplorickettsiales > Diplorickettsiaceae > Aquirickettsiella. The sequence continues at coordinate 8,851 of CAYQIE010000099.1, read as the reverse complement.
GGGAGAAAATAATAGAAAAGAATGCTTCAAAAAGTTTTAAAAACTTTTTCTTCATCAAAATTTTCTCTTCTCTGTATCGAACACCGGATCATCCGTATCTAAAATAATCTCGGATGATACGGAACCTTGTGAAAATATCCTCGATTTAACGATTAAAAACATGCGTTAGGAGTAATAATTTGTTTAATCGATAAAGAATTAAAAAAACATTAACTAAAGTAAACTAATGATAATGTTTGGTCCGGAGTTGCTATTAATACATTGCCCAGTTTAGGATGCCAATCACTCAAAACAAAACATTGAATCCAGTTATTATCCTCGTTCTTAATTAATTCAATACTGGGTAGATGGGTATGACCATGAATAATTTGCTGCGTACCCGGATACTCGGTTAAACAGGCTAATAGATCGGATATGACCACATCATGCTTAACCGCCATAGGCATCGATGGGTTTGAATGCTCTTGACCACGTAAATGATTGGCAATTTTCTGACGCCAAGACACCGGTAGGCGCAAGAATAAGGATTGCCAAAAGGGGTGACGCGACCAGCGTCGGTAGCGTTGGTAGTCCGTATCTAAGCTGCAAAAACTATCGCCATGCGTCAGTAGGGTTGAATTGCCATATAGCTTAATGACAGTTGGATCGGCGAGGTAGTGACAACCGGTTTGCTGAAGAAAGCGCTTACCGATAAGAAAGTCACGATTGCCAGGCATGAAATAAGTAGATACGCCACTCGCGGTTAATTCTGCGAGTGCCGCTATAATGGTTCTATTGTGAGGATTTATATCATCATCACCTATCCAGGTTTCGAAGAGATCACCTAATATATATAAAGTTTTAGCGTCCCTGGCTTGCTGGCGTAAAAAATTCAGAAACAGCTGCGTTATACCAGGCTGTTCGCTACAGAGATGTAAATCGGATATAAAAAGAATCGACATAAGCCTTAATCATAGCGTAAGTTATAAATTAGTTTATAGTACTTAATTTAAAATAAGTACTTTTAAATTAAGTTATCTATTCTTGACTAAGATACTAACATTTTAAACAAGTAGTTAATTATGAAAACTCGTTTCGCTCCGAGCCCTACCGGCCATATCCACCTAGGTAATGCAAGAACCGCTTTATTTAATTTTTTATTTGCTCATTCGCAATCCGGTTGTTTTTTATTACGAATTGAAGATAGCAATGCGACACGTTCGCTGCTCGCGCTGGCTAAAGCCTTAGAAGAAGATTTGCTCTGGTTAGGTTTACCTTGGCAAGAAGGTCCTGGTCAAGAAAAGGGGCTTGGTCCTTATTATCAATCTGAGCGGCAAGCGATTTATGCACTTTACTATGAACAATTACTCAGTATGGGTCAGGCCTATCCTTGTTTTTGTAGTGAAGCAGAATTATTAATGGCGCGCAAGCGACAATTGGTCCTCGGAAAACCACCACGTTATAATGGCCAATGTCGTCAATTAACAGCAGAGCAAATTGCAGAGAAAAAAGCGCAAGGTAAGCTGCCCAGCTTGCGTTTTCATGTCCCATCGCAACAAGTTATTAATTTTGACGATTTTGTTAAAGGAGAGCAGAGTTTTGCCACTGATGACATTGGCGATTTCGTGATTCAACGCAGTGATGGTTCCACAGCCTTTTTCTTTTGTAATGCGATTGATGATGCGTTAATGAAGGTGACGCATGTATTGCGCGGCGAAGATCATTTAACCAATACACCCCGCCAGATTTTATTATTACAAGCATTAGGTTTAACTATTCCAGCATATGGTCATATGGCATTAATTGTCGGAGAGGATGGCGCGCCCTTATCCAAACGTCATGGAAGTTTTAGTATTAAAGTTTTGCGAGAGGCTGGCTATTTTGCTGAAGCTTTACAAAATTATTTAGCACGTTTAGGGCATAGTTATAGTTGTACGGAATTTTTGGACATCCAGGCTTTAGCGCAACAATTTTCATTGGGTCGTCTCGGAAAATCACCGGCCCGTTATGATCAAACTCAGTTGTTATATTGGCAAAAACAAGCCTTATTACAATTATCTAATGATAAACTTTGGGCATGGTTAGCGCCTAAACTTCAAGATTTAGTGCCAGAGAATGTTAAATTCGACTTTATTGAATTAATGCGCGGGACTATCTGTTTTCCCAAAGAAGCCGTGGCTTGGGCGGGTATTTTATTGGGTGATAATAGCGCGCTAAACTATTCTAGCGATACTAAAAAGTGTTTGCGAGAGGTTGATCCTGGCTATTGGCAAACGCTTTTAAACTTGTTGGAAGGACATTCTGATTTTAAAACCCTGATAAAACATTTACAAAAACAATTAAATCTTAAAGCTAAAGCCGTGTTTACACCGTTACGTTTGGCACTGACCGGGCGATATGATGGTCCTGAACTGGCAAAAATATTTAGCCTGTTAGGTAATGTAAAAATTCGCGAGAGAATACTTCATGCTCAAAATTTATAATACATTAACCCAAAAAAAGCAAAAATTTACACCGATGCATGCAAAAAAGGTCGGCATGTATGTGTGTGGTATGACCGTCTATGATTTATGTCACATTGGTCACGCGCGAGTATTAGTCGCCTTTGATGTGATGTTGCGTTATCTCAGGATGCAAGGCTATCAGGTTAATTATGTGCGGAATATCACGGATATCGATGACAAGATCATCAAACGCGCACAGGAAAATAATGAAACCGTGTCGGCGTTGACGCAGCGTATGATCGCAGCGATGCATGAAGACTTTGCCCAATTAAACATCTTACCCCCTACGCATGAGCCCAGAGCGACCGATGCTATTCCACAAATGTTAGATTTAATTCAAATTTTTATCGATAAGGGCTATGCTTATCAAGCCGATAACGGGGATATTTGTTACTCAGTAGAAAAATTTAAAAGCTATGGTGAATTAGCGCATCAAAATTTGGAAAAATTACGCAGTGGTTCACGCGTTGCGGTTGATGTAACTAAAAAGGATCCCTTAGATTTTGTTTTATGGAAAAAAGCTAAGCTCGATGAACCCAGTTGGGAATCTCCCTGGGGAGCAGGGCGTCCCGGTTGGCATATCGAATGTTCAGCGATGTCAATGGCGGCATTAGGCGAGCATTTCGATATCCATGGCGGTGGTTTGGATTTGGTATTTCCGCATCATCAGAATGAAATTGCGCAATCGGAAGGGGCGACTGATCATAAATTTGTTAATACCTGGATTCATGTCGGTTTTGTACAAACCAACCGCCAAAAGATGTCAAAATCCCTAGGTAATTTTTTTACTTTGCGCGAAGTATTGCAGCAATATCCGGCAGAAGTTGTTCGTTATTTCTTAGTGTCGAGTCATCATCGAAGTCCAATAAACTATAGCCAAGAAAATCTGCAAACAGCACAAGCGGCCTTACAACGTCTGTATACCAGCTTGCGTGGTTTAGTAAATAAAGCATCCTCTACATTTGTACCTGAACAATTTACCGGGGAATATTTAGAGAAATTTCAGCGGGCAATGGATGATGACTTTAATACACCCGACGCTCTGGCGGTTTTATTTGAGTTGGCACGCGAGATTAATCGTTTACGTGAGAACGATAGCCCACAAGCGCAATTATTGGCAGAATGTTTACAATATCTGGCAAGTATTTTAGGTATTTTACAACAAGATCCTGAACAGTTTTTAAAACTGGGCGCTCCAGACACTACCGACGCTGATAAGATTAATCATTTAATTGCAGCGCGTAATACGGCGAGAGCAGCAAAGAATTGGCAAGAGGCTGATAAGATACGGGATGAATTATTGAATCTAAATATTGTTTTAGAAGATACCGCCAATGGAACGGAGTGGCGCAGGAAATAACTCGCAATAGTGATGAAACTCCAAAAATAATACTATTTTTTTTAGAGTAACTAAGCATGGGCTAATTTAGCGATACATTTGCTGTACTTAGTGTTTTAAAAAATTAACCCGCTTTCTTGCAAAGAATTTTTTTAATTATCTAGATTCTGTATTTAATCAATTTCCCATTTTTTGATATCTAGTCAATCATTTAATGCAAGACAGAAATTGCTGTTCATTAGTCCTGTCTGTTTCAATATATCTCTTTGACTAAAAAAAATTTTTCATTTTAACAAATATGTTGGTTGGTTTTTTACTATTTATTGATTCCTTATTTTGTTTTGTTAATTTTAAAATATTTTTTTCATAAACATCTTCAAGATAATGAAATATTTTTTTCCGATAAATTTCTTGTTCATTAACTTCTTTTACCGAAGGAAGCGAGATTACTAGTGGTTTACCTATTAATTTCTGATGTTCCTTTTCTAAAAATTGTAAATTTAATTGTTTAACTGAATTTTCACGCTCATAATCAAGATAAACGAGTAAAGCTCGTTCATCATAAATTTTTTTATTTCATTTACAGAAGCAATAGGTGTTATGAGTTTTTCTTTCGTGATTAATTTAGATACTCTTGATTTCAAAGAAAAAATTTATGCTTGAAACTTGATTATAATTTGACATTTTTAATCTACAATTAAATTACTAATATCTAAAGTTTAAACTTTTTTTATTAAGATAAAATTAAAATGAAAAAAATAAAAATTGTTTAAATATTTATAACAATAACTATTTTCTTCTAGGCGTTGCTGATACAAGCTGATCCTCGGGTAATAAATTCTTATTGGCGTTTTGATTAATAAAATTTTTTAAAAAGGTTTTTTAAAATTGAAGCTATTGGCACGGGCGTTTAAAAAAGATGAGAATTGCTTAGCAGATTCTGGTTGATGTTTTGAACTCAGTTCTAATAAATTGGGTTGGCTTTTTAAGGTTTGAAATAACGTCATTCGCTGTTTACTGGGGATTTGAAATAATAATTTAAGGTCATTGACAAATAATTCAAAACGCTGCTCAATGAAATTTAAAATAACCCTTAAAGAATCCGGTTGGTAACAAGCGGTTATGTGCGAACACGTATAATTTTGTTTGTTTTTTGCAGGATAATTTCTTTAACGACTTCTTGGGGAAATTTATCAGGATTATCGTTAATAAAATCTAAAATAATCTTGCTATTCAATGCTTAGGGTAAGCTGTACTTAAACAATTCCAGCCATCGACATTTTTCTGTAGCAATAATTGTTGTAAATGGGATTTATCAAAAAAATCAATGTGTTGGTTTAAAAATTTAAAAATTTTCTCGATTGACTCTGATGATTGGTGATAGGCTGCAAGATGTAGAAATTTTGCTAAATTTGATTTTGCGCTAACAACAAGCGACACACGCTAGCGGCATTAAATTGATTGCTATGTTTATCAATAAATTCAAAAATAAGTTTTAGATGGGACGTACGACTAGAAGCCGCTTGATGCAAACAATTCCAACCCTTATCATTGGTTTCTAAAAAAAGTGCTGTAGAGTTTCTGATCCAAGCTGTTTGCTATATCGACCCATAAAATTTAAAAAGGCCCGAAAGGCACCTTGAGTGGATTGAGCGGCTAAGTTTAATAAATCTCCTGCTTGTTCTTTATTTAAAATTAATGTTAACCAGTCTTTATTTTGAGTATGCTGAAACCTTGCGCTTATAAAATCTAACCAGCGATTGAACGTAGTCTCAGATTGGTAGCGAATCAATAATTGTAAAAAGCCCCATTTAGAATTAACTTTTTGATTAAAGCTGATGTTTAGTATTTCTAAATCAAAATAGCGGGGATTTCCCTCGATAAAATCAAAGATGAATGGGGTAGCATTAAGATGATGCAGAGCGGCTAAATTAAAAAGACTCTCACCTTCATTATTTTGACTAAGAAATAATGCCGAAATCTCGTAATCTTCATAATAGCGACACTGTCGATTTAATATCAATAATAGTTGTTGTAAAGTGGGTGGGCGGATGGTGGCGAGCTGCTAGCATTAACAGGTTAGATTCTTGACTGTTTTGTTTGAATAATAAATTAAAAAAATGTCGAGGTTGATTATTATATTTTTTTAGAAAGATATTAAGCAATTTCTCGATGATTTCTGGATGATATTTCACTGCTTGGAAAAGTAAATTATCACTGATAATACTTAGATTGACTGCAGACTCCTTAATGATTCGGTTTAGAATAACTTCCTTAGTTTGCAAAAAAAACAATGCATAACTTCGATTCAATCCTTTTAATCGATCATTAGGAGCTAAATCTTGAGTTTGATTCCCAAAAAATTCAAAAAATTGATCAATACTTTCTATAATGATCGGATTTTTAATTAATTTCTGCCAATAATCAGAGCAGGTAGCCTGAATATGGTCAACATCATCTAGTAAAGAAATATAATTTTTCGATTCTAGATACTCGCTAATAAAGCGATTTTCAATTTCAGAATTGGCTTTTTCGGGAAGTAATGTTTGAAAATAAGCATACTCTATTAAATGAGTGGATTGTGGTTCATTAATAAAGTATTTTTCATTGAGCAATTCTTGAAAAAAATGTTTCCGAATGAACGGCCAATTAAGATCATAAAAAAGTGTTAACTCCTTGAATTAGTCAGGTTGCAGAATAAAAAATTGGTAAAAATCTAGATTTTGAATATCAGACAATGAAAAAAATTTTTTATTAATGAAACGAGGTCGGCAGCAGTTGAACTGTAGTAATAATCGGATTTAGCCCCTTGATAATGATGTAAGCTTAAAATATCTCGCAATTGCTCGGCTAATAAAAAAGGAATTTTTAATGGCGTATAATGTTTTGGAAATTTGACTTTTAAAACCTGGTGGTGTATCTCCTTGCCTTTTAATGTGCTTTTATAGAGATCCTTTTTTGCATTCGGCATGATACCTAAGCCAAGTTTCTTAGAAAATCGAATGACTCGATTTGCCACATGAACTTGATAAATATCTGGAACCTTGGCCGTTAAACTACTAGCAATTTCCTTAATAATGCTTTGTCGCGTTAAATATAATAATTGATCGAGGCCTTTCGGAACGTATAGTGAATTGACTAGCTTATTCACACGAATGTGAAAATCCTTCGTACATGCTTTTATATCTTCGGTTAATCCGAGTAATAATAATTAGCAAGCTTTGCGATCTAAACATCCCAGTTGCGAGTCAAGATTGCCTGAAATTCGATGGTAGAGAAGTGATAATTGTTTTGTTAAAACCTTTTTAGACTTATATTCACTCGTGTCACCGATATGCTTAAAAAAGATATTTTTTGTTAAGTTGGGTTCAATTTCACGACATTTATTTTCTAATAGGTTTAACCATTCTTCAGGTAGTTTGGGTAAATTATCAATATTGAGTTTTGAGGTGGCGTGTTTTTGAAGCTTTATTCTGGTTTAAGTTAGAATCGAAGGTATTGAAAGTTGGCATGGATTTTTAATAATTTTAGATCAATGTTGACTTCTTTGTGGTTAACAATAAATGATTCAACAATGCGTTTGGAACTATAAAGGAGATTTCTTAGCAAAAGCTTAAGCGATTGATCTAAAAAATAAATACATCGGCGTTAAATTTGTGGTTGAATCTTTATATGTGATGTGATCGCTATATCCTGAGTGCAGGCTTTGAATAAATGGCTGAGCCTGCCGTTACGTAATGCGGGATAAGCAGATTTTGCTTTATGTAGCTGTTCTATTTTTTCAACATTCGAATCATTATTTAAAATGTCTTTGATGACGGTTAAGGCCGTTAATTTTTCTGAAGTAGAATGTCCAAAGGGATAGTTGAAAAACTGAGTGATATATTCGACATGAGTATTTCTTCTCTCAGTAAGTTCATTGGCGTAAGCATCGAGTAATTTTTCAGTAATAAAGCCTAGATTTTTATTTTGATATTTAAAATAATTGATTGAGAAGTTTTTTAATAACAATGCTGAGTGTTGGCTAATTATATTCGTGATAAGCGGTTTATCATCTATATGACTTAAAGAAATAAATAAAAAATCAACAACCTTTTTTGATGGTTGAGGGAGCGCAGTAGGAAAGGAACTTAAAAAACGGAGTACAGTTGTTTCTTGGGTAATATCAGAATCTCTTTCTGTCATTAAATTCAATAAGCCGTGTTGAATTTTGGTTAAATTTTCCGAAAATAAACGGGTTTCGATGGTATCGGGTTTAAATATTTCAGAATGTTGAAGGATGTAATTTAAGAAGATAAATGGGGATTTAGGTTGCTTTTAGCTAGTATAGACAAAACTATCCCTGATCAGTTCACTATGCTTCATGAAAAGCGCTTGAATAATGGCTTGATGGCAAGGATCTGAATCAATAAAACCGAACAAGCGCGTTAGAATCTCTGGGTTATTCTGCGCAATAATTTGTAGGGGGATTAAACCTTTTTCATCTTTTTCGAAAAATAAGCCGATTACCTTTTCTTGTAATTCTTTAGAATAAGTTTTTTCTAATCTGTAAAACAATGTATTAAAGGGTTGGGGTTCTATCTGTGCGAGCAACGTAAAGTAATTGTTATGAGTCGTTTTGATGTAGTTTAATAAATTAAATAGATGTTGATTAAAGTCTTCATCTGAACAAACTTTAAAATAGTTTTCTAACGTTAATTGTTTTAAAAAAAGATTTTTAATAAATTTCCAATTAACATCAATTATATTATAGGTTTCATCATCAATGATGAAAAAATCTTGCCAGTTAATACTTTGAAAGTCAGTACTTAAAAACTTTTTTATCAATTGTGTAATTTTTTTAACATCACTTTCATTTAGTTCCCACTGTATAGCTGCTATCGATGGGTTTAGCTCCAGTATAGCCTACTTTTATCAGTAATTCTCGTAAACAAAAATTTCTCGAATATTTATAATTAATGCTACAAAATGGGCTTTAAATTTCTAGTGATAGAAGATTTAATAATAAGCCAATAATCCTGTTAATAGA
>CAYQIE010000098.1:0-6326 GCA_964417505.1 Rickettsiella sp. | reverse complement strand
CTCTTTTGTATACTTAAATTCGGATACCTTCTTTCCTTTTTAGCCTTTTCTCTTCCCCCTCTAGTTTAAATCCTTATATAGCAGAGCGAAACTCTTGTTATTTAAATATATTCATTGCAATTAAATTTTTGACAAGACACGTTTAATAAAGCAATAGGAAACGTGGTATCAAATATAAGGGTTACTAAGGAGAGATAATTTAGTAAAAAATTTAAATGGATAAATATTTTTCTTTAAATATCTTAAAATGTAGCAACATAAGACTCATGGTTTAATAACCATTTTTTAATAGTTATTTCTTTTCCTTTGTAACCACCTAAGCTTCCTTCGGCTATTACTCGGTGGCATGGGATTAGTATTGGAAGGGGATTTGCTCGACAAGCACTACCAATAGCTCGCGCACCTGTTTTTAATTTTTTGGCAAGAACCCCATAACTAACAGTTTTTTGTAAAGGTAGATGACTCAATGCTTGCCAAACCTTATTTTGAAAAGGGGTTCCTTGTAGTTGATACGGTAAATCAAATTTAAAACTAGAGCATAAAAAGTATTGGTTAAGCTGACTTACGATGTTTTCTAAAATTTCTTCATTAGGAGGTATTAATGCCTTATCATTAGTTAAAAAATCAAGTCGAGTAAGTAATTGACCTACAGTGAATATTCCTAGCTTACCAATAGGTGTTTGAATGATAGCCTTATAAATCATAAAAATAGTTTTTCTTTTTAGGGGGCTAAAGATGATATGCCAACAATATTCAAAATTGTTGGCAAAGATTGACATTTATTCTACAGAATCGTTATTATTAGTATCTTCTTTTCTTGAAGTTTGCAGAGTTGATACTAATTTTTCTTTAATACGAGCCGCTTTACCACGTAAATTGCGTAAATGATATAGTTTTGCTTTTCGGACATCACCACGTCGCTTAATTTCTATACTAGCTGTTAAAGGGCTATAAAGAGGAAAAACTCGCTCTACGCCTTCGCCATGCGAGATCTTTCTTACTGTAAAAGCAGAGTTAAATCCGCGATTACGTTGCGCAATCACAATACCCTCAAAGGATTGTAATCGTTCACGTGTACCTTCTTTGACTTTAATTTTGACTGCAACTGTATCTCCTGCCCGAAAGTCGGGGATATCTTTTTTTGACTGCATTTGTTCTTTTTCAATAGTTTGTATGAGATTGCTCATCGTTAACTCCAATTTTATTCGCTATTTTCACGGATGAATTCCGCCAATAATACCTGCTCTTGTTCGCTAAGTATATGCTTTTTTAATAAATCTGGTCTACGTTGCCAGGTTCGTCCCAAGGCTTGTTTTAAACGCCAACGAGCAATGGCAGTATGGTTTCCCTGTAACAGAACATCCGGAACATTTTGTTGTTGTCCACCTAACTTTGCAGGACGCGTGTAATGCGGGTAATCTAATAGGGTGGAGCTAAAGGAATCTTGTGTGGTAGACTCCTGGTGTACCAATGTCCCTGGCAAAAGTCGAGTGATGCTATCAATTATGCACATAGCAGCTAGTTCACCCCCGCTCAAAATGAAATCCCCTATAGACCATTCCTCGTCGACTTCATTATCAATAAGTCGTTGATCAATACCCTCGTAACGACCAGCAATTAAAATAAGTCCTTTTCGTTGGCTTAATTCTTGAGCAGTTTTCTGGTTAAATTTTTTTCCTTGGGGCGATAAATAACTAACTAAAGTTGCTGGGCGGTACGACTTTTGATGAAATTTGGCCATCTTTATCGCAGCTAATAATGGCTCAAACTTCATAACCATCCCAGGGCCTCCTCCGTAAGGGCGATCATCCACAGTATTGTGTTTGTCCGTTGTAAAGTCTCGAGGGTTTAGGTAGGTGATTTTTAGTAACCCCTTTTTTTGTGCGCGTCCAGGTATACTCAAATTCAAAGGAGTAAACATTTTAGGAAATAAGCTAATAATCTGGATATCTATCAAAATTCAGCATCCCAATCCACAATCATGGTTTTATTTTTTAAATCAATAGACTTAATCGTTTGTTCGAGTAAAAAAGGAATTAAATGCCTTTTTTTATCAGTGATTACTAAGACATCATTAGCACCTGTAGAAAAGACAGCTTGGATTATGCCGAGGCAAGTATTTTCACAGGTATAAACTTTTAAGCCTTCTAAATCTGCCCAATAATACTCTTGTTCTGCTAGGGGGAGGAATTTTCCTCGATCGACATAGATTTTATAATTTGTATAATGACCTGCTGATTCAGGCGTTGTACAGTTTGCGAGTAGCACTAATATCTGCTGACCATGCAACCGGCTATCCATTATTTCAATTAAGGTATGGGTGGATGCTTTGCTGGGCGCTCTTATACACCAAGGTTGATAAGCGAGGATGTTATTAACAGGTTCTGTATAGGAATTGATTTTAACCCATCCTTTGACACTATAAGGTTTCCCTATAGCTCCTACTAAGATCTTTTTTTGTGTCATTTTTTACCTCTTTAAATTGATTACAGCAGTATTTTTTTAGTATCCAATACAGAGAGGGGGTTAGTAAATTTAATAAAAGCTGGATATATTAAGCAGCAATCGCCTGATCATCAGTTTTATTAGAACTATTAACTCCATTTTTAGATCTTTTCAGGAGACTTTTTACTTGTTCTGATGGCTGAGCTCCTTGAGATATCCAATAATTAACTCGATCCTTTGCAATTTGTAGCATTGCTTCTTTACCTAAAGCAATAGGGTTGTAAAAACCTAAGCACTCAATATAGCGGCCATCACGCGGCTTCCGGCTATCTGTTACAACAATGTGATAGAAGGGGCGTTCTATACGACCTCTTCGTGCTAATCGAATGGTAACCATGGAATAAATTTTCCTCTCTAATTTTGATTGTCTATTTAAAGCATCAATTGAGTGAGTTTATGTTAAACTACTATTTAACATAAGCTTGCTGTAAGATTGAAACCTGCTCGGATTCTACGCAAATTTTATTAATTTGGGAAGGGCTTTCATTTGAGTTTTTAGCAGCTTTAGCGAGGGTAGTGATTTTGTAATCCTTGTAGAAGCCTATTCATAGAGCCAGGCTTAGAGAATCGCTTCATCATTTTTTGCATTTGATTAAACTGTTTCAGAAGACGGTTTACGTCCTGGATTTGGGTTCCTGAACCTCCAGCAATACGTCGTTTTCGAGATCCTTGGATGATATCTGGAAAAAGGCGCTCTTTTTTCGTCATTGAACGGATAATTGCTTGCATATGAGAGGTTAATTTTTTATTAAGCGTACTTTTAGTAATAGCTAATAAAGCAGCATTGTTTCCTTGTGGAAGCTTACTTACGAGTTGTTCCATTCCTCCCATATTATCCATCTGAATGAGTTGGTTTAAAAAATCTTCCAGATCAAATTTTTTGCCTTTTTGTAACTTTTGATTAAGCTTTTGTATAGCTTTTTGATCAGTATGGCGCTGTACTTCCTCAACTAACGAAAGAACATCACCCATCCCAAGTATGCGCGAAGCTATTCTATCGGGATAAAAGGGCTCAAGCGCTGTGACTTTTTCGCCAGAACCCATAAATTTGATTGGCTTACCTAAACTAAATTTTACCGATAAAGCGCCCCCCCCCCGCGCATCGCCATCCGTTTTGCTCAGGATAATTCCAGTTAAGGGAATAGTTTCATTGAAACCCTTAGCTGTTTTTACCGCGTCTTGACCCATCATACTATCGAGTACGAATAGACTTTCTATGGGATTACTAACAGCATGGATAGTACGTACTTCATCCATCATGGCCGTATCAATATACAAGCGACCAGCCGTATCGATAATAACGACATCAATTCCTTTATTTCGAGCTGCTTGGATAGCTGTTTGAACGATATAACTAGGTGTTTCTGAGGTGTTACTCATATGAAACAACACATCGATATTTTTTGCCAAATTTTCTAGCTGCGAAATAGCTGCAGGGCGATGGATATCGGTACTAGTTACTAAAACCGATTTATTTTTTTGGTGCTTTAACCAATAGGCGAGTTTGGCAACTGTTGTTGTTTTTCCTGATCCTTGCAAGCCAGCTACCATAATTATGGCTGGAGTTTGAGTAGAAAGATTTAATTCGGATAGATCTTTCCCCATGATACTTGTTAAGGTATCATTTACGATCTTTATAAAGGTTTGACCCGGCGCTAGGCTTTCTGTGACTTTTTGACCAATGGCCCCCTGGCGTACTTGTTCGATAATTGTTTTGACAACAGGGTAGGCGACATCCGCTTCAATTAAAGCTTTTTTTACCTCACGTAGACTTTCCTTAATATTATGTTCACTTAAGCGACCTTGGCCACGAATGTTTTTAAAAGATTGTTTTAAACGAGCTGTTAAATTGTCAAACATGATTTTATAGCAATCCTAAATATGTCGTAATTTTAATGGGACTTAGTCTACGAAGTAGTAAAGTCAGAGTTGGTTAAAGGGACATGATGAATGACTCAAAAATTTCTGTTATTGTATCAGCTTAGCTGAAGAGTAAGCGAGTATCATATGGTGTCCTATGCTGATTTTATTCATATTTTTCTCACGACGCTAGCACTGGTTGATTTAGTCAGTGCTAGACTCCAAGCATTGTTATTAGCTAGCCAAGAATGGTTACTTAAGCATAAATCAAGCTATAGGATTTATACAATATTTCCCACCTTTAGAAGTGATGGAAACCTATCTGTTTACTCTAATTTCTACCGCTATTGTTTTACTGACATTAGTATTAGCAAGTAGTCTGATTTTATTCCATCCAGTTTTTCCAGTTTTTGAGCAACATTTGTGGCATAAAATACTTTTATCACTCCTAGCTTGGGGAGTGCTTTTAATGCTATTAATTGGTAGAAGCTATTTTGGCTGGCGGGGGAAAATTGCTATTAGCTGGGCATTAACTGGGACCAGTTTAATTACAATAGTTTATTTAGGAACGCTTTTATTCATGCCTAAATTTAAAAGGGGATGTGAGTAGCGCATGAACTATTCATTTGGATTTCTTGTTGGTTTATTATTTTTTTATTATTAGCGGCTGTCTTTTTTTCATTGGATAAGCTGCATGCTATCGATAAATAGATATCGATTACGTCATTTAGTGAGGCAGAATAATCTTCTCGCAAAACGAGTACAAGCGTTATTAAAAAGACCGGATCGTTTGCTAGGGCTTATCCTTTTATGCGGGACTTTTGTTAATATCCTTGCTTTTGCAGTAGTGACATTGATTGCATTGCAATATTTTTCAGCATCTGGGGTTTTTTTGGCAACCTTAATGTTAACTTTTGTGGTATTAATTTTTTGTGAAGTTGCGCCAAAAACTTTAGCCGCTTTATATTCTCAACCGATTGCGTTATTTGCCGTTTGGCCCCTAATAATTTTATTACATATTTTATATCCGTTTGTTTGGATAACAAATTTGATGACGAATTCTACCTTACGTTTGTTTGGGATTAAAGTTCCAAAAATGACTGTTGAGCAATTATCCCGTGAAGAACTTAGTAAGTTTATTACGCGAAGGGACTGGACTATGCCTAATGGTTATAAAAATATGCTACTCAAGGTATTAGAATTAAATAAAGTAACCGTAGAAGATATCATGATTCCTAGACAGGAAATTATTGGTATCGATATTAATGAGCCTTGGGATGTAATATTAAAGCAACTCATTCAAAGCGAGTATACCTGATTACCGATTTATCGCGGTTCTCTTGATGAAATAATTGGAATTTTACATTTTCGAAAAATTTTAAATAGTTTAAGCAATCATCAATTAAGTAAAGAGGTTTTAATTGAATCTGCGGAAGAGGTTCATTTTATACCCGAGGCAACGGCATTAAATAGCCAGTTACTCAACCTTTCGTCGTGAGAAACATCGGATTGGTTTAGTTGTTAATGAATATGGTGAAATTCAGGGACATATTACCTTATAAGACATTTTAGAGGAGATTGTTGGTGAATTTACTACGGATACTGCCTTAATGCGGCGTACCGTGTCATTGCAGGCCGATGGTATTTACTTGGTTGATGGGGGAATTGCATTAAGAGATTTAAATCTCCAATTAAATTTAAATTTACCTCTAAGAGGACCTAAAACTTTAAGTGGATTAATTACCGAAACACTTGAAGTGATTCCGAAAGTAGGTACCATATTTCAATTCAAAAATAAAACCATGGAAGTAATTTTGATTAAGGATAATATGATCAAAACCGTTAAGGTTTCCCCAAATCGTTCTAGGGAGTGTCGTCAATTAAGTCATCAATATAATGGAAGAAGCGAATTTAACGGCCTCCAAAAAATACTTTCCCCGTTTACAATATCGGGTAGCAAT
>CAYQIE010000097.1:0-37678 GCA_964417505.1 Rickettsiella sp. | reverse complement strand
GCTCTTTTGTATACTTAAATTCGGATACCTTCTTTCCTTTTTAGCCTTTTCTCTTCCCCCTCTAGTTTAAATCCTTATATAGCAGAGCGAAACTCTTGGCATTGTTGCAAAATAAATTCAAAGTATTAAGCCCCATCCGCGGGTTTTTTTTAACTTATAAAAAAGCTTTATACTAACTATTTAAGTTTATTTTAAATGAGGGTTATTTTCTAAGAAAAGAAAGTTAGAGTCTAATATCAACTTTTTGTATATCTAAAAGATGGGCGAGTAATTTTATTATTCCTTTAAAAAAATTTTAGAAGGTTTTATGTTTGAGTTATTTTTTTCTCCTGAAGCTTGGATTAGTTTATTAACGCTAACGGCGTTAGAAATTATTTTGGGAATTGATAATCTGGTCTTTATATCTATAGTAATCCATAGGCTTCCTCGAGTTCAGCAACGTTCAGCCCGCAATTTGGTTTATTGCTTGCCTGTTTATCACGCTTACTTTTATTGGCAACGCTTGCTTAGATGACTAAATTTACACATCCATTTTTTACATTGGCTGATTATGTATTTTCAGTGCGAGATTTAATACTCATCCTAGGAGGATTATTTTTACTTGCCAAAGGGACCAGTGAAATTCATTTAAATGTAACTGCTGCGGGAAAAAATAAGAATAGTTTGCATCGACACTAAAGGTTTTCAATGGTTATTATTCAAATTATGTTACTAGATATTATTTTTTCACTCGATAGTGTGATCACCGCAGTGGGTATGGCTCGGGAATTTATAATTATGGCCTTAGCTATTATCATTGCAATCGCATTAATGATATGGGCGAGTGGACCATTAAGTGATTTTATTAATACTTACCCGAACTTAAAAATTCTTGGTTTAAGTTTTTTACCATTAATTGGTTTAGTATTAATAGCGGATGGATCTGGTGCATGTACCTAGGGCTTATCTGTATTTTGCTATTACCTTTTCTAGTTGTAGAATGGTTAAATATTCTAGCCAGCCGTTGGCTACAGAGAAAAAGGCCCAAAAGCTCCAGTAAGAGGACCAATATTATCTGAATCTAGACCTTTAATAGGTCTAAAAGAAGAATATGCTTGCATTGGTCACTTTTTTTTGATAAATAGGGGAGCTTATCGCTTATTTTAATAATAAGGTGTCCTCATGCTAAATAACAAATATAAATTAACGGCGCTTATGGGTGTGTGTTGGTTAAGTTTACAGGGAAATGTTGCATTAGCTAATGCAACCACTCAGGCCACCCCTAATGATAATGAAATCCGAAGATTGTCGCAACGGACTCAAGCGCTCGAATCCGAGTTACAGCGCATGCAAAATCAAGTAGCAAGCTTACGTAGACAATCTAATCAGACTACAGTTTCTTCTAATGAAATAGCGGCTCATCAAAGTTTAGTTACTTCTTTGCATCCCTTTCTTATTATAGGTACACCCGTTATTAGCTCACCCTATATAGGTATCAAATCAGAATATAATGCTTCTGATTTAGTGGTTAACCAGCCTTATGTGAATGAAGATTTGTATTTACTTCAACAACGAAAAGGAATTTACAATTATTTAATGCAGAATTGTCAGCCTTTATCAAAAACGCCAGTGGTTAATTTGAGTGGAAAGATTGAATCTCAAATTTATCATACGAGTCATTTTGACAATTTTCAAAATAATTCTGCGACTGATATCGATTTGACAGGTATTGAATTAGATACGGAAATTTTAGTTAATCAATGGGTAACTGGTCTTATTGCTTTTGTTTATGACAATACTCCTCCTACAGATATGTCGCCAAGACGTATAGATAATTCCCGAGTTCTTTTGGAACGAGGGTTTTTAACAATTGGAAATTTAGCTAGGTTTCCTTTATATGCGACCATCGGCCAGTTTTATATACCTTTTGGTCAATATTCATCTGCAATGATCAGTGACCCATTTACTAAAATCTTAGGTAGGACCAAAACAAGGGCTTTAACATTGGGTTTTTCTAAACAATTTAATGAAGAAAATGGTTTAAATTTATCTGCTTTTATTTTTAGAGGACCAAGCCGAGCGAGTATAGATAATAATGGGTTACGGAATTACGGTGCGAATGCTGAATACATTTTTACTAAACCAAAATGGAATCTTGATATAGCGGGAAGTTATATCCGTAATATCGCAGATTCAGTAGGAATGCAGCATAATGGAAATACAAGCCTCAATAATTTTGAAGGCTTTGCAACCAACAATTACACCGAAATACTTAATCCTGTGCTAGGTTTAGATGCGCGTGGAACTTTAAGTATTGAAGCCTTCAGCCTTACGGCCGAATATGTTACGGCAAGTCGTTCTTTTGCACAGTCAGTCTTATCCTTTGATGGGCAAGGTGCAAAACCAGAAACTTTTCACACTGAAGCGGCTTATAAATTCAATGTTTTAGAAAAACCTAGTGCAATTATTATTGGGTATGACCAATCAAAAGATGCCTTGGGTTTACTGATACCTAAGAAGCGTTATATAGCGACCGTTAGTACATCCATTTGGAAAGATACTATCGAAATTTTAGAATTTCGCCATGATATCGATTACAGCGCTACAGATGTTGCCACTGTTCAGTCGGGTTTTAATCCTATTAATGGAACAGGAAAAAGTGGTAATACGGTTACTTTACAAGTAGGTTTATATTTCTAAAAAATTTAAATTAAAACCATTTATAAGGGCATTACTTTTAATGCCCTTTTTGTTATTCTAAGCTAATGAACAAACGCATCTTATTGGGGATTACAGGTAGCATTGCTGCTTATAAAACTCTGGAACTCATAAGAAAACTCAAAGAACAATTATATGACGTCCGAGTTATTTTAACTTCTTGTGGTAAAGCTTTTGTAACTCCTTTGACATTGCAAGCAGTTTCACAACATAAAATATATGAAGAACTTATAGATGTTAAAGCAGAAACTGCAATGGGTCATATTGAGCTTGCACGATGGCCTGATTGTATTTTGATAGCCCCCGCTACAGCCCATGTGATTGCTAAATTAGCTCATGGTTTTGCAGATGATTTATTAAGTACCTTATGCTTAGCATCCAACACACGAGTAATTATTGTGCCCGCGATGAATCAGGCGATGTGGTTCAATCGAGCAACTCAAGATAATGTTAGTTTACTTAAGGAAAGAGACTGTTTATTTATAGGGCCTGGAGATGGTGCTCAAGCGTGTGGAGATGTTGGTTTAGGACGCATGCTAGAGCCTTCAGAGATAGTGGAAGCATTGTCAAAAATATTTGTTAAACCCTATCTATATAATCAAAGAATTTTAATTACCGCGGGCCCTACTCAAGAATGTATTGATCCAGTGCGCTATTTATCCAATCGTAGTTCTGGAAAGATGGGATTTGCTTTAGCCCAGGCTGCCGTTGAGGCAGGTGCCGAAGTTACGTTAATTAGTGGGCCTGTCGCTTTAACACCTCCAAAGAAATTGAAATTTATATCGGTGAAGACTACTAATGAAATGTTATCGGCTGTTGAAAAAGAAATTAGTCAACAGACGGTTTTTATTAGTACAGCCGCTGTTGCAGATTATCAAATTGTAAATCCTGCCTTACAAAAAATAAAAAAATCGAATACACCATTAACTTTACAATTAAAACCTACCATTGATATTTTAGCTTCTGTTAGTCAAATGAGTTTAGAGGCTAAACCCTTACTGGTTGGATTTGCTGCAGAAACTGAATATACCTTACAGTTTGCCGAAGAAAAAAGAAGATGTAAAAACATTGATTTAATGGTAGTTAATGATGTGAGTCAAACGGATATTGGTTTTGATAGTGATAAAAATGAAGTGACAGTATTATCTTCTAATGTTCCTATCCATTTAGCATGTGCCAGCAAATACTTAATCGCTCAGCAATTACTTCAAATAATAGCCAATCATACACATAATACTGAAAAATGTTAAATTTTTCTTGTTATGTCTTTTATTGGTGGCCATTGTAAGATTCATAAATATCTTTTTTCCGACCTTGCGATGCCACGGGACTGCAAATATAGAGACAGTTTGCTTGATAATTAAATATTAGCTTATTAAACTACCGTTTGGCTCCTATTCGTTATGGAAAGGAGACTTTGACTTCTTAAAAAGACTATGAGGCCTTGATCATGCGACAGGTACCTAATGTTATTTGCAATCGTTACTTCTTTATGGGTAATACTGCATGAACGTTTTAGAGTTTGCTAAAAAAAAAATAACTAAAGAAAAAATTGTAATCCTAACGTGTTATGATTATAGCACTGCAAAAATTCTTAATAATTCTTTATTAGATGCTTTATTAATTGGCGACAGTCTTGCCATGACCATGCACGGCTTTAAGGATACCGTTATGGCTAGCATGACTATGATGGAACTTCATACTGCAGCAGTGTGTCGAGGCGCTCCTTCCAAGTTTATTATTAGTGATCTTCCCTTTTTAAGTTACCGTCAATCATTAAGCCGCAGCGTTATGGCCGCTCAAAAACTAATACAAGCCGGAGCACAGGCTATTAAGTTAGAAGGTGCAACAGGAAATCTTTCCTTAATAAATCATTTAGCCGAATCTGGGATTCCAGTTATGGGCCATATCGGTTTAACTCCTCAATTTATTCATAGTTTAGGCGGATATAAGGTTCAGGGAAAAACTCCCGCACAGGCAGAGGAACTTAAGCAGGATGCCTTAGCATTAGAACACGCAGGTTGTTTTGCTATAGTGCTGGAATGTGTTCCCTCAAAATTGGCTAAAGAAATAACAAATTCGCTAAAAATTGCAACAATTGGTATTGGAGCAGGTGCTGATACGGATGGGCAAGTTTTAGTCCTGCAGGATTTATTAGGGCTCAATCTGGACTTTAAACCAAAATTTGTTAGCCAGTTTCTTAATGGTAATCAATTGATTCGAGAGGCAGTTGATCGTTACAGTCATTCCGTTAAACATAAAACATTTCCTAGTTATGAACATAGTTACTAAACTTAATGATTGGCAAACCATAAGAAAAAAAAATAATAATAAAACTATAGGTTTTGTTCATACGATGGGTCACTTGCATGCTGGACATTTAAGCCTTTGCTCTCATTCACAGGCAGAAAATGATTTGACTGTAGTAGCCATTTTTATCAATGCTAAACAATTTAATCAAATAGAAGACTTTATACATTATCCTCGAAGTTTAGAGGCGGATACGGCTTTATTAATTAAACAGAAAATTGATTATTTAGTATTGCTAGATTCAGAGACTATTTATTTTGATAATTATCATATTCAAATTCACGATACCAGTGGTTTAAGCAAAGAATTAGAAGGAAAATTTCGTCCAGGACATTTTATTGGAATGTTAACTGTAGTATTAAAGTATCTGAATATTGTAAAACCAACCAAAGCCTATTATGGTGAAAAAGACTATCAACAATTATTACTTATCAAAAAAATGGCACAAGCACTTTTTTTAGAAACAGAAATTGTCGGATGCCCAACGATTCGTGCAAAAGATGGTTTGGCTTTAAGTTCAAGAAATTCTCGTTTGAGTTTAGAGCAGCGGGCGGTTGCATGTCATTTCCCTAAAGTTTTAAAATTAGCATCAACCCCGGAAATTGCTAAGCAAGAATTAAAAAGCTTAGGTTTTAAAATCGATTATGTTGCCGATCAATGGGGGAGACGATTAGCAGCAATTTATGTGGGGGACGTAAGATTAATCGATGCTTTACCTATTACTCTTCGTACTTAAGTTTTTGACTGTCTATTTTCTTTACAGATCTGTCAAAAGTTTATTACTTTGAATAGAGCTTTGGATAATTTTTATAAAGAATGACGGGTAATTTTTATTGTATAAGGAATCGTTAGTAAAAAACGGATGACTTTAGCTAAGTGTCTACGATCCAGTACTGATAAAGTAAAATGAATAATACTATGTTTTCTATCGCGACTTTCAACTTTAATATTCTCAATATTAGCATCAGCTTTAGCAATATTGTGGGTTAATAGTGCTAATACACCATGTTGATTAATGCTTTCTATATAAATATCAGTTTTAAAGAAGCCGTTAGTTTGCTTTTCCCATTGTATGGAAATGGTCCGTTCAGGATTTTTTTTAATAAGTCGTGCAGCGTATTTACAGCGTTGTAAATGTACAGTTAGACCATGCCCAGCATTGAGCAGACCTATAATTTCATCGCCTGGAATGGGGCGGCAGCATTCAGCAAATTTGATTAAACCATTATCGGCATTTTTTAGAAACAATGGTAGCGAGTTAATGGGATTTTTAAAATTAGGCTTCAAACCGCATAAGGAATAAACAACTAAAGCAGGGTTCAAATAACCCAGTCCAATTGCTTCAAGTAAGTCCTCTAAAGAATTGTATTGAAACTTTTGTAAGATCTTACTTAAATTCTTAGAATTGATA
This sequence comes from Rickettsiella sp., assembly GCA_964417505.1. Lineage (GTDB taxonomy): Bacteria > Pseudomonadota > Gammaproteobacteria > Diplorickettsiales > Diplorickettsiaceae > Aquirickettsiella. Next base: position 31,260 of record CAYQIE010000097.1, on the reverse strand, counting down.
TTGGTACTATCTTGCCCTAGAGGAGTTAAATTATTATCTAGCAAACGTTGGCCTAATTGTACGGCTTCATTATGTTGTTTATTTTTAAAAAATTGTCTTATATGACTCCGGGCCCGGCCAGTTGCCACAAACTCTAACCAACGTGAATCAGGAAAAGTTTTTGGATCAGTAATGATTTCTACGATTTGACCACTTTGGAGGTGGGTGCTGAGTGGTACTAAATGTTTATCAATTCTAGCGGCAATACAATGATTTCCAATATCAGAATGAATTGCATAAGCAAAGTCGATCAAAGTTGCTTTATGAGGAAGTTCAATAATGTCACCTTTGGGAGTAAAAATATAGATATCTGTGGGAAAGAGATCAATTTTAACTGTCTCCATAAATTCTAAAGAACTTGGAGTTGTTTGTTGAATATCAAGTAAGCGTTTAAGCCATTCTCGTGCTCGTAGATGTGGGCGGAGGTCATTTGCTTTAGTTTTTTCCTCTAACCAATAACTTACAATACCATGATCCGCTCCATTATCCATGGTAGTTGTACGAATCTGTATGTGAATTGAAGTGGCAGCAGGACCAAATAAAGTGGTATGTAATGCTTGATATCCATTTGCTTTAGGAAGTGCAATATAATCGTGGAAATGATCAGGTAGAGGTTTATAAAGATTATGTATAGCACCTAATACGCGATAACAATTATCAATATTATCTACAATAATGCAAAAAATGGGGATATCAATAATTTCATTAAAAGCCAAATGATTTTCTCGCATTTTTTTATAAATTTGATAGAGATGTTTTTTTTTATGCCAAATGGTATGGAAAGGTAAGTGATGTTTGTCCAAACACTCTTTTAAAGCTGATTCTATTTTATGGATACTTGCTTTATGTTTGCGTCGATTTTTTTGGACAGCTCCTTGTAATATGCGATATCGCCATGGATAAAGATTTAAAAAACAAAGGTCTTCTAACTCTATGCGTACCATATGCATGCCCAACCGTTGTGCAATCGGAGAATAGATATCTAATGTTTCAGTCGCTATACGATGACGTTTTTCTGCAGGAACTGCAGATAAGGTACGCATATTATGCAAGCGATCGGCTAATTTTATAATAATGATACGAATATCTTTCGCCATGGCTAGCAGCATTTTGCGAAAATTTTCTGCTTGAGCTTCTGCGCGACTTTGAAATTGAATCTGAGTTAATTTGCTCATCCCATCAACAAGTTCTGCTATTTCATTGCCAAATGTAGTAGTTAAAACAGTTTTTTCGATAGGAGTGTCTTCGATAACATCATGTAAAATTGCTACGATTATGGTTTGAACATCCATGCGCATTTGTGCAAGGATCTTAGCGACCGCGATTGGATGGCTAATATAAGGGTCCCCATTATGACGTTTTTGGCCAGAATGAGCTCTAGCGGCAAATTGATAAGCGGTATAAACTTGCTTTATTTGCTGCGGTGTTAAATAGGCTTGGAGTTCTTGTTTGAGGTCACTAAACATGTGCATGCAAGCGCCCTCCGGCTTTTTACAAGTCCGTAGATTGTGATCCACTTATGCCGATGAAGCCGATTTCCTGCTCTATTTTTTCTTCGGTTCCATTGAGCCTTCCCTCAGCGATTTCTCTTAAAGCGATTACCGTAGGCTTGTCGTTTTCGGGATCAACCATAGCCATTCCGCCTTTTGCGAGCTGTCTGGTTCGTTTCGCGGCTCTAATGACTAATTCAAAATGATTTTTAATTTTTTTTAAGCAATCTTCAACTGTAACGCGTGCCATATAAATTCTCTATTAATTGAGCGAAATTGAACCTTATACTATAACATTATTTAGCTATATCCATACAATAATTCTGGTAAAAAGTATAGCTTTTCCCCTAAATTTAGGATTTTAAGCCTTCTTAGAGTATCTAATAAACTTGAAATCTTAACCCAATTAAGGGGGAAAGTGATTATTCTTGTAAATTAACGGGCGCGCATCAATGCTTCGGTCACATCCAGCATCCGATTTGAAAATCCCCATTCATTGTCATACCAAGCTAGGACCTTGACGAAATCGCCTATAACACGAGTTTGCGGTGCATCTACTATAGAAGATGCAGGATTGTGATTATAATCAATAGAAACCAGTGGTTGTTCATTGTAATTTAGCAAACCTTTGAGCTCTGTACTTTCAGAGGCTTTTTTTAAGATTTCATTGACTTCTTTTACTGTTGTTGTACGTTTTGCTTGAAAACTTAAGTCGACTAATGACGCGTTTATCGTAGGAACACGTATCGCTAAACCATCAAGTTTTCCAGCGAGCTCTGGTAGCACTAAACCTAGCGCAGAAGCCGCTCCTGTTTTAGCGGGGACCATAGAATGGGTTGCTGATCGTGCACGATACATGTCAGAGTGATGACTGTCGATAAGGACTTGATCGTTAGTATAAGCATGAATAGTAGTCATTAGGCCATGAATTATCCCTAAATTTTTATGTAAAGCTTTAGCTAATGGGGCGAGACAATTGGTCGTACAGGAAGCATTAGAAATTATGGTATCGCTACTTTTTAAGTTTTGGTGGTTAACTCCATAAACAATAGTTGCATCAACTCCATTACCCGCAGGGGCAGAAATAATGACTTTTTTTGCACCCGCTTTGATATGTTTTCCCGCTTTCTCGGGTGATGTAAATAGTCCAGTGCATTCATGCACAACATCGATATCTAAGTCTTTTTCTTTCCAAGGTAAATTTTCCGGATCGCGTTCTGAAAAGATTTTTATCCGTTGTCCATTTATAATTAAACAATCTTCATCTATAGTTACAGTACCTGCAAACTTCCCATGAGTAGTGTCATAACGTGTCAAATGAGCATTAACTTCTATATTACCTAAGTCGTTTATCGCAACAATTTCGAGATCACGCTGCTTAGGATTTTCAAAGAAAGCTCTTAAAATATTACGGCCTATACGGCCATAACCATTGATAGCGATACGTGTTGTCATAATAACTCCCCATAGCTTAATCAGCTAATAATTGATTTAGTGTTTTGATAACGTTTTGTGTAGTAAATCCGAAATTTTTAAAAACATCTGTAGCAGGTGCAGATTCCCCAAACTGATCAAGCCCGACTACTTTACCTTTATTACCTACATATCGGTACCAAAAATCTTTATTTCCAGCTTCTATAGCCATGCGTAGTGGAATCGAATTAGGTAAGATTTTAGCTTTATAAGTTAAATCTTGTTGTTCAAAACGATCAGCGGAAGGCATAGAGACTACTCTGATTCGTCTACCTTGTTGATTTAAAGCTTGCGCAGCACTTATGGCTAAGCTAACTTCAGAACCGGTTGCTATGATAATGGCTTCTGGTGTCGATAGGGTATCGAGAAGAATATAAGCGCCTCGATGGATAGATTCTAAGGTCTTTTGGTTATGTGTTTGTGAGGGTAAAGCTTGTCGAGTGAGCAATAAGCAAGTGGGTCCTGAATGTTGTATAGCTTGTTGCCAAGCAATTGACGTTTCAAGTGCGTCACAAGGTCGCCAAACTGAAAGATTAGGGATAAGTCTTAAGCTATTGATATGTTCTATAGGTTGATGAGTAGGACCGTCTTCGCCTAGTCCGATCGAATCGTGAGTATAAATAAAAATGACATGTTGTTTCATTAATGCAGATAAACGAACAGCATTACGTGCATAATCACTAAAGACTAAAAAAGTTCCTCCGTAAGGGATGAATCCTCCATGGAGAGCAATACCATTCATCATGGCAGACATTCCGAACTCCCGTACACCATAGTGAATATAATTACCCGATGGAGTTTCTTTTGTTAAAACTTTAGATCCTTTCCATAAAGTAGAATTGGATTCTGTTAGATCAGCCGACCCCCCTAATAATTCTGGTAAAAGAGGTGCAAAGACATTCAATATGTTTTGTGAGGCTTTACGTGTTGCTATTTTTTCCACTGGATTTTTATAAACATTTTCAATAATTTTTTTTGTTTTTTCTTCCCAATTTAATGGTAATTTTCGATGAATTCTACGCTGATATTCTTTAGCTCGTTCCGGAAAAGCGACTTGATATGCATTCCATTTTTCTTCCCAAGACTTTTCTAAGGCCTCCCCTTTCGAACGGGCGTCCCAAGCTTGATAAATATCTTTTGGTATTTCGAAAGGTAGATAATTCCATTTTAATGCCTGTCGAGTGGCAGCCACTTCTTTTTCACCTAATGCAGCCCCATGTGCCTGATGGCTATCCACTAAGTTTGGCGACCCAAAAGCAATTTTGGTTTTGCAACAAAGTAGGGTTGGTTTATCTGTAACAGCACGAGCATTTTCGATAGCCTTTTTAATTTGTTTGGGATTATGTCCATCAATATCAGGAATAACATGCCAATGATAAGCTTTAAAGCGCTCGGGTGTATTATCTTTAAACCAACCGGAAACATTACCATCGATAGAAATATTATTATCATCCCAAAAAGCAATTAGTTTACCTAAACCTAAGCAGCCCGCTAAAGAAGCTGCTTCATGAGAAATTCCTTCCATTAAACATCCATCACCTAGAAATACATAAGTAAAATGATCGATAATGGTGTGAGAAGGCTGGTTAAAATGAGCAGCCAGACTCTTTTCCGCTAAGGCCATACCGACGGCATTTGCGAATCCTTGGCCAAGTGGTCCTGTGGTTGTTTCTATCCCAGGAGTTAAGCCTACTTCAGGATGCCCAGGTGTTTTGGAGTGTAATTGGCGAAACCTTTTAATCTCAGTCAATGAAAGATAATAACCAGTTAAATGAAGTAACGCATAATGCAGCATAGATCCATGACCATTCGATAAAATAAAACGATCACGATTGCTCCAGCTAGGGTTATTGGGATTATGAATTAAAAACTCTCTCCATAAAACAGTTGCAATGTCAGCCATTCCCATGGGCATGCCGGGATGACCTGAGTTGGCTTTTTCCACAGCATCTAAGCTTAGAAAACGAATGGCATCCGCATATTTTTTTTGGTAAGACATTAAAGATTTTCCTATTTACGCATAGTAAAGAATATTTCAAAAATAAAAATCTGAATAAAACTATTAAAAAACATCAACTATAATTGCATGCGCAATAATAATAGAGGAGAACAGAATCAGCAAACTTAATAAATTTTTTCCTCCCTTTACACGATAAGGAGCTTTAATTTGTTGTCTATAACGTCCCGACCAAGCCATTAGTGCAGGAAGCAAAGCCAGTAAAATAGCGCACCATATGCCCACATAATTCAATGCCAACATAAATGAGGCGGGATAAAACAAAACAACCATTAAAGGAGGTAAAAAAGTAAGTAAATATATGAGAAAATTATTTTTTTCGGTTTGATTGAAAGCAAATCCATCATGTAAGAAATCATATAAACTAATACCTACGCCTAAAAAAGAAGTTGCTAAACATATCGAAGTAAAAATCCAAGCTAATAAGGTAATACTTTTTTTATTTAAATAACTTAATGCATTGGTTAAATGGCTGGTGGATTGACTGGACTTAGCAATGGTTAAAAGTTTACTGATTGGAATAACGCCCATAATAGCCCCATTCCAGAAAATGTAACAAAAAAGGGGAATTAGACTACCTAGAATAATAACTTGACGTAATTGTTTAACATTACTATGGAAATAGCTCCGTAAACTTGGAATAATAGCGGTAAATCCGAACGATGTAATGATGATGCTCAAACTTTTTGGTAAAAATTGGAAATTTCCCTGTGTCAGTTGATTGGTTGATATAACCGGAAATAGACATAATATTAGGAGAAGAAAAATGAGTAATTTCCCTCCCGTAAGAATTCGATTCATTAAATCCACAGAATGCATGCCTTTATAAACAATAGGACCTAAGATAAGTACAAATAAAATGCTGGTAACAATTCCTGAAAAATGAAAATTTATTTTCTGTAATATACCTTGTAAAAAATCTGAACCGCCAGCGATATAGGCTGCTAGCAAAGCGTATAGCAATAGCAAATAACATAACCAGGCAATAATCTCGCCAGGGATTCCCAAGGTTGCGCGTGCCATGGAGATTAAATGACTATTAGGAGGAAACCAAAGGTTTACTTCTAGAATGAGCAGACCTCCGGCTAGCATGACTCCCCAACAAGCGATTAAAAAAAACGATGAATATAAAAAGCCTGATTGAGCCGTTGCAAGAGGTAAAGCTAACATTCCTCCTCCTATAGCATTGCCAGTAATTAATAGGATTCCGCCAAATTGTTTTATATTCATAGATCTTTAGTGAAGAATGAGACTAAGAGTAATAATAAATAATGCTATTATCATTAAACTAAGTAATAAAGGTTTTCCTCCTGCAATTTGGTATCCTAAAGCACATTTTTTAATATAGCGACCACCCCAGGCCATCATAGCAGGAAGAAGTATTAATAAAATGGCACAAAGTATTCCTGCATAAGATAGTGCCATAATGAAAGCATGAGGGTAATGATTGGCGATGAATAACGGAGGTAAAAAGGTAAGCGAATAGAGAAACAATTTTTTTAAACCTTTTTTCAATTTGCAATCCATCACTAAAAAAATCAAATAAGCTTAAAGCGACACCTAAAAAGGAAGTGGCAAAGCATAGAGATGAATATTTTAACTAAAACATTAACTAATCGATTATCCAGTAAATGATTTAAGGCAGATATTAAATCGCTAGTCGAATGTCCAGAATGATACATGACGAGTAAACCGGAATTTCCATATGTAGGGATGGCGCCCATAATTGTTAATTCCCACAAGCAATAGCAGAATAGTGGAATTAAACTGCCGATAAGAATAGCTCGACGTAGCATAAACAAGTCATTGTTGAAATAACTACATAAGCTTGGAACTATTACCGCGAAACCAAATGAGGTCATAATAACGGTAGTACTACTTAAGATAACACCAAGTTGATATGAATTTTCCAAACTAAATAAGTATTTCATTGAAATGAAAGGAAAAACACAAATTACTAATAAAATAAAGGATAATAGCTTGCTAATCATTAAGCCTCTATTAACATAATCGACCGATCCCAACCCTTTATAAACAATTAAACTTAATAAACCCGCAAATAATACGGAGGAAGTCTTTATTGATAGGTTCATATGAAATGTTAATAGAAGATGCTTTAAAAAATCGCCCCCGCCGGCAATGTAAGCCGCTAGTAAGGCATAGAGCAATAAGAGATAACTATAAGCCATGCAATAATTTGACCAAATTTACCTAAGGTTGTTTTAGCCATACTTATTAAATTACTGTTTATGTTATGCCAGAGATTAACTTCTAAAATAAGTAATGCAGCTGCAGTCATCATAGCCCAACATATGACTAAAAAAATTAAGGCATTGATAACACCTAATTGCGCAGTAGCAATCGGTAGAGCTAACATTCCTCCGCCTATGCTGGTGCCAATAATAAGTAATATGCCACCGAAAAGTTTATGGTTCATGATTATTTTTAATAGAGATAAGGGTCACCTTGAGGGCGTGTCTTAAAACGTCGATGTATCCAAAGATATTGGTCAGGGTTAGCCCGAATAGCTTGTTCTAATAATTGATTAAAACGCAGCATATCTTGATAGTCGTCTCCCTGTGCAAAATTTTCTAAAATAGGTCCGATAATAATTTGATAACCTTTGCACCTTGGAAGACGGTAATAAAATAAAGTGACTACTTCTGCTCCAGTTTGATGGGCATAGCGACTTGGTGTTGTAATGGTAGCCGTAGGGATATCAAAAAATAGCGGAAAAATACTGTGTGTAGACCCATAATCTTGATCTGCTGCATACCAAATCGCTTTGTTTTGCTTCAAAGTTTTAATAATTTGACGGATAGCATGACGATGTATGGGTTGCATCCAATTAAAGTGACGATGTTGTTTTAATAATTTGTCGATGACTTGGTTTTTTTGCTCACGGTAAACAACATGCATGGGAAAAATACTAGAAAAAAGACGCCCACAGATATCCAAACAGGTAAAATGAGCGCTTAAAATTAGTACTCCTTTTTTTCTAGCAAGCGCCTCTTGTAAATGCTCTAATCCTTGTACATGAATGAGGGAGTCTAATTTATGGTCTGGCATCCACCACGCCATGGCAGATTCAATGAGTCCCATCCCTAAGGATTGAAATTGTTTTTTTAGTAAGTTTTTTTGTTCTTTATTAGATAATTCTGGGAAACAAAGTTTCAGATTAGTTTCGGCAATGTGTCGAAATTTCTTCAATAAATAATAGGAAATCCGACCTAAATTTTTACCAAATTGGATTTGTAAACGATAAGGAAGTTTTGTGATGAGGTATAAAATTCCTAATCCTAACCAAGTAGGCCAATAACGAGGATGTATCAGATCTAAAAAATTATTTTGCATCAGCTAAAAGTAATCGATGTGCTATTTGTTGTTTAATTAAGTGTTGCTCGATAATTTCGTCAATATCACGTTGAGTTTCATAGTGATACCAGGTGCTTTAGGGTAAATTACCATTAGGGGACCTAAACTACATCGGCCTAGGCACCCGGAATAGCTCACCTGAATTTTTTGCTGATGATTATTGGTCAATTGTTTTATCTTATTTCTTAAATAATCTAATAATGGCTTAGTACTACGTTTAGCACAACAATCTTTATTATTTTCCCGTAGATTAGTGCATATTAAAGATATGATATTGATGATAGGACATGAATTCTGTTTTATAGTAAAAATACGAAAGTTTTTACTTTACCAGAAATAAGTCCGTATCTCTATTAAACAACTGATTTTTCTCTATTAAATCAACCATCTAGGTTAAAAGTTGAGGGAAAAGCTTTAAGCTGATCAAATGAGTCGTTTTGAGTTAAAATAATAACTTAAACAAGGAGGGAGAGTTTATGCCAAATATTATACGATATAGATATCCCCTTCATTATTCCATCAATTACACCGTCTATCCCAAGAGTGAGACCAGCTGTTTGACCCGAATCATCAACTGATTGAAGATAGTTCCATGGTCGAAACCAGCCATTGGGCGTCCGCTGTGGATATTAAAGAAGAGCCTACTCGTTTTGTGCTTTTTGCAGATATTCCAGGAGTAAATCCGAAAGATATTGAAATTTCTATGGAAAATGGAATATTAACCATTAAAGGCGAGAGAGATGCGATGCACACTGAAGAAGGTGAAGGATATACACGAATTGAACCATCTAAAGGAAGCTTTTATCGCGGCTTTGCTTTGCCTGATACTGCAAATGTCGATAAGATAACTGCAGAAGGAAAACATGGGGTACTTAGAATAATTATTCCAAAAAGAGAAAAAGCAACATCTAAAAGATAAAGGCTGAGGATCAAAAAGATTAACTTCAATATAGGAGTTGAATTTTGAATACATCTATGAATTAATAATTTATTAAGGAGGAGTACTAAGTATTTTGGCACATGCTTTCCGTAAGGCTGGAATAGTGATTTCTTCAAACCAGGAATTTCGTTTTAGCCAAATATTGTTGCGTGGTGAGGGATGTGGCAATGGAAAAAATGTCGGAAGATAATCTAGGTAAGTAGCTACGGTTTCTGTTAAAGTCGGTTTTGTACGGCCGCCCAAATAATGTTTTTGTGCATATTGACCTATTAATAAGGCCAGTTGAATGTTGGGTAGATTAGCTAAGAGTTTAGGTAACCAAGTATTTGCACATTCTTTCCTTGGGGGTAAATCGCCCGAAGGTCCTGTTCCAGGATAACAGAAACCCATGGGAATGATGGCAATTTGATTTATATCATAAAATGTTTTCTTATCTAGTTGCATCCAGTGCCGTAAACGATCTCCGCTCGGATCGTTCCAGGGAGTTCCTGTATTATGGACCCGAATCCCTGGTGCTTGACCAACGATAAGTAAACGACTCGAGTTATGTGCTTGTAAAATAGGTTTGGGGTTTAAAGGTAAGTGTTTAGCACAGAGTTGGCACTCACGAATGTTTCTGAGTAGAGGTAAAAGCTTATTCATAACAAAATGGAGGTTTTATACTCACAAAAATTGGACTTTTGGTAATTGCCGCGAATAAAATTCTTAAGTGGCTAGTGAGGCAAAAAGCCAAATACGAAGAGTATACTTGCCAAATGGGTATTATACCCACTAAAGTAAGCGCCAAAAATAGGCTGCTTTATTTAATAGGTAGGATCTATGGAATATAAAGAAACTGAGGCTTTACTAGAAGATGATGATGGTGATGGAAGTAGTGATACTGAATTGCCGCCTGATATTTTAGATATTGAAGATGAAGAATTAGATACATGGCCTGAAGAATTGGCCTTAGATGCATTGAATAAGAAAGCAAAAGTCTCGCCTGTTCGATTTTCACTTGAGAAGCGCCGAGCTATTGAAGATTATTTAGAGCAACGACGATTACGAGAAGAATTTGATTATGAGTTTAAAAATGAACTTGTAATAGAATCTTCTGATGCAACCAAAAGTGAGTAGCTATGCACTTTAAGTTTTTGGATTTTGAACAACCCATCGCAGAACTTGGGGCAAAAATAGAAGAGCTACGTAAGTTAGGTAACGATGCGGAACTCAATGTCAACGAAGAAATTAAACGTTTAGAGCAAAAGAAAATTGAATTAACTGAATCTATTTTTCAATCCTTAAATGCTTGGCAAATAGTCCAATTGGCGCGCCACCCACAACGACCCTATTTTTCTGATTATATTAGCCGAATTTTTACTGAATTTGATGAATTACATGGGGATAGAGAATTTTCAGATGATCCTTCCATTATTGGCGGAGTTGCTAATTTAGCGGAACAGCCAGTCGTTATTATTGGTCAACAAAAGGGTCGTTCCACCAATGAAAAAGTGCTACATAATTTTGGAATGCCAAAGCCAGAAGGTTATCGTAAAGCCATTCGGTTAATGGAATTGGCAGAAAGATTTAAATTACCCATTTTAACCTTTATTGATACACCTGGTGCTTATCCTGGTATAGATGCAGAAGAGCGTAATCAAAGTGGTGCAATTGCACAAAACTTACAGATTATGTCTCAGCTGAAGACACCCATTATTTTAACAATAATTGGAGAAGGTGGCTCAGGTGGAGCATTAGCCATTGGGGTAGCAGATAGAATTTTAATGCTGCAATATAGTGTTTATTCAGTTATTTCGCCGGAAGGATGTGCATCTATTTTATGGAAGAGTGCTGAAAAAGCACCTGATGCAGCAGAAGCAATGGCGATGAATGCTGATCGATTATATAAACTTAAATTGATTGATGCAGTCATTCAAGAACCTTTGGGCGGTGCTCATACTGATTTTGATGAAATGGCTAACCAACTAAAAATTGAACTTATTAAACAATTAGCAAAGATTCAATATTTCTCTATGGAAAAATTACTTGAGCTGCGCTATAGCAAAATTTTGGCTATTGGTGCTTAATTTATAGCTTATATTAGCTTGTAATCCACTAAAAATATGAAACTTATGTCTATCGAAACAATAGCTTTTATCTCTGGAATAGTTAATATTTACCTTTTAACACGCTGTAGTTTATGGAATTGGTTTTTTGGGATATTCTGTTTCTCTTTACGCCATTATTTTTTTTGACATCAAGCTGTATGCCGATATGAGCCTACAAGGAGTTTTTTTATTTTTTCAGTTTTATGGGCTTTATCAATGGTATTATGGCAGTAAGGAAAACAAGCCAATGCTATGCAAATGTTGAGCTTATCAACTTGTTTGACATTAGATATAGTCGCTATTATTTTATTTGCGGCCATTAGTTTTATTTTAAAGCACAATACAGATTCTACAACTGTTTATGTCGATGCCATGATTACTGCATTAAGTTTGATTGCTCAATGGATGATGAGTAAGAAATATCTACAACATTGGATTCTCTGGATAATTATCGATTTGATTTCTATTAATTTATATATCAGCAAATCTTTGTATTTAACATCATTATTATATTTAGTCTTTATGTTGTTATGTTTTAAAGGCTATTATCAATGGCGCCAGACTTTAAATAAACCAATATGGTCTCATTCTGTCGCGTAGGTTAAATTTAATTTATTCTTTCTTTTTTTCGTCTATATTCCTATACGACTTTACAATTCCAGCGTAAATTTTGTATGGTTATTGTATGTTTACACTTGAAAAACTTGAGTTTTTGTTAAAACAATACCCCACGTCGGCTTGTTTTTGGGTTGCCTATAGTGGTGGGTTGGATTCGCAAGTCTTAATTCACGCATTAAGCTACATATTGCCTAAGAAGCGTTTACGGGCTTTACATGTTAATCATGGATGGCATGTAAATTCAACTAAATGGGCTGCTATTTGTCAGCAGACCTGCGAAAAATTAGGTATTTCTTGCGATATTATTTCTATAGATGCTCGCCCTAAACCTGGGGAAAGCCCAGAAGCATACGCGCGAGTAGCACGATACACTGCCATGACTCAGAAAATCCCTTTTGGAGATTTTTTATTAACGGCTCATCACCGCAATGATCAAGCAGAAACCTTATTATTACAATTATTACGAGGTTCTGGTCTTAAGGGTTTAGCGAGCATACCATTTTGCCAGGAATTTTCAAAAGTTTATCTACTGCGACCTTTACTAGATTTTACACGTACAGAGCTTTACGGGTATGCTCAAGAGCATCAATTAACTTGGATCGAAGATGATAGCAATAAAGATCTACGCTTTAATCGCAACTATATCCGCCATCAGGTGTTGCCACTAATCCAAGAACGCTGGCCCCAAGCCGATAAAACTATCGCAAGAGTTGCTGCAAATTTAGCGGAAGCCGATTCTCTACTTGATGAAATTGCTCATCAGGATTGGTCACTACTTAAAGGATCCGCGCCTAATATTTTAATTATTTCTAGTTTGCAAAAATTAAGTACTAAGCGTCGAAATAATGTTTTACGCTATTGGTTAAAGCAATTAGGGTGCTCGTTACCGAGTCAGAAACAATTGCAGCAAATTGATATGTTACTAAAAAGTCGAATAGATGCATCCCCTCGAGTCAATTGCGGAGATATTCAGTTACGTCGCTACCGAGATTATATTTATGCTCTTAATTTAGTAGAAAATGATAAAATTTTTGAAGCTGAGTTAATTTCTTGGAAGTTGGGTCAAACAATAGTATTACCTACATTAGATCAATTGACTACAAAGCAAGTTTTAGGCGCAGGATTGAATGATTCTTTAATAAAAGAAAGACAAGTCGATGTGACCTTTCGCCAAGGAGGTGAAAGATTTTATGCAAGCAATCGCCAAGGCTCTCATCCATTAAAAAAATTATTTCAAGAATGGGGTATCCCTCCATGGCAGCGCAATAAGATCCCTCTAATTTATTATCAAAAGAAACTAATTGCTGTGGCAGGATATGATATAGATCCTCGCTTTGCAGCAAAAAAACATGAGCTAGGTCTTGTCATCAAGCTTATTCCTAGCTTTTCCAATACCTAACCTATGTTTGTAATATTGATTTTGACACTTTTTATTTAATTACTACAAATCTAATACCCCCACGCGATAATACATTGACTAAAAGTTCTTGTTTATTTTGTTTAGCGATTTCTTGTAGTTGAGCAACATTAGCTATAGGTATTTGATTTGCAGATGTTATGACATCACCGGGACGAATTCCTGCATGCCAAGCCATGCTATCCTCATCGGTATCAACGACTTCTACACCAATCAAATGACCTTGACCGGTAATAGTCTGGTTGAAGTCACGTAAAACTAAACCAAACAAAAATGGATTATCATGTTCAGCCATTTTTTTATAATCTTTGGGATCAGTCAGCGTTATTGCTGTATTGATTGTTTTTCCCTTACGTAATAGCTTGACAGTAATTTTATCACCGACTCTTAACATCCCAACGACATTTTTTACTTGCCCACCGTTATGTATGGATATGCCGTTAATCGATTGAATGATATCACCGGTTTGAATCCCTGCGGTTTCGGCAGGCGAATAATTAGGTACTTGAGAGACTAAAGCTCCATTAATTTCTTTGGAGATATGTAAAGCGCTAGCTAATGCGGGTGTTAAGTCTTGCACCAGCACACCCATTAATCCACGTTTCACCGAACCATATTCGGCTAATTGTTTCATAACACCATAGGCCATATTGATAGGTATAGCAAAACCAATACCTATATTTCCTGCATTAGAGCCGGGTGCCAATATAGCGGTGTTAATTCCAATTAATTTGCCGTGCAAATTAATTAAAGCGCCACCGGAATTACCTGGATTAATAGGAGCATCGGTTTGAATAAAGTTTTCAAAACCTTCTATCCCTAATCCAGTACGCTGTAATGCACTGACAATACCCGAAGTGACTGTTTGGTTCAGTCCAAAAGGATTACCAATGGCAGCGACAAAATCACCTACTTTTAGATTATCGGAATTGCCTAGAGGAATAGCAGTTAAATGATCAGGTGTAATGGTAAGTAAGGCAATATCAGAAGCAGGATCAGAGCCTTTTAGTATTGCTTTAAAAACTCGATCATCACTTAAGGTTACGGTAATGGTTTTAGCTTTGTGAATAACATGTGCATTAGTTAAAATATAACCCGATTTAGCGTCTACAATGACACCTGAACCCATGCTTTCAAAATGTCGTGGATAAGGGTGTCCTGGAACGGGTAGTGTTAATTGATTTGGTGGAATATCTCCTTGAACTGAAACATTGACTACCGCGGGTAGAATAGGTTGTAACATCTGAGAGATACTACCCTTATTCATTGGATGAGCTAAGCTAAAAGGCCAGGCAGCATGGCTTAAAGGGCAAAAGCTGATTAAAAGTAAGGAACTGATTAATAATTGGTATAATAGCTTCTTCATAGATTTGCGAGGTCAAATTAATAGCTCGTTAACTTAACGTATTTTTTGGTTTTTTTGCAATTATGAGTATTATACACGCAAAAGGTAATTTAATGCGCGATTATTCTCTTTGGGATCAGTTAATTTTACATATTGATGAAGCGTTAACATCCCTACAGCCGTTTTCTGCTTCTACTCGCCCCAGTCCGGCTGATAGTTTGGCAATTCAAGAGAACGATTTAAATAAAAAACAACGCCAACTTTCGGGTAGTTTAATGCGAATAAATCATGTAGGTGAAGTTTGTGCTCAGGCACTCTATACTGGCCAAGCACTTACTGCCCGCTCCAAGAAAACTCAACATAAATTAAAAAAAGCCGCAAAAGAAGAGGCTGATCACCTTAGCTGGTGCCAGCAACGTATTCGTCAGTTAGATACGCATGTTAGTTATTTGAATCCTTTTTGGTATATAAGTGCCTTGTTGATAGGTTTGGCTGCCGGTTTGTGGGGGGATGAGGTAAGCTTAGGTTTTTTGGCAGAAACAGAACATCAGGTGGAAAGGCATTTGCAAAAGCACCTACAGAGATTACCTTTACAGGACAAAAAAAGCCGCGCTATTTTGGAACAAATGCGCAAAGAAGAAATAGAACATGCATTAACAGCCGAAGATGCTGGGGCTATTCCTTTGCCAATAGCAATTCAATGGGGTATGCATGGATTGGCTAAATTTATGTCAATAGTCGCTTATCGAATTTGATCACTCTATCTAAAAAAGGTAAATCTTTTGCAAACACTATTTAGAACTTTACTGCAATTTTGCATGCTGTAAGCACTCATTATCCTTACAATAACAATTTTATTGTGTTTTTTATTGCCTATTTTCTATCAAAAATGTCAGCAACATTTAGAGCGTAATTCTCATATTTTGAGCATCATATTAATAGAGTCGGCTTATAGGCCGTTATTGCTATTGATTGCTACGATAGGCATTATTTTATGCCTTAGAGTCGCTGTGTGTTCCTTGGAAAGGAATTGGTGCTGACCAATTTCATTTTATTCGAAATTTAATCTTTATAGGTTTACTTGCTTGGTTTTTATGGCGTTTTGTTTCTTTTTCTAAAGAAGCATTTCTTCAAACCAATAAAAATAAAACAACTGATAAAACCTTGGTCCATGGGGTAACTCAGATTGCTAAGTTAGCCATTATTATTTTAACGGCTTTATCTTTATTCCAAATTTTCGGTTTAAGTATCGCAGGTGTTTTAGCGTTTGGCGGTATGGGTGGCATTATCATAGGATTTGCTGCAAAAGATATGCTGGCTAACTTGTTTGGAAGCTGTATGCTATTCTTAGATAGACCCTTTGTAATAGGCGATCAAATTAGCTTACCTGCACTGAAAGTGGAAGGTGTTGTCGAGGCAATAGGTTGGCGTGTATGCCGAATTCGAACACCTGACTGCCGTCCTGTGTATATTCCTAATGCTTTATTTTCAAACTTAGTGGTAGAAAATCCTTCGAGAATGAAATATCGACGATTTTATTGTCGAATTAGTTTGTTGCGTTATCAGGATCTAATGAAAGTTCCAGCTTTATTAGAAGACATGCAGTCATTATTAAAAAAATGTAGCTATTGATAAAAATAGGCCTATTTCAGCTATTCTTAGCGAGCTGGGTAATACCTCTCTTAATTTAGTAGTAATATAGCCTACGCCAACATCGTTAACAGCGCAGATTTTTTTAAAGTTGCAACAAGTATTATTTTTAGAATTGTTAGCCTGTATTCAGCGTCACGTTGCTGAATGGTCCTTTCCTAGCCATAATGCTTATCTAAATAAAGAAGCTATTGATTTGCTTAATTCGCCAAATCAAAATGATAAACCTTATAAATAAAAAATTATTCCATCATAGTTATTGGGTTTTGGTCGTGGCGTTTGTAATAGAATAATGATAAAAACAAAAATTAAAATGCAAAGAAAATAAAATGAAGTTAAGACTTAATATCATAGGTTGTGGACGCTTAGGAAAAACCTTAGCGGCGTTGTTTATTGGTACAGAACTTGTTTCTATCCAAGATATCGTTAATTTAAGTCATGCTAGTAGTGAAAAAGCCGTTGCTTTTTTAGGACAAGGTAGAATTTGTTCGACGCTTAAACAGCTTAAGCCCGCCGATATTTATTTTATTGCTACGCCAGATGATAGTATTGAACATATAGCTCAACAGATTGCTGAGCAAAGCGTGTTAAAACCGGGCGATGTCGTTTTCCATTGTAGCGGACTGTTATCCTCCGATTGTTTGAGTTCTATAGCTTATTTGGGTTGTTATGTGGCCAGCCTACATCCAGTTTTTAGTTTTTCTGAGCCACTAGTAGATATTAACAATTTTAGTGGGACCTATTGTGCATTTGAAGGCGATAAAGAAGCACTAGAGCGGCTATTGCCATTATTTAATGCTATAAAGGCCCAGGTTTTTACAATCGAAAAAAAATCTAAACCGCTTTATCATGCCGCCAGTGTACTCGCAGCTAATTATGTAATCACCTTATTGGCTATGGCCAAAGATTGTTATTCTAAAGCGGGATTAAATGATACATTAGCAGGGAATCTTACCTTAAAACTTATGACTCAAGCTTTAAATAAAGCGCAAAGGCTTAAGCCTAAAGAAGCACTGACAGGACCTCTGCAAAGGGGAGATATTGTTACTTTAAAAGAGCATTTATCTGCGTTGAGATCTTTTCCCGAATTAGAATATGTATATAAAAGTTTAGGGAAAGCTACATTGGCATTGACTAGACACAAAGAAAGCCTAAAAAGATCGTTAACGCAGATTTTTAATAGGTAACTGAGAATTTTAAGCTTCAGTAGGTGTTAATTTGCGAATTCTAGCTAATAAACGACTTTTATGCCTAGCCGCTTTGTTTTTATGGATAAAACCTTTATCAGCCATACGATCAATTATGGGTAGAGCGATACGATAGGCTTCATCTGCTTCCGACGCTTTTCCGTCTTCAATAGCAACGACAACACGTTTAATATATGTTCGCATCATAGAACGATAGCTAGAATTATGCTTACGGTGCTTTTCTGCTTGTCGTACACGTTTTTTTGCTTGTTTTGTATTGGCCAAAGGACTACCCCTCCTGAATTAACAACAACACGAGCTTACAGCTAATAGGTAAATGTAAGCATAGTAAATAGGCGCCAATCATGCCTTTATAGAGATTGTTTGTCAATCGAGAGAAGTATTGATTTACTCTTCGATGAATTATTATCATCCATTTCTAAAGAGTCTTCCGCGTTGTTGCTTTGGCTAGGTTTGGTTTTTGCAGAGACAGGGCTATCAGGTTTTTTGTTAAATTTATCTAACTTTTGGTTGTTCATTCTGACGGCTATCAGGTTCTCTTAATATCATTATCATCATAACTATCTTATTCATCAATTTCATTGTCTTCAGCGTCCATTTTTGGTGACATAGACTCATCCTTAACTTCCGAGGAATTTAATGGTTTTTTAGGTTCATCTTCATCTGATTTTTTTTCAGGGGCAATCAGTGGAAGAGCATGTTGAGAAGTAATAGTGGTAATGGGCGAAGGTGGAATTAAATAATAATCTAAAAGTTTACGAGCAATTTGTGGTGCGGGGGTAACGCTATTTTGGATAACAATAGCAAGAGCAATTGAAGGCTCTTCAACTGGAGCAAAAGCGATAAATAATGAATTATCACGCAGCTTGGCAGCGACTGTTTTGGTATCATAATGTTCATAGTTTTTTAAACTATAAACCTGTGCAGTTCCTGTTTTACCTGCCAAGGTATAGGGTACACCTGGAAAGAAGCGTTCGGCCGTTCCTCCTGGTGCATTAACCACATGTTGCATAGCTGTACGGATAAAACTCAAGATATCCGGAGGCAAATTAATGGATTCTAAATGTTGTGGCTTAGTAAAGTCTACCGTTTCATCACTCTTACGCCAGCTTAACACAACATGGGGTTTCCAACGCTCTCCCCATTCAGCAAGTGCACTGACAGCGAATGCAAGCTGTGTAGGCGTAACTAAAAGAAATCCTTGGCCAATACCGCAATTTAAGGTGTCTCCACCATACCATGGTGTGTTATAGGCTTTTTCCTTCCACTGTGGGTTAGGTAAAATACCGCTACCTTCATCAGGAAGATCGATACCTGTTGGACTTCCAAACCCGAATCGCTTTAAGCTGGTGTAAATCAGATTTATTCCCATCCTTAGACTCAGATTATAAAAATAAATATCTGAAGATACGGCGAGAGCTTTGAGTAAATTCACATCTCCATAAGCATGGCGGCGGAAGTTATGATAAATGCGACCTTTTCCGTTAATTTGAAACTCCCCTGTATCATGAATAGTAAAAGTGGGAGTAACCACATTTTCTAGAAGAGCGCCGGTACTGATGAAAGGCTTGATGGTAGACCCAGGGTGATATGTCCCTCGTAGGGCGCGATTGTAGAGAGGATTACCGGGTTCATTTTGCAATATTTCATAATCGTGTTGTCGAATTCCACTTACAAACAGGTTGGGGTCAAAAGAGGGGTTGCTGACAAAGGCCAAGACTTCTCCATTGCGAGGATCTAAGGCTACGATAGCTCCTTTTTGATTACCCAGCGCTTGTTGAGCTAGTTTTTGCAAATTGCTATCGATAGTTAAGGTAATACTCCTACCTGCAATAGGTCGGGTTTGTTTTAATATCCTGATGATTTGACCATGCACATTCGTTTCTATTTGCTGGTAACCGACTGTACCGTGAAGCTGAGCTTCATAATATTTTTCTACGCCAGTTTTACCTATGAAATTACTCGCGCTGTAGTTAACGGGATCAACGCTTTGTAATTCTTTTTCATTAATTCTCCCCATATAACCTACTATCGCTGCAAAAGAAGAACCTTTTGGGTAAAAACGAATCATTTGCGCTTGTACTGCGACACCTGGAAAGCGATAGCGTTCTAGGGAAAATTTTGCGACTTCTTCTTCATTTAATTTTAAGCGAATTGGGACAGGTTCAAAACGATGATGTAAGCGCCGTTGACGTCCAAACTGTTTTAAGTCTTCTGCATCAATTTTGATGAAGGAACCTAATTGTTGGATGGTGGCATCTATATTTTTAACTAAATCAGGTGTAATAACTAGATTAAAAGTAGGTTTATTTTCTGCTAGTAAGACACCATTTCTATCATAAATTAAGCCGCGATTGGGTTCTATAGGCACTAGGCTCAGCTGATTTTGTCGGGCTAAGGTGGTATAAAGCTTATGCTGAAAAACTTGTAGATAAATTAGCCGGCCTAGCAATAAAAGAGTTAAAATCGATATACCAATGAGAATAGCGATAGCTCGACGTTTAAACAACTTATGCTCTTGGTGAGTGTTTTTAAAAGTATTAATTGGCTTGAGCATAAAATTGATCGTGCCTTAATTTAATGCTGAGTTGACAGCAGGGACCTTTTATACTTTTGTACATAAATGGGTGTAGCTGCAATCCCTAGCATAAATATAAGTATAATAACGACATTTTCGCTTTGGCTTATTGTTTACAATTGTGAAAGTTTTGTTAGTACAAATAGTTATTTTATCAAACATTTAATTTTTTTGAGTATATAAAAAAGTAAAGATTTAAAACAGGTCTAAATTAAATATGATTTCTTCACATGAGCTATTTAATAAAGCTAAGCAGTTTATTCCAGGGGGGTAAATTCTCCGGTTCGTTCCTTTAATGCCATGGGCGGGGACCCAACATTCCTTTCCCATGGGAAAGGGGCTTACTTATTTGATGTTCAGGGTAAGTCATATATCGATTATGTAGGATCTTTTGGGGGCATTAATACTTGGGCATGCACCTGAAAAAATTGTGCTCGCTGTAGAAGAAGCTGCTAAACGGGGCTTAAGTTACGGCGCCCCCACCGCCGCAGAGATTGACTTAGCAGAAAAAATTTCCAATTTAATGCCTAATTTAGCAAAAGTACGTTTGATGAATTCAGGCACCGAAGTAACTATGACCGCAATCCGCCTTGCTCGTGGTTATACTGGCCGGGATAAAATCCTAAAGTTTAATAGTTGTTATCATGGCCATGTTGATGCCTTGTTAATAAAAGCGGGGTCTGGATTAGCTAGTTTTGGCATACCCGATAGTGCAGGGGTGCTCAAAGTAGTTGCACAGCAAACCTTAAGTGTTGACTTTAATAATCTAGAACAAGTTACGCAAACGTTTGTGCATTATGGTAAAGAGATTGCTGCTGTCATCATAGAGCCTATCGCAGCAAATATGAATTGCGTTTTACCACTATCTGGTTTTTTAGAAGGTTTACGTGAGTTATGTGATTACTATGGAAGCGTACTTATTTTTGATGAAGTGATATCAGGGTTTAGAAAGCTAACGTCAGGATTATTAGAGCTTGCTAAAGCGGCTAAAATTCATCTTAAAGCGCATTACATAGGAGGGTTGTTTGGATTTCTTTTTAGTCAAGAAGACGAAGTTTATAATTATCAACAAGTAAAATTGTCCAATCAGTTACTTTTCAAAGAATTCTTTTATAGAATGTTAGCATAGAAGGCATTTATTTTTCACCCTCAGCTTTTAAATCAGGTTTTATATCGAGTGCCCATGGAACCCAAGAAATAGAATTTACTTTAGCTGCCGCAGAAAAAGTATTTTGCAAACTACAAGAGCAGAATTTAGTTTCAGTCTAATATTTCTTAATAAGTTAATCTTGAAGCCTCGCTTAATTTTCATTTTTTTCTTTCTGTAATTTAAGAAATAGCTTTTTATTTGCTTTAAATTTCAGATATTATATAAATTTAAATATCGTAATGGAAAATAATAAATGATCAAGGAACTAGTCGGTAGTCTAACAATTAAGCCGAGGGAAAGCATGAGCAAAATATTTCATAATCCAACCGTTCCCACTATTTATTCGTTGTCGAAATAATTAATTGAAATTGAATTGGCCATATTAGAGAAAAAAATTCAATTAGTAAGTAATTTGTTAGCTAAGGTTGACGATAAAGTTTTAATTTCGAAATTAGAAAAACAAAAAGAAGGATTTAAAAGCGAAAAAAACAATCTAAATAATGCAATTGTAAAAATAAATTACCTTACTTAATGGCTCTATTAAAGACTTTACCTTATTTTTTGTTTTTATAAGGAGGTTTTATACGTTAGCCATTTTAAAACAAAATTTTGAAAATGTAAATAAAAAAATTCAATAAAATTGATTAATAAATTAAAAAAATAAGAAGAAAATTTATATAATGAGTATATCGATGGAGATTGCTTTTCTAAAGTACTATTGGCATTTGATTTTGAGCGTTATCAATCCTATTTTAAGAAATTTGCAAAAAATTTTTTTGAAAATATTTAATATACAAGTGACCTCTATATTAATCTATTTTTAAGATTAAAAGCTATATTTTTTGAATGCAGTTATTTCACTAGGGATAATTTTAATTTAGCTGACCTTAATATCCCTTTTAATATTTCTTTACCCGAGACCTATTATGAACTAATAGCATTACGCTGCTTTTTCTTTTATGAGCTTTTATTGGAATTTCTAACATTAAAACCAATTACGACTCATTTAAAGGATGTAAAAAACGCAATTGTCTTAGACTTAGCGGTTGTTGATTACAAATCAAATACTAAGGAAACGCTTATTTCTAGCTTAAATAATTTGAAAGATGCATTAGAAAAAATTAATAATAAACATACTGCTTTCCTTCTAAGGAAAGCAGTAGTTGACAAAGATACTGATATTAATCACGCTTTGATTTTTTATAAAGACTTAGAAGCGGAAATTGAAATAATTTATAAAAAATCAAAATTTTTAGTTGATAATAAGTATTTAAAGTTAGAGAAAATGCAGCACTTATGGTAATGATTTTTCATTAAACCCTATAGAAAATCCCGATGTTATTGGAACTAATAAAGAAGCGTTAAGCTTTTTATTCAATCTACTATGCGGAGATAAATTTTATACTCCAATAAATAAAAAAATTAGTTTTTTTATTAAAGCGTAGGGTGAAGCGTTTCCAAAAGCGGATGTTTCTATTTTAGAAAGTTTAGGATTTGAAAATTTAATAGAGTTTAGTTTTTATTATCTATTAACTATGCTTTATTCATATTTTAACATCAGTTTATCGGAACTGAATACAAGATTATCTTATTCTGAGCTGGTCGCCTCGAATGTATTTTTTAATATTAAATTTCAATCTTTATAAAATTTATTAACAAAAATAAAAAAATAAATAAAGAAATTTCTTGGAAAAACCTTTAAAAACATAGATGAATATAATCTACATAGAAAAAAATTCTTGAAGAAATTAAATTAAGTTTAGAAACTATTCAAGACCTGAATCGTAGCTTATCTGAAATGAAAACTTTAGAAACTTCTCTTATTCCAAAAATAAATGGTAGTTTAATTCCAATGCCCGAAAAAGATCAGTTACTAGATTTATTCAAGACTTTAGAAGAAAAACAGAAAATCTGTGATGCTGAGTATCAGGAAGTTGAAAAACATAAATTTATTAATAAATCTAAATTTGAAAAAGTATAAATTAAGGAGGTCAAATTTAAGGAGAGTCTATAAATAGAAAATAATAAATCTATTGAAGCGCTTACTGAAGCATTAAGCCGTTTGTCAGAAAATTTATTCGAAAGCCTAAAGTATATAAAAGAAACTACGCAAACTGTAAATCTGTTTCGTCAAAAAATCTCTTCTTCACTTGGAAAGCTTTCCTCTTCAATACAGCAACTTTTATTGAGCTTTAGCACTTTAGAAAATGCTGAAGAAATGCAATATTTAACAAGTTTAAGCTTAACAAAATTATTAGAAACCGCAGAAAAATTGGTAAATAAAAAAAATTTATTTGGCAAAGATGCCTTTAAAAAAAAATTAACTGAGTTGCAGGAATTACTTAATAGTCCCGATTTTTCAATAGACTTTCTTGTCAATTTAATCATAAACAAATACCTTAAATGTGATAACATAGCAAAAATATTTTGCCCGAGCTTATGGACTGCTCAAAGAATTCTCAATTTTTTTCTAAGTAGTTGACTAAAAAGAAAAAAACCAATATTTTTAAAATTGTCTAATGAATATATGCTTTTAAAAGAACAGTCCAGTTGGCTAGAAAAATTATTTAAGTTGATTAAATGCTAAGCGAATGAGCGAATAGTTAAATTATATAAGCTACGTGCCGAAGCTGAACATTTTAATGAAAAAATCAAAGAAAAAATTGAATCTTACGAGAAACTTTCAAATGTATTAACTTTAGCAAAACAGGTAGTTCCTGCAATTAAAGAAAATTCCGAGGACAATGATAAAGTCGATAAAAGCACAATACAGGTTCCATTACAATTGGCTAATGAAACTGAAGATAAGTTTGCGGAAAATTTAAATAATGAAAAAATTGAAGTAACATCTCTAGCTACTATTGAGGATAAACAACAGCAAACTTGTGATGAAATATCTATTTATGGAGTCTCAATAAACCAAGAACTATTAGATTCTGAGAATAAATTGACAGAAAAAGATACTAAAATCTCTTATGAAACACAATTTGATAATGCCAATCAAAGCCGTAAAGCAATATTACAAGATTATGAGACTCGGGATCTTGAGTTTGAGAAATGGAAAAATGAATTTAATTCAAAGCCTTACGAACTTTTTCATGTTATTGAAAGCTGTTCAAAAACCATTTTAAACGGAAGTGGTAAAGCATTTTTAAAATGCCTATCGCTCTATCAGAAGGAAGTTTCTGAAAAAAATGATATTTTAAAAGAAAAAAAGAACCAAATAAGCCTATATTTAAAAGATTCAAATCAAGCGCCATTAGTGGCTAATTATTTGGCACAACGTCAAAAATGGTTTGATGAAATTTTACAGCGTATCACTCGTTGTAGGACTTTAATTCTGCAAAATGAAGATGACCCTGAAGTGCAAGCGTCTCCTCGTTTGCCCAGTGCGTTGGCAGACAATAGAGCAGAATTTAATAATTTATTAACCTTTTATTTAAGAGCTACAGATAAGTATAATAAATTTTGTGATAAATTAATAAGTGAAGAAGTTAAATTAAATGATTTGAATCGAAACTTTATTAAATTGATGTTAGGGCCTTTAGACGAAAGTGCTAATGAAGCTAATGTTTTATCTGGTTTTAGCAAGCAGTTAGATTGTGTGAACCAATTAAGGCTTGCTATAGATCAAGAATTTCAAACAAAGCAAAAAATTAAAGAAAAATTAACTTTGCTTGCAAGTCCTGAAATTGTTAAATTTTATTTAAATTGTATTGATCCTTACGATGCAGAAAGTTTAAAAAATATGGAAAATGAGTTGCCTTCTACTCAAGCTATAGCATCAGCAAGTTATCACAATACAGCAGCTCCACTAATCGAGTGTTTGCACTATCCCTGCTGCATTTTATTATTCGCCGCCTTTACCTGTTGTTTATTCTGTAGAGGCAATTCCTTCTAAACCCTTTTATTTGATGTGGTTTATTGCTGACCAAGCATGACAACAATCATTCTTTCAGGTTTAATCATTTGAAAAGCATGTCTATTCTAAATTAATCCAATTAATTTTTTGTTGATAGGAATCTAAATAATTTAAAGGTAGTTTATAAAAACCGATTTTTTCAATAGCGATTAAAATTTCTTTATTGCTCGCAATAGAATTTGGAAAACTGCCTATTAAAGCTTGTTTGGCCCCTAGTATTTCTTGTGAGGTGGGCCCTTTTGATAGAAAATTCTTTAAGATTTGTTGCGTTAAAGAAAGTGCTTTAGCCGCTTGATCTCGACGTGTTTGTAGTACGATAAAAAAAGGGCCAGCAACTTGTAATGGTTTGAATCCACTATTTATACCATAACATAAATCTCTTTTATTTCTAACCTCATTGAAAAGTTTTGAGGTAAGGATCCCGCCACCTAAAATTTGATTCCCCACAAGAAGTGGAAAATAATCTGGATCGTTGACAGCAATACCTATTTGACCTAAAAAAATAGTCGTTTGTTTAGATGGATAAGGAGCTTTTACTATATGATTTTTTAAATTAGGAGAGGCAGGTGAATTGATAGAGAGACTAGTTTTCCCTTTCGAGAGCATAGCAGAAATCTGTTCAGCGGTAGCTATCGCCTTAGCTTTAGTTATATTTCCTACGATGGTAATCATGGTATTTTGCGCCAAATAGTTTTGTTGGTAAAAATTTAATAATTTTTTTTGAGATAGTTGCTCAATGCTATTTTTGTTTCCTAATATGGGCAAAGCATAAGGGTGTGGTTCATATAATGTTTGATAAAAAGTTTTAGAGGCAATTGCGGCAGGCGTTTGTGCTTCCTGTTTTACGGCTATAAGCATTTGTTTTTTGGTTCGGTTTATTGCCAGTTCGGGGAAAGTAGCATCCTTAAGTAAAGTAGAAAAGTTACTTAATGCAGGATTGAAGAATTGTGGGGCGCTGAGTGAACGTAGATTTAAGACCGTCATGTCTTGATTGGTATTTGCGCTAAAATGGGCGCCAACAGCTTCAAAACGAGTTGCAATTTGATCTGCATTTAAATTTTCGGTGCCTTGATCTAGCATTTAGGCAGTAAATTGAGCTATTCCTGGTGAGCTATTATCTTGGGCAGAGCCCGCATGAAACAATATTCCGATATCTATAATGGGTATTTCGTTTTTAGCAACAAAATAAACAGGTATGCCATTTTTTGTAGACCAATGATCAATTTTTAGCGTGATAGGCGAAATCTCTGCTTGCGACGTTTCAATAAAAAATAACGATAAAAGAATTAAAGAATAAAAATAATTAAGACGCATGCTTAGATCCTATAACGGATAAAGAATTGAAATTAGTTGAATGGATAGATAAAGGAATTAAGTAAGCTATAGTCAAATGTGAAGCTAGCAAATATTTATTGGCGACAATTTATATTTGATGTGGAGTGATAGCATTAATATGTTTTAGATAATCTAGTTCAACTTGCCAAGGCAAATTAATTGCAGCTAAGCTTCCAAGTTCATTGGCTTTAGCAGCTATCGAATCGTCTAGATAGATTTTGTCAGCCGCTATTTGTGCTTTTGCCCGGGCCAATTCCTCAGGACTTACACCAAAGGTTTATAGTTGTTTGATTTGTTTTAATAAGCTTGATTCAAGTTCTGATAGGTTATGACCCGATGTGGGTGTGGCTTGCAATAAAAATAAGCTGTCTAAGCGGCTTAAAGGACTATAAAATGCATTTGCCTCGGCAGCAATTTGTTGTTCACGAACAAGACTTTTCGCAAAACGAGCGCTATTGCCCTCGGATAATAATGTGGCAATAACATGTAAAGCATAAGGGTCCTGGTTATTTGAATCTTGCTTAATGACTGGAACCGGATAAGCCATAGCCAACCATGGTAACTGGGCTGGGATCCGAATGATGAGACGTTTTTCTCCTAAGGGAGGTAGATCCTTTTCGGGTTTTATTTTAGGGAGAGTGATTGGTTTCAAATTAGAAAAATAGGTTTGTGCGAGTTCGTAGACTTGTTTCGGCTTTACGTCGCCGACAACAACTAATATTGCATTATTAGGTGCATACCAGGTTTCATAACATTTACGTAAATCGTCAACCGTCATATTTTGTAAATCGTTTTTCCAGCCAATAACTGGGTGATGATATGGGCTTGCAACAAAAGCAGCGGCATTCAGACGTTCTAATAGGATTTCTCGAGGATTATCGTCGACCCGCATTCGCTTTTCTTCCATCACAACCTGAATTTCTTTAAGAAAATCAGGTTGGCGTAATAACAAATTTCGCATTCGATCAGCTTCTAATTCAAAGCTAACCGCTAACTTATCGGCAGAAAATTTTTGATAATAAGCTGTGAAATCTGAATCGGTAAATGCATTTTGTTCTCCGCCATTTTCAGAAACAATCTTTTCAAGCACGCCTGGCCCAAATTTTTGGGTTCTGCGGAACATCATATGCTCTAAAGCATGCGATATTCCTGTTATTCCGTTAGGTTCATAACTGCTACCGATCTTATACCATATTTCTGAGATAACTATTGGAGCTCGATGATCCTCTTTAATCAGTAGCGTTAATCTATTTTTCAAATGGTATTCATGGACATAATTTGCCCGACATAAAGGGAATAAAAATAGTAAGCTCAAACAAATTAGAATTTTTTTCAAAAACATCTATAAGTTTCCTCAAGACTATTCAAACTGGGTCTTTAATCCACAATGAAATTAAAATTAAGACCACTCCATGGCCAATGGGTTTTATTAAAAAATCTCAATTCTGAATTAAGTACTTTTGGTGTTTATTCTATGATAATTGATGATAAGACATTGGCATTATTTGACATCATTTTATAAGGCTTTCATAATCATTAAAATTAAGTTTGAGCTTCATAACTAAGGTCTAATTTCTGGTCTATGAATGCAACATAAAAATGAGGTCGCTTTTATGTCAAAGACAAAGAAAAATAGGGGTTTTCAGTTTGAAAACGGTTTAAAGGAACTTGAAAAAATTGCTGAACAATTGGAACGTAGCAACTCGACATTAGAAGAATCTCTTGAACAGTTTAGCCGGGGAGTCAGCATAATAAAAGATTGCCGATTAGCTTTAGAGCAAGCTCAACAAAAGGTCCAAATTTTAACAAGTCCAGATGCAAATGATGTTAATCAGGAAAGTGAATTGTTACCCTTTAAAGTAAATGAAGAATTAGTTTAGTGAATATAGAAACCCAGTTTGTAAGTTATCAAGAACGCATTAATCGTTTATTAACGAATTATTTATCGACCCCCCCTCCATTATCAAAACCTTTATATGATGCAATGCATTATGCGGTTTTAAATGGTGGAAAGCGTTTAAGACCTTTATTTATTTATACGTTAGGAACTGCTTTGGGGTTAGGTTTACAGGATTTAGACCATGCTGCCTGTGCGATTGAATTAATTCATGCTTATTCATTGATTCATGACGATCTGCCGAGTATGGATAATGATGATTGGCGTCGAGGAAAGCCTAGTTGCCATAAACAATTTGGCGAGACTATGGCCATATTGGCGGGTGATGCTTTACAAGCCTTG
This sequence comes from Rickettsiella sp., assembly GCA_964417505.1. GTDB lineage: Bacteria > Pseudomonadota > Gammaproteobacteria > Diplorickettsiales > Diplorickettsiaceae > Aquirickettsiella. Next base: position 2,377 of record CAYQIE010000097.1, on the reverse strand, counting down.
GCCTTTGATGTGCTTGTTAAAGCACCATTACCTTCTGCTAAAATTGTAAAAATGTTTAGTATATTGGCAAAAGCGGCTGGACCCTGGGGGATGGTAGCAGGACAAGCAATGGATTTTAGTGATTTTGCTTATTTAGGTAAAACCAGTGCGGAAAACATCCATTCCCTAAAAACCGGAGCTTTATTCGTAGCTGTTTTTCAATTGCCTGCTGTAGTTGCTGATTTGCCAGAAGCGAGTCTTTTAACCCTTAAAAAAGTGGGCAATACCATTGGTTTGGCTTTTCAAATCCAAGATGATACATGTGACAATGAAAATATTGATTTTTGGAAGGATGCAAGGGAAAGAGAGGACCATCTGGAACTGCTTAAAGACCAAATCTTGTCTGATTTAAGCTTCATTTTATCGTGTTCAGCAGTCAAAAATCAGGCCCTATTCCAGCTAATTATGGCTTTATTTAAGAAACAATCCATTGAGAATGACTATCGATTAGATAGAGAAAAATTATTTCTTTAATCGATTAGAGACTGTTATACTTGCACAGTAGATGCAATGGGTAGTATATAGAAACAGTTAAAGATTTATTAATTATTATCTGTTTTCCTGGTTCCCATTAGGTGTTTGTTAAAAAAATTATAATTGTAGATTTTAACTAAAATGAAATAAGAGGAAAATAACGATATGTCAATGCTAAAAGTAGGTGATAAATTACCTGAATTTAAGCTCACAGCAACTGTTGATATTGATATCAACAAGGCCTTTACCGAGATTACTCATGCTTCTTATCCCGGGAAGTGGCTAATCCTGTTTTTTTGGCCTAAGGATTTCACTTTTGTATGCCCTACTGAAATTGTAGCATTCAATGAACTTAATGCTAAATTCAAAGAAAGTAATGCAGTGTTATTAGGTGGCAGTACCGACAATGAGTTTGTCCATCGTGCCTGGCGACAATATAATAAGGGTTTGCGTGATCTTTCGTTTCCTATGTTGAGCGATATTAAACATGAATTATGCAATAATTTGGGGATTCTAGATAATAATGCTGGTGTTGCACAACGAGCTACCTTTATTATTGATCCTGAAGGAGTTATCCGTTTTAATATGGTGACCGACTTGAGTGTTGGACGGAATCCTGAAGAAGTATTACGGATACTTCATGCTTTACAAGATGGTGGACTCTGTCCATGCAATTGGCAAAAAGGACAAGAAACGATTAACTTGGCTGAAGTCGCTTAAATTAATAAAATTAGTTCAATAAGAAACCCGCTTTTATTAGCGGGTTTTTTTATGTTATTAAAAAAACTTAGATTGAATCATAGTGTGATGTCATTAGGTTTTGATCTATACTTTATAAACTAGAGTATTAAAGAGCTCGTTAAACTTGTCATGAAAAAACTTACGCCCGAGGAAGAAAGAGTTATTTTGTTAAAAGGTACTGAACCTGCCTATTCGGGAAAATATTATCAATTTGATGAAAATGGAGATTATATCTGTAAACAATGCGGAGCATTACTCTATCATTCTTCGGCGAAATTTGATTCTGGATCGGGCTGGCCTAGTTTTGATGATGAAATACCTCATGCAATTAAACGAATATCTGATCCTGATGGCCATCGTACTGAAATTACGTGTGCGCAATGCGGCGCACATCTTGGTCATGTCTTTGTTGGTGAAGGTTTGACACCCAAAAATATACGACATTGTGTGAATTCCATATCTCTAGAATTTATCCCTAAAAATTCATCGGTAAAAGATCTCGAGAAAACTGCAGTGGGTAGTAATTCCAAGACTGAAACAGCTATTTTTGCAGGAGGATGTTTTTGGGGAGCTGAATATTTGATGAAACAGCTTCCCGGAATTATTTCAATTCTATCTGGATATATAGGTGGTCATACATCTAATCCTACCTATGAAGAAGTCTGTGCTCAGCCAACCGGGCACGCGGAAGCAGTAGAAATCATTTTTGATCCAAACAAAGTAAATTATGAAACCTTAGTTAAACGGTTTTTTGAAATCCATGATCCAGAACAATTAGATCGACAGGGACCCGATGAAGGAGATCAATATCGCTCTGAAATTTTTTATACAACGCCTAGACAAAAAGAAATTGCCTTAAAATTGATTAATATTTTAAAAGAAAAGGGCTTTAAAGTAGTTACCAAAGTTACACCCGCTACAAAATTCTGGAAAGCAGAAGATTACCATCAAAATTATTATGAAAAAACTCAAAAAAAACCTTACTGTCATTTTTATGTTAAAAAATTTTAAAAAAGAAGATTGAACTATTACAAGAGTTTCGCTCTGCTATATAAGGATTTAAACTAGAGGGGGAAGAGAAAAGGCTAAAAAGGAAAGAAGGTATCCGAATTTAAGTATACAA
>CAYQIE010000096.1:0-76496 GCA_964417505.1 Rickettsiella sp. | reverse complement strand
GCTACCCGATATTGTAAACGGGGAAAGTATTTTTTGGAGGCCGTTAAATTCGCTTCTTCCATTATATTGATGACTTAATTGACAACACTCCCTAGTTTAGCGGATTTAAAAAATGTAGAATTAGCTGAAAATTTTGCAATTTGTGGATCTCACACGCTTTGTTTGCAGCAAGCCTTAATTCTTTGGAAAAAAGAGGCACAAGAAAGTTTTCCAAAAGGAATTGGAACGATCTCGACATTTAATTGTTCTAACTGTCAGAGCAAAATTCAGTGGTTTTCTCATTTTCTAAGTTACCCTCGTCTCTCGATTTATTTTTTAGTGCATAAAAAAATTGGAGCAAGGATATAGTTTGCTTGAATTTATGCTAGCAATGAGTCTGTCTTTATTTCTTAGTATGGGAATTATCAATATTTTTATCTATAGCAAACAGATTTATCAGATAACCCAAAGTTTAAATGCTATTCCTAATAAAGCACTCCTCGCCTTTCAGTTACTTAGTCAAGATATTCGCATGGCGGGTTTTATTGGCTGCGTGCGTTTAATCGACGTTTCGACATTAAAAAAACATTTATCAGCTGAAACTAGTTTAATTGTATGGCATAAAGGCTTTACAACATCCAAATAGACTTACTTAAACTTGCTCGATATCAAAAGGATAGTGATGCTATATTAGTCCAATTTCTTGATCCGAATACTTTTCCGATCAAAGAAGCAAAATCTAAGCATATTATTTTTGTCCATAGGGCGCTATTCCAGCCTACAGATGTTTTACTCATCAGCGATTGTCAACATGCAGAGCTCATTTATTGGAATAATATTCATCTGACAAATAGCTATCAAATGGATAGTGAGATCGGCTTGTTTAATAAGATTATTTACTACATTGCGCCAATACTGGACGTTTAAGTGAAGTTGGGAAGCCGATTTATGCGCTATATCGGCGTAATTTAAATCAATCTATTTACAAACCTGTAGAATTAATAGAAGGTATAAAAAGTATGTCAATAAGGTTGGGTATGAAAAGTAGCGATGGAACGATGTTTTATAAAAATGGAAATGAGGTAAAACATTGGGCAAATGCACGTAGTGTGGAAATTAGACTATTATTGACTGGGTACCAAACGATTACAGCGAGAATGGAGGCAAATAATAGGATTACGTGAACGAGAATAACGCTAGGAATCAACAAGGATTTATATTAGTAATGGTTTTATTTTTTCATTTAATGATGTCCTTAATGGCATTATCCCTTTTGAATACTTCTTATTTAGAATTACGTATGAGCCAAAATATGGCTTTTACTGCACGGCGTTTTCAGGCTGCAGAGGCAGGGTTAACATTAGCGGAGCATCGGCTTAACAATCTTTCAATGTTTATTTCTGAGATACATGAACATATTAATTATGTCAGCTTTCAAATTAACGCCGCGCTTAAAAAACATAAAATACACTATTGTATTAATCAACGTCTAGCCTATATTTATGACATTATGTGCAAGCAAAACAAACAATAGGGGGGACTTACACTAAAAACAACTTATGCCATTAAAACAAAAGCATCCTGTTCCGGAGAACTTACCTTGTCAAAAGCTGGACGTAGTTCTTGGAGAGAATTTAGTGGTTCTGCAAGATCACGGAATTGTTTGTAAAGGAATTTATCAAAATAAAGAAATATTTTAGGAATAAGACTCAATTTTAATAAGCGTTATATTACTTTAGCGCCTATTGCTACGGTTATAGGAGTTGCTTTTAAACTAACTGATCCCGAGCAATTCTTAGGAAAAAAAACAAATAGGGATTACAGTTGCTTTAGTTCCTTCTTCATTATTAGGTGTTGAAATTGGTAAACGACATTTGCCTATGGATTTAGCTTTCATGAATGGTCCTATAACGGGTAAAAACATCTTTATTCCTATCAGCTTTGTCATTGGAGGTGAAAAAATGTTAGGTCAAGGCTGGCGTATGCTGATGGAATGCTTGTCTATAGGTCATGGTATTTCATTACCGGCTGCAGCGCTGCTCAAGCTCAATTAGCTTATCGAATGACAGGCGCTTATAGCGTATTAAGGAACAATTTCATTTGTCAATTGCTCATTTTGAAGGAGTGGCTGCGGCTTTAGCAAGAATCGCAGGATTAACCTATTTAATTGAAGCGACTCGTCGATTTACAGTAACGGCAGTTGATGCTTCACTAAAGCCTGCTTTAGCTTCTTCAATAGTAAAATACCATATGACAGAATTTGCTCGTATCATTATTAATGATACGATGGATATCCATGAGGGACGTGGCATCCAAATGGGGCAACGAAATTATTTGGCCCAAGGCTATATTGCTATACCGATATCGATCACTGTTGAGGGGGCAAATATTTTAACTCGCAATCTGATCTTGTTTAGTCAAGGAGCATTGCGTTGTCATCCTTATTTAAGAGACGAAATGCAGGCTATCAAAAAAAAAGATATTCCTGTTTTGGATCATTTATTAATCCATCATCTATTTTATAGTATAAAAAATTTATTAAAAACATTTCTATTTGCTTTCGGTTTGGGCCATTTTTTTGTAAAAATACCTTTAAAAAAATTTAGCTATTACTATCGACAAATTTCTCGTTTATCGACCGCTCTAGCTTTAATAACTGATTTTACGCTGATAATTTTGGGAGGAAATTTAAAGCGTAAAGAACGACTATCAGCGCGTTTAGGTGATGTTTTAAGTTTTCTATATATTGCCTCTAGTGTTATTTGTTACATACAACAATGTCCACTATCAGAAGAAGATGATGTTTACGCTCGATGGGGATTAGATTATTGTCTCTTTCATATCCAATATGCATTTGAAAAGTTTTTTAATAATTTCTCCAAACCTTTTTTAGCTAAGCTATTAAAATTTATTGTTTTCCCTTTAGGTCGATCTTATCAATTACCAAAGGATATGCAGGATCGGCAATTAGTATTAGTAATGACAAAAACTGGAAAGTTTCGTGATCGTATAACTCAGGATTGTTTTTTAGGAAAAAAACTTGGCGATCCAACAGGCCGTATGGAAATTGCTTTTAATGAGTTTGAAAAATTCAACCCATTCTTGAAAAATTGAAAAAATATGGTTTAAAACCAAACCAAACTCAGATATTGAACGGAAACTAAAATCGCTTTTAGCAAATAAAACTCTTATCCTAGCAGAAGTTGAACAGTTTTTACGAGCTAAAAAATTCCAGCAGGATGCTATGCAGGTTGATGCTTTTTAAATAGGTATACTAATGACTAGCAATCTTGCACATTGGTCTACAGTAGATATATTAAAATAAAACAAGTCATTATCTAAGGTAAAAAATATTTTAGGAAAATGTTTATGCAAGCACTCGGTCGATCAGATTTTGCACGATCAGTTTATATTGTGGATGGCATGCGTACTCCTTGGTTGAAAGTTCACGGGGCTCCAGGAAATTTTACTGCTTCTGATTTAGCTGTACAGGCAGGGCGTTATCTATTAGCACGTCAAACATTTAATCCAGATCAACTGGATGAAGAGTAGTGACTGGTTGTGTTATGCCAAGCCCAGATGAGGCTAATATTAGTCGTGTGATTGCATTACGTTTGGTTGCGGTAAAGCTGTTCCTGCTTATACCGTACAGAGGAATTGTGCTTCAGGTATGCAAGCTTTAGATAGTGCAGGCTTAGATATTGCCTGTGGTAGATATGACTTAGTATTAGCGGGTGGTACAGAGGCAATGAGCCAAGCACCTCTTCTGTTTAATCGAGAAATGACTGTTTGGTTAGCTGAATGGAATTCAGCTAAAAGTTTTTTAGCGCGCTTAAAGCTATTGACACAATTTAAATTGAAATATTTAAAACCAGTTATTGCGTTATTACATGGTTTAAGGGATCCGATCGTAGGACTGGGTATGGAACAAACGGCCGAGGTAATTGCTCATCGTTTTGGAATTACTCGTAAAGAAATGGATCAATTTGCTTTACAGAGTCATCAGCGTTTGGCTGCAGCGCAAGATGCTGGAATTTTTAAAGAAGAAATCAATCCGATTTATGATATACAAAATGATTTTTACTCATTTGATAATGGCTTGCGGCGTGATACTAATCTAGAAAAATTAGCTTCATTAAAAGCTTTTTTTGATAAGCCTTTTGGCTTAGTAACTGCAATAAATAGTTCTCAAATCACTGATGGCGCTGCTTTTTTAATTTTAGCGAGTGAAGAAGCAATACAGAGATATCATTTACCTATTTTGGCACGCATAGTCGATGTGGCATGGGCAGGCGTAGATCCTAGTGAAATGGGTTTAGGTCCAGTACATGCCGTAGCAGCGCTTTTAAAAAAACAGGCACTTACATTTAACAATATTGATTTTTTGGAAATAAATGAGGCATTTGCAGGCCAGGTTTTAGCCTGTTTAGCGGCTTGGCAAGATCCTGAATATTGCAAGAATCAACTGGGTTCTGAAGTCTTAGGAAGAATTGATCAAGCAAAAATCAACATGATGGAGGAGCAATTGCTATGGATCATCCAGTAGGGGCTAGCGGTGCACGACTCGTTTTGCATTTGGCACATATTTTAAAAAGAAAACAAGCCCATTTTGGAATAGCGACACTTTGCATTGGTGGTGGACAAGGCGGTGCACTACTATTGGAAAATACAGATAAAACTAAAGCTGGAGTATTCTAATGGAAGTAAGCTATTTAAATTGGCAAGTGCAGCAAAAAGAAAAAATTCTTTGGTTGTATTTTGATAAAGAAAATAGCTCGAGTAATAACCTAGATGAAGAGGTATTAACTAAATTAAACTCGATTATACAAGAAGTTTCTAATGATAAATCAGTTCAAGGCTTAGTAATAACCTCTAGTAAAATAAATGGATTTATTGTAGGTGCTGATATCCAAGCCATTAGTCAGTTAAAAACACAGGAAAAGATTTTAGCCTTTATTCAACTGGGACAAAAAGTATTTGCTAAAGTAGCAGCTCTCAATATTCCAACAGTTGCTTTGATCAATGGCATTTGCTTAGGAGGAGGTTTAGAACTAGCTTTAGTTTGTGATTATCGTATTGCTATTGACGATGAAAAAACTCGGCTTGGTTTACCAAAAGTACTACTTGGAATTCACCCTGGTTGGGGAGGGACTATACGTTTACCTCGTTTATTGGGAGGACCGGCATCACTTGAATTGATTTTAACAGGAAAAACAATTTTCTCTTATCAAGCGCTTAAATTAGGTTTAATCGATCAACTTGTCCCCTCTCGGCAATCAGAACGAGCCGTATTTTATTATGCTTTGGGAAAATACAGGAAAAAATATTCTTTCTTTAGATTAATTTGGAAAAAAATAACCAATTATTCTTGGATGAGAAATATTATTAGCAAAATTGTGCAGGGTCGCCTATGTGTCAAAGTTAATTCTAAACATTATCCCGCGCCTTTTGCTACTTTGCATCTCTGGAAGCAATATGGCGTTAGTAATCGAGCTTTTTCACATGAAGCAAGTTCTTTAAGTAAATTGGCTATGACTCCTACAGCAAAACATTTAATGAGAGTCTTTTTTTTGAAAGAACGTTTAAAGAAATTAGGGAAAAAGGATAATACCGTTTTCAAGCATGTTCATGTCATAGGTGCAGGAACAATGGGTGGAGATATTGCCGCTTGGTGTGCTTTGCAAGGATTGTATGTCACTTTACAGGATCGTGAGGCAAGAGTATATTGCTCCAGCTATGACAAGGGCTTATGCATTGTTCCAAAAACGCTTAAAGACATCCCGTGCTATTCAAGCTGCAATGGATAGATTACTACCTGATTTAGTGGGTTATGGAGTAGGGCGGGCAGATATAATTATTGAAGCGATATTTGAGGATTTAACCGTCAAACAAGATTTATTTAGGTAGTTAGAGAAACAAATTAAACCAGATGCATTATTGGCTAGCAATACATCGAGTATTATTTTAGAAGATATCCAGCAAGGATTGCAGCATTCAGAACAATTGATAGGTTTAAACTTTTTTAATCCCGTAGCTAAAATGTCTTTAGTTGAGGTAGTGCAATCGGCAATAACTTCGCAAAATATCTTAGAAAAAGGATTGGCCTTTGTCCACCAAATTAATCGTTTACCGCTACCTGTTAAAAGTTCTCCTGGATTTTTAGTCAATCGTTTATTAATGCCTTATTTAATGCAAGCAGTGCTATTGTTACAAACTGGAATTCCTGCACCCGTTATCGATAATGCCGCTGTAAATTTTGGTATGCCCATGGGTCCATTAGAATTGGCTGATACAGTAGGTTTAGATATTTGTTTAGCTGTAGCTAAGATTCTCAGCTAATCTTTAGGGGGCATTGTTCCTGAAGGTTTGGAGAAGATGGTTGCTAATAGTGATCTAGCGAAAAACGGGTAGGGGATTTTATCGTTATAAAAAAGGTAAACCTATAAAAGAAAAAATTCCTGAGGACTATAAAGCTCCAAAAAATTTAGTAGATAGCTTAATTCAATCGATGATAGACGAAGCTAAAAAATGTTTAGAAGAAAAAGTGGTTACCGACAGCGATCTAATTGATGCAGGGATTATATTTGGCGCAGGATTTGCTCCTTTCCGTGGTGGTTTAATGCAATACGCAAAGGAGTAAGGAGATTTATAAATTATTTTTTTTGTTGTAAACGTTCGATACGTAATTCCAAAGGTGGCAGGTTTCATTGCTTTTTGTAATGCATCAATCATTTTGTAGCGACCCGCTAATTGTGCTCCGCCTTTATCAGCTCGATATTCACGATGTCTGGAAAAGGCTGCGACTAAAATACTACCTAAAAATGTAAATAGAATATCAAATACCATAGATAGCATAAAAAACATCGGACCAGGACCACTGACTGAGCCTTCTTCATTACGTCCAGCCGCTCCAACTGAAATTACATAGGCGACAATGCGCAATAAAAAAAGTACAAAAGCGTTAATTATACCTAATATAAGTATCATGGTGACCATATCACCATTCGTGATATTAGTTACTTCATTCCTAGGACACCTTCAATTTCAGCGGGATTCATTTTTTGAAGTAACCTACTAGAAACGGCTACTAAAGAATTATTTTTAGTAGAGCCCGTCGCAAAAGCATTGAGTTCTGGTGAATTGTAAATTCCTACTTCAGGTAAAACCTTCAGTTCAGCTTTGCACGCTAAATTATGGATAACGTCTAGAATACTTTTTTCTTCACCCGAGGCAGTATTAGAGTCAATAATTTTTAAATCCATGCTTTTTTAGCAACAAATTTTGAAGTTAAAAGTTAAATAAAAGCCCCTGCTGTACCCCACAACGCACAAAAGATATCTAATGATAAATAATTGATTCCGTGAGAGGTCAGATAACTGTGTAGACCTAACAAGTTGGTAACAATTGAAATTGTAGCAATAACTAAAATATTGGTACCTAAAAATAATAGAATACGACTAAACATAAAAGTAATTTCCTATTTAGAAGATCATTTTAATTTTTTCATAAGTTTAGCTTTAATTTCTTGAAAAGAAAAAACCCCGCGGAAGCGGGGTTTTTTATGGAACAATATGGAGGAGAGCGTAAGCTTACATCATGCCACCCATACCGCCCATGCCACCCATATCACTAGGAGCACCAGCGCCTTCATCCTTCTTAGGGACTTCAGCGACCATACACTCTGTAGTAATCATGAGTCCAGCAATAGAAGCGGCATTTTGCAATGCAGTTTGAGTTACTTTAGTGGGATCTAAAATACCCATTTTTATCATGTCACCATATTCACCCGTTGCTGCGTTGTAGCCGTAATTAACTTCAGTACTATTTATTACCTTATCAATGATGACATCAGGACGTCCGCCCGCATTAAGGACAATTTGACGTAAAGGCGCAACCATTGCATCAGCAACAATTTGAACACCATGTGCTTGATCAGCGTTGTTAATGCCTTTGAGATCTTTTAAAGCACTTAATGCCCGAATTAAAGCAGAGCCACCACCGGGAACAATACCCGATTCAACCGCAGCACGCGTTGCATGAAGTGCGTCTTCTACACGTGCTTTCTTTTCTTTCATTTCAATTTCAGTCGCAGCACCGACCTTAATGACAGCAACACCACCGGATAGCTTAGCTCTGCGTTCCTGTAATTTTTCTTTATCATAGTCAGAAGTGCTGGCTTTAGTTTGAGCATCAATTTCATCTATTCGAGCTAAGATCATGCTTTTATCACCTTGGCCATCGATGATGGTGGTATTGTCTTTGGTGATAACAATGCGCTTAGCTGAGCCTAAATCTTCTAAAGTGGCTTTTTCAAGATTTAAGCCTACTTCTTCTGTAATAACATTTGCTTTGGTTAGAATAGCAATGTCTTTCAGCATTTCTTTACGGCGGTCACCAAAGCCAGGTGCCTTTACAGCACAAACTTTGACAATACCACGAATAGTATTGACGACTAAGGTAGCTAATGCTTCACCTTCCACATCTTCCGCGATAATGAATAAAGAACGACCTGATTTAGCAACGCTTTCAAGTGTCGGTAACATTTCACGAATATTAGAGATTTTTTTATCCACTAATAAAATATAAGGATTGTCCAATTCGCACGCCATGCTTTGTTGGTTGTTGATGAAGTAAGGGGAGAGGTAGCCACGATCAAACTGCATACCTTCGACAGTATCAAGTTCATTTTTCAGACCGGAACCATCTTCTACAGTAATAACGCCTTGTTTACCCACTTTACTCATTGCCTCAGCGATAATTTCACCAATAGCGCTATCAGCATTCGCCGAAACTGTACCTACTTGGGTAATCCAATCTCCGTCACAAGGTTTAGAAATAGCTTGTAGTGATTCTATTGCAGCAGACACTGCAGCTTCAATACCTCTTTTGAGATCCATCGGATTCATGCCAGCAGCCACGCCTTTCATGCCTTCACGTAAAATAGCCTGCGCTAACACGGTGGCAGTAGTGGTTCCATCGCCGGCTATGTCTGAAGTTTGGGAGGCCACTTCCTTGACCATTAGTGCGCCCATATTCTCAAATTTATCTTTGAGTTCGATTTCTTTCGCGACGGAAACACCATCTTTTGTAATGGTAGGAGCACCGAAACTTTTGTCTAAAATAACATTTCGACCTTTAGGGCCTAAAGTGACTTTAACTGCTTCTGCGAGTATATCAACACCTCGTAGAATAGAAGCACGTGCATCTACGCCAAATTGTAAAACTTTTGTAGCCATTTTATTAATTCCTCTAAATAAAAATAAGGGTTAAAATTGTAATTAGTCTTTGATTAACGCCAGAACATCATCTTCGCGCATAATTAGGTATTCTTTCCCATCAAGTTTGATTTCAGTTCCGCTATATTTCCCGAAATAGAGTTTATCGCCTTTTTTAATGGTTAAAGCTTGGATTTGACCTGACTTCAAGCGTTTACCATGCCCTACAGCGACTACAGTACCCCTAACAGGTTTTTCTTTTGCAGTGTCTGGAATAACAATACCGCCTACGGATCTTTCTTCTTCATCACGTTTGACAAGAATACGATCGTTCATAGGAACTAAGCTTTCAACCAAAGGTTTTTCTAATGCAACACTCATGCAGATTCTCCTTAAGAATTACTATCAAAATGAGGATATTAATCAAATTAACCCTCCAAGCAGGGCTAATCATAATGATGTTTGATAAAGAGCACAATAAGTTAGCTTTATCACACCAACATCACTTTATATGGGGAGCATATTAAGAAAATTCAAGTCCGATATGTTAAAATTTCCTGGGTTTTAACTTACTTTTTAGATTTTATTTAATGACAAAAAAAATAGCAGTACAAACTGAAAATGCGCCTATGCCAATAGGTTCCTATTCGCAAGCCATTAAAATTGGCAAGAATGTTTATTTATCAGATCAGATTCCATTAGACCCTAAGCATGGAATTTTGGTGGAAGGAAGTACTGAAAATCAAGTTAAGCAAATATTTGAGAATTTAACGGCTGTTGCTAAAGTTGCCGGAGGAGATTTAAAAAATTTGGTTAAACTGACTATCTTGTTACAAGAGCTCAGTGATTTCCCTGTTATTAATACGGTAATGAAAGATTATTTAAACCCCCCTTATCCTGCTAGAAGTACTATAGGGGTGGCAAGTTTACCTATGGGGGCTAAAGTGGAAATAGAAGCCATTATGGTTCTTGATTAATCAGCTATTTCAAGTAGTTTTTTCAAGGACGATATCAGAATGATTGTTGTTGTTAAAATTACTACGTAAATGCCATAAAAGACCTAATCCAGGAAGGCAAGCCGTAAGAGATAATACAAAAAATACCGGCCAACTGTAATAAGTAACAATGAGTCCTGCTAAAGGGCCAATAAAAACTCGCCCGACACCTGCTAATGCGGAGAATAAGGCAAATTGTGTAGCAGTATAACTATGATTACATAAGCTCATTAATAAGGCAACAAAGGCAATACTCCCCATCGCATTACAAAAGTTGTCTACAGATACGGCAAAAACTAACCAATGATAGTTATGTCCTACGATAGCAAGATGGAGTAAAGCTAAAATGGCTGCGGCTTGTAAAATACCAAAATATAATAAGGCACGAAATAAACTTAGACGCGCCATTAAGACACCGCCAGCGAGAAGACCTAGCATTGCTGCAAAAAATCCTATACCTTTATTTACCAAAGCGACTGTACTTAAAGAAAAGCCCAGTCCGCGGATCAGAAAAGGTGTGGTTAAAGAAACACTGAGAGCATCACCAAACTTATACAATATAATAAATAGTAAAATTAACCAGGCAGGCTTTCTACTTAAAAACTCTCTAAAAGGATCAACAATCGCTGCGTGTAATGAAGTAGGTGGATATTTTTCTTGCTCATCCATGGGCTCTTCACCAAACCAAGCCCCAAAAAGGCCAAGGGCTATTAAAGCGGCCATCAGCAGATAAGTGTTACACCATCCAATATATTCAGCTAATGCAAGTGCTAATGCACCCGAAACCAACATAGCTGCTCGATAACCCCAGCTATAGAGTGTGGTTCCTAATCCTCGTTCATTGGGTTTAAGAATATCAGTTCGATAAGCATCTATAGCAATATCTTGTGAAGCGGAAAGGAAAGCAACAAAAAAAGCGACTGTAATTAATAAGGAAGCATTAGTGTGGGGGTTAGTTAACGCCATAGTAATAATAGCTATTATTAAAGCTAATTGAATTAGAACAATCCAACCGCGACGCCTCCCAAAGAGAGGGGGGATCCACCGATCAAGTAAGGGCGCCCATAAAAATTTATAAACATAAGGTTGTCCAATTAGGCTTAAACTTCCAACAGCCAACAAAGTGGCCCCAGTTACTGTAAACCATGCTTGTAGTGTGCTAGAGGTGAGCGCCAGCGGCAAACCTGATGAAAAGCCTAATAATAAAGTTGAAAACAGATTGCGTTTACTGAGTTTACTCGTAGACATTTTTTTCCTGAAAAAAGGGAAGAATAACTCCCATTTATTTGAGTATTTTAAGCATTAATGGATTATTAACGTGCGTAGTGATCAGGGTCAGCAATAATGCGTGGACGACCACCTGCACCATATTGTACTAATACATGTTGACCACGGTTAAAAGTTGGCGTTGGTCCTTGTACGACAGAAATTAACGAGTTATTTCTGAGTCTAACTACATACTCAACACCAGTCTGTGTGGAAAGACCTTTTTGAATCTGGTTACCTGCTAAGCCACCTAATAAAGCACCACCAATCCCGCTGGCTAAACTACCTCTTCCCCCACCTATTTCGGAGCCAGCAATAGCGCCAAGTGCACCTCCGGCAATTCCTCCGACACCAAGCTCGCCATTACCAGTCACTTTTACGACTCGAGTACTGGTGACCACCCCCTTATCAACATGCTGGACTTGACCAGCTCCACTGGTTGTATAAACATCAGGCGATAAAGAAGATGCACAACCTGCTAAAAGTGATAAACCAAGAATAGATAGTAAACAATGGATGTAAAATCTCATAATGAACCCCATAAATGTTGGTGTGTTATTCTAAAATATACGGTGTATATGTTTTTAAAAATCACTTAAACCTTAAAAGACGATATTAGTAGATGCTAACTTACAAATCAACGTATTTGACGCTCTAAAACTAGCCTATCCCTTATCTAAATTAATAGCTCAGTGAATTAACCAATAATCTACGATAACATTAATAATTCACGACTACGAATAGTTTTGCCTTCGAGCAGATAATTTAAAGCGAGCCGAAATAAACGTTTTGCATCCAATAAGTGCGTAGAGGTATCCCATGTTTCATGATGCATCGCCAAAAGAGATGCACCAGAAAAAATGGATTGTTTAGGTAAGGATTTGTTTAAGCAAACAACTAAACCTTGACTTGGGATGAATTGATAGGACTGATAAGGTAGAAGAGCTTGGTTGGTTAAACTGTCCTTATTTAGATATAAAGCATAACCCAATTCAGCTAGCAATTTTTTTTCAAATAAACGCAAAGCAATAGCTGGATTGTCAGATAAGCTGCAAAGTGTTGTTTGGTAAGCTTGGAATAAATGCGGATAAGGATCGTAACGATAAAGTAAACGGATTAAAAGTTCATTGAGATAAAGACCACAAACTAAAAGTTTCCCTGTTAAATGAGGAAGGGGAATAGGGTTAGGTTCTGCATTGACTAAATTCATGAGATCACTATTCCCGCGCCAAGAAAGTAACAACGGTACAAAAGCTTGTAGTGATCCTCTAAAGCGAGATTTTTTTCCTCGTACTCCGCGTGCACCTTTGGCAATAAGGTTTATTCTGCCTTGCGAAGCGGTAAATGCGTCTATTAATAAGCTAGTATCTCGAAAGGGTCGGGCGTGCAAAATATATGCAGCTTGCAGTTGATCGGGGCTTGGCATAGAACTTAAAAAAATAAATAATGATTAAAACATTTGAAATTTTGGTTTGCGTTGTCGTGCAATAGGTCTTCGTGACTTACAAAAATCTAGTTGCTAATACCTAATATTATGCAATATTAAACCATCTTGTATTTTTCTTATACAAAAAATAAACTTTAAGCTTTTGTGGAAGAAAACTTCCACTTCTTAAGGAAATCCAGTAAGATTAACCTATCTATATAGGTGTTTTAATGGCGTAATCAACAATATATAGCGTGAATACTTACAAAGCAATGCCATAAATAACTGAATCTAAAAAATAATCTTAGCTGAAAATAATCGCTACAACATTTTTTAAATTGATAATAGGAGCAACCCTTGGCTGAAATTATTGTTATTACCTCTGGAAAGGGTGGTGTCGGTAAAACGACTAGTAGTGCGTCAATGGCAGCAGGCCTTGCTTTCCGTGGGTTTAAAACAGTCGTTATTGACTTTGATATTGGTTTACGCAATCTCGATCTCATTATGGGTTGCGAGAGACGTGTTGTTTTTGATTTTGTGAATGTGATTCGCGGTGAAGCAAATATTAAACAAGCTTTAATTAAATATAAAAGGCTCGAGAATCTTTATATTCTACCTGCTTCACAAACGCGTGACAAAGATGCTTTAACAAAAAAAGGTGTGGAAAAGGTTTTAGAAGAGCTCAAAAAAGATTTTGATTATATTCTTTGTGATTCACCAGCCGGAATAGAACGTGGTGCAACGTTAGCAATGTATTTTGCTGATACTGCTATTGTTGTTAGTAACCCAGAAGTTTCTTCTGTCAGAGATTCCGATAGAATGTTAGGAATTCTAGATAGTAAATCGAGACGTGCTGAGTTAGGTCTTGAACCCGTGAAGCAACACTTACTTTTGACGCGCTATTCTTTAGCACGAGTAGAAAGAGGCGATATGCTTAGTGTGGATGATGTATTGGATATATTATCTATCCCTTTATTGAGTGTTATTCCAGAATCACAAGCGGTATTACGTGCTTCCAATGCAGGTGTACCTGTTACATTGAATGGAGAAAGCGATGCGCATAAAGCTTATGCCGATGCTGTGTCTCGTTTATTAGGCGAAGAAATACCTTTTAAATTTATTAAATTAGAAAAGAAAGGTTTGTTACGTCGTCTCTTTGGTCGTGAGGAGATAGCAACGTGAGTTTATTAGATTACATTTTTAGAAATAAACCTAAAAATACTGCGACGCTTGCTAAAGAACGTTTGCAAATTATTGTATCTCATGAGCGTAGAACAGAGAATAATTCCAATTTTCTACCAAAATTACAACAGGAATTGATTGAAGTCATTGCTAAATATGTCGATATCGATCAAGATCAGGTAAAGGTAGAGCTAGAACGAACTGGGAATTGCTCGATATTAGAATTAAATATAACATTACCTAATGCAGAAATAACTATAGGCAGTGTTTAATATTGATTAATTATTCATTAGGGATTAAACGCTTTTCGCCTGGTTTTGATACCGCTACATAGACTAGGCTGGCCTCCGAAACCTTAATTTGAGAAGATTCATTCACTCCTTCTTGGTAACGTTCAGCATAAACTTCTACCTCAATGGTTACCGAAGTTTTTCCGATAGCGACAATCTTAGTATAAAAGCTAGCAATATCGTAAATAAATAAAGGTTGTAAGAATTTTAATTCTTTGACAGCAACGGTTACAACCGGCCCCTTAGCACATTGTGCAGCGGTAATAGCCCCAGCAATATCGATTTGTGACATCAACCAACCACCAAAAATATCACCTGCTTTATTAGCGTCATTAGGTCTAGTTTTCACTCGTAAGGTGGGTTCCAACAAATTAGCCATTTTCTCATACTCGATAGGATTGAAGTTTAAAGTATAGCAAAAAATTCTTAGTTGAGTTTTTGTAGATATATTTTGACATTTTAAAATATAGTTCAGTTTTTTAAGTTTTAATGTTAAAATTAAATGGGTTATATTCCATGGTTATTTTTTTAAAAAACTTATGGTTGATAATGCAGGTTATGAAGAAATCAACTCTGATGAAGAAACAAGCTTTAATAAGCAATTTAATGAATTGTTGCTCAAATTAGAAAAAGATTTGAAAATGTTAAAAGTTGACATTGACGAAGATTTGAATGAGCATTTTAAGGAATTAAAAGAGTTAAAAAAACCGCAGCTTTATTGATTATTAATATTGAGGACGTAACAAGTTTTTTAGATACAAATATTTTTGCATTAATGATTGAACTGCCAGAAGTATTTAGTTTCAAATTGTTAACCCTTTATGCATGTATGTTAAATTGCATTGGATCTTTTTCTAAAAAGGCTTATCAAGAACATTTGCAATTATTATTAGATCTAAAAACTGAAGAAGCCAAAGATTTACTTTATATTGATTAATGATAAAAGAAAAAAACAACAAAGCTTTTTGCTTGCAGAAACTGAGCAACAAGTTTCTATTCGACCTTTTTTTCAATATAAGTGAAATAAAAACAAAAAAGAGGCGTAATTCAAAAGATGTTGAATTACATCTAAGCAAAAATGGTCAAGAAAGATATCTCCTTTAGCGCTGCCTAATAATTTAGATAGTCAAATTGATGCTGAATATCAAATAGGTTTATTGCAATCAATGAAATTATTTTAAATATTGAATGATATCGAGTGGTGAGGAAATCTTTGCAGAAGCATTCCAGTTATCAACGTCCTCATTAGTGTCAATAAATCCATAAAGCGCGATAAGGCTAAACATACCTGCTGCGTTAGCTGCTTCGATATCGGATTTAGCATCACCTACATAAATACAATTTTTTGGCAGGCAGTCTATGCAATCACAGGCATGTAATAAGGGTAGAGGATGGGGTTTGTTGTATTTAAGTGTGTCGCCTGCAATTATACAGTTTGTATTATTCAGTAATGGGAATTTGCTAATTAAGTCTTCAGTAAGACTAGCCGATTTATTAGTAACGATTCCCCATGCCCATTTTTTTTCCTGCAAATAATTGATTAAAGTTTCCACTTCTGGAAATAAATGAGTATGTATGCAAATGTGCTGGCGATAATAATCAAGAAATTTTTGACGAAAGATTGCGAAAATAGGGTCTTTAGTAGTGATCCCTCCTAAATTTAATAAACCAGCTACTCCAGTGGAAATGCTAGGTCGAACCTCATCTAGCGATAAGGGTTTAAGTTGTTTTAATTTCAAGACATGATTAAGAGCCGCTGTTAAATCGGCAGCCGTATCTAATAAAGTACCATCGAGATCAAAAAGTAAACCATCGATTTTTGTATGCTTTAATATTAAAAATGACATGATTTATTAAAGGCGCTTCCTAAAGGCAGCAAGATAGTTGACTTGAATATCTTTTCCTAAGGCATAATGCCGGGTAAGAGGATTATAGTGAATGCCTTGAAACTTTTGCAGGATTAAATTAGCTTTTCGAGCCGCTTTGGCTAATTCAGAGGGACAAATAAATTTTTTATAATCATGTGTTCCTTTAGGTAAAAGTTTTAAGATATATTCTGCGCCGAGTATGGCTAATAGATAAGATCGTGGATTACGGTTAATAGTCGACAAAAAGATATTGGCCCCTGGTTTAGCTAAGTCACTGCAAGCTTGTATGAGAGAGCAAGGGTCAGGGACATGTTCCAATAGCTCCATGCAGCATACTACATCAAAGGATTGGCTATGATTTTTTGCGAATGATTCTGCGTTAGTCTGGTAATATTTGATAGGTAGCTGGTTTTCTTTGGCGTGTTTTTTTGCGACTTGGATGAGAGGGTCGCTCTTGTCAATACCCGTAACCTGCGCCCTCTGCTTAGCCAATGCTTCGGTTAATATTCCTCCGCCACAACCAATATCGATTATTTCTTGACCTTTTAGAGTTTGTTGGGCGGCTATAAATTCCAAGCGCAAAGGGTTGGTGATGTGCAAGGGTTTACACGGACCTTCAATATCCCACCATTGTCCAGCCATTTGTGTAAACTTGTTGATTTCTGCAGGATCGCTATTAGAAGCTGACATAAAAATTAGATGGTTTTCATTGGTTTTTTGCAGGGAGCGTATTACAATGGGCTAGTTTACTTGATCCCTCATAAAGTGTCTATTGGTTATAAACAGGAGTGGATATAAGGATTTTACCAACGGGTATGGGGAATTATTATCATTCAATCTTTTAGTTCAATATGAACAACCTTACTAACCGTGTTTATAAGTCGATCGTAGATAAAATTTTAAGATTTGCTTTGCCAAAGGTGCCGAAAGAACAAGCAAAGTTATTTACTGCTTTTGCCAAGCAGTATTATGCCCATACCGATTTAGAAACGTTAGAAAGTCGATCTGCAGAAAATCTTGCGGCAGCATTGGCCTCTCATTGGGATATCATCTACCAGCGTTTACCTGGCAAAGCAAACATCCGTGTTTATAATCCTAATATTGAAAAAGACGGTTGGGAAAGTAAATATAGTATCGTACAAATTGTTGCCGAAGATAAGCCTTTCTTAGTAGATTCCACTCGCATGGAGATCATTCGACAAGGATTTAACATTTTTTTTAATATTCATTTTGGAAATATAAAATTTAGCCGTGATAAACAAGGAAGAGTCATCGAGGTTTTACCTTATGACACTATCGGCGATAAACAAACTGAAGCATTAATTTATTTGGAAATTGATAAAAATTCAGATAATGAAGTTCTTAATAAATTAGCTAAAAAACTGGAAAAGGTATTAGCACAAGTTAGTTTAGTTGTAAACGACTGGCCTGAAATGCGTTCCAGAATGCAAGATTGCTTAAAGGAGTTGGAACAAAATTCCCCACCGTATGATCCAGTCGATGTTGCAGAATCTAAAGATTTTTTGAATTGGTTGCTGAATGATCATTTTACTTTTTTAGGTTGCCGTGACTATGATTTAAGTAAAGATCATAAAACATTACGCATGATCAAAAAATCAGGATTAGGTGTTTTAAGGGATGAAACCCGAAGCAAGGAAGAAAAATCTTTAACAGAGTTGCCACCAGAGGCGCGGAGACTAGCGTTCTCTCCCCAAGTGCTGGTTATTTCCAAAACCAATAGCAAATCTAGAGTACATCGGTCTGTTTATGCTGATTATATCGGTGTTAAACGTTTTAATGCACAGGGGGAATTAATTGGAGAAAGGCGGTTTATTGGTCTTTTTACTTCTACGGTTTACCATAGTGATCCCCGTAGCATTCCATTGATACGACGTAAGATAAAATTAATTTTACAAAATTCAAATTTACCTTTAAAAGGCCATGCTGGAAAAGCATTATTAGACATTCTTTCAAGTTTACCTCGTGATGATTTGTTTCAAGCTTCAGTCAAAGAGCTAACGAAACTTTCTTTAGGTATTCTTCATATCCAAGAGCAAAGAACCGTTCGTTTATTCGTTAGACAAGATAATTATCGACGCTTTATTTCTTGTTTAGTTTATTTGCCCAAAGAGCAGCTAAACACCGATCTACAACGCCAGATGGAAAAGATCTTGGTTCGCGAATTTTCCGGTATTGAAATTGGGTTTTCTACATTATTTGGGGATTCAAATTTAGCACGTATCCATTTTTTAATTCGGACTGATCCTAAGAAAGATTTAACCTACGATGTGAAAAAAATTGAATCACAACTGGTTGAAGTAGCTCGCTCTTGGAAAGAAGAATTGCGTCAAGCTTTAATTGAGTATTATGGTGAGCAAGAAGGCGGTCGCTTATTACAAAAATATATGTATGCTTTTCCTAGCGGCTATCGAGATAGTTTTTCTGCGAACACAGCCGTACATGATATTGAACAATTAGAACGAATTACTTCTGAACATCCTTTAGAAATGAATTTTTATCCGTCTGCAAATGAAAAGGGTGTGTCATTAAGATTTAAATTGTTTCAGGCAGGTAAACCCATTATATTGTCTGATGCCTTACCCGTTCTGGAAAATATGGGTTTACGTGTAATGGATGAATGGCCGCAAGAAATTACTCTGCCCGATGGCCGTCGTATTTGGATTAATGATTTTGGTGTAAAACCGGTTAATATTGATGATGTTGATGTTTCACAGGTAAAAGAAATTTTTCAAGACGCTTTCTGCAAAATTTGGTCTGGCCAGGTCGAAAATGATGGTTTTAATCGCTTAATATTGGCAGGGCAATTAACCTGGCGTGAAGTTTCAATATTGCGCGCTTATACCAAATATCTTCGTCAAATCGGTGTCCCCTTTAGCCAAGCCTATGTTGAGACTGTTGTATCGCGAAATGCTGGTATTGTCAAAATTTTAGTCAAACTGTTTAAATATTATTTTGATCCTAGTCGGCAAGATAAGTCCGGAAGTGAGACCGCTAGTCTAGAAAAAAGTTTACACACTGCGTTAGATGCAGTTGTTAGCTTAGATGAAGATCGTATTTTACGAAACTTATTTGAAGTGATTCAGGCCACCTTAAGAACTAATTATTATCAAACAGATCAGCAAAATAAACCTAAAGCTTGGTTGGCATTTAAACTAAATCCTAGTCAAATTATGGATTTACCATTGCCAAGGCCAATGTTTGAAATTTTTGTATACTCTCCGCGTGTGGAAGCGGTTCATTTAAGAGCAGCAAAAGTGGCGCGGGGCGGTATCCGTTGGTCAGATCGCAGAGAAGATTTTCGCACTGAGATCTTAGGTTTAATGAAAGCTCAGCAGGTAAAAAATGCGGTAATAGTTCCTGCCGGTGCAAAAGGCGGTTTTGTTTGTAAGCAATTACCCGAAAATACTGATCGCGAAGCTGTGATGAATGAAGTGATTCTTTGTTATCAAACATTTATGCGCGGCTTGTTGGATTTAACCGATAATTTACAAAATAATGTGGTGATACATCCTGAAAATGTAGTGCGATATGATGGGGAAGATCCTTATTTAGTAGTTGCGGCCGATAAAGGTACTGCAAGTTTTTCAGATATTGCCAATGCTATTGCAGCTGAATACAACTTTTGGTTAGGAGATGTGTTTGCTTCGGGTGGTAGTGTCGGATATGATCATAAAAAAATGGGTATTACTGCTCGAGGGGCTTGGGGATCTGTTAGAAGGCATTGCAGAGCATTAGGCTTTAATACCGATAAAAATGATTTTACTGTTGTTGGTATTGGTGATATGTCAGGTGATGTTTTTGGTAACGGGATGCTTCTCTCGCATCACATTAAGCTCGTTGCCGCATTTAATCATATGCATATATTTATCGATCCGAATCCAGATCCAGAAAAAAGTTTTCAAGAGCGAAAACGGTTATTTAATCTTCCACGTTCTACATGGCAGGATTATAGTTCTGATTTAATTTCTAAAGGCGGCGGTGTTTTTTTACGTTCACAAAAATCTATTGTAGTGAATAATGAAATTAAAAAATTATTAGATATTAATCAAGATTCTATTGCTCCGGATGGGTTAATACGAGCGATATTAAAAGCCAGTGTAGACTTATTATGGAATGGTGGTATTGGCACTTATGTGAAAGCATCCAGTGAAAGAAATGCAGATGTTGGTGATAGAACTAACGATAATTTACGTATTGATGCTAAAGAATTACGTTGCCGCATTGTTGCTGAAGGAGGGAATCTTGGTTTAACTCAATTAGGGCGTGTTGAGTATGCTTTAAATGGCGGTTTAATTTATACCGACTTTATTGATAACTCTACCGGTGTTGATTGTTCCGATCATGAAGTTAATTGTAAGATTTTATTGAATGCAGTCGTATCCGCCGGTGAAATGACGTTTGATCAACGAAATGCATTACTAGTAGAAATGACTGATGAAATTGCAAAGCTTGTTCTTTATGATAATTATTGTCAAACACGTACCATTAGTTTGGCTGCTATGCATGCTCAACAAGAATTAGAATTTCATCGTCGTTATATTCAAGAATTAGAGCGGCATGGTAAATTGGATCGCGCATTAGAATTTCTTCCTGATGAAAAAGCTTTATTGGAAAGAAAAGCAATGGGTAAAGGTTTAACCAGTCCTGAAATTGCTGTATTACTTGCTTATACAAAAATGTGGGTGAAAGCTGAACTACTGGAGAAGCATTCTTTGGAGGAAGATTATCTAAAACGCGTATTAGAGTCTGACTTTCCAAACCCTTTACGCGGCCGTTTCTCTAAATTTATGCAGCAGCATCGCCTACGTCGCGAAATTATTGCGACGAAGATTAGTAATGCCATGGTTAATGATATGGGCATTACGTTTGTTTTTCGTTTAAAGACCGAAATTGGCGCAGATATTGCTTCTATTGCACGTGCTTATGCCATTGCGCATCATGTATTTGGTTTTACTGAACTACTCGGAATTGCAGAAAATTTAAATGATGATGTAGTACCCGTAGTTCGTTATGCGATTATGCGACAATTTAATCGGTTGATTAGACGTGCAACTCGTTGGTTTATCTATAATTATAAAGATCAACTCACCGATATTTTAGGCATGGTCGATCGATTTAAACAATCCATCATTACGCTAAATAAAAAATTACCTAATTTACTTATTGGTGAGGAACGAGAACACTGGGAAAGAAATATTCAAAGACTTGTCGAAGCAGGCATTTCAGAGGACATAGCAAAACGAATTGCGAATGTAGATCATGAATATGCTTTACTCGACATTATTGATGCTACCCAGAAAAATAATCTAGTTTTACAAGGTGTAGCTGAACTCTATTTTATGGTGGGCGAAAGATTTGGATTTACTTGGTTGCGATCCCAGATAATGAAGCTTACGATCGAAACCTTATGGGACAATTTAGCTCGAGTAATCTTATTGGACGATCTTGATACTCAACAACGGCATTTGACAGTTATTATCTTACAATGTGTTATCGATAAACAAGGTAACAATGAAATTTACTTGGAACAATGGGAAACAGACAATCAAGATTTTATTCAGCGATGGGAACAGTTTTTAGCTGATTTACGTAGCACGGGTGAATTAAAGTTAATGATGTTTTCGGTAGTCATCCGAGAATTAGTCAGTATAGTTAATACTTCTAAAGTTTCGAAAGTAACAAATTAAAACTGCCTAATTTGTTACTTAATTTTTTTTATTCCTCTCAATTGACATATTTTATTTTAACGAATTAATTTTGTAAATTATTATTAAATATTATTTAAAAAGATTTTTAAATAATTTTTTAATTTATTAAAATACTTTTAATATGTTTAAAATGGTAATATAATTTACCTTAGTGAATTCTTGCAACAAAAAATGGAATAAAAAAAATGTTAATTCTTTCTACATTTAATTCGGATTATCTTAAAAACCCAGCACCAAAATATCCGCAAACCTTTCTCTTAAAATCTTTATTCGAAAAATTTATTACAGAGTCAATATAAATAAAATATGTTAATAAAAATTTAATAGGAGAACTCATTGGTTTAAAAATAGAAAAATTACAGTCATGTGCGATTTTATTTAGGTTATTTGATTTTTTAGAGGCAGATTCCATTATAGATCTAGCTAAATTAGAAGAACATTTAAGTCTGATTTTAAAGCAAATAATTCAAATTAAACAAAAAAGTGTATTACCTTTTCTAGTTTTTTTATGTCCAAGTCCTGAAGTAATTTATAATGAAGAATTAAAAAAAATAAAATATATAGCAGAACTCAATAATAATAAAATTCACATTTTGACCTCATCAAATATCAAAGAGCTCTATAATGTAAAAAACTTTGAAAATCCAATTGAAGGTGAAACCCATATACCTTACCTTCCTGAATTTTATACGGCTATGGCATGTTTATTGGCAAGGAAATTACATGCAATTAAGCAAAAAGATTTTAAACTATTAGCAGTAGATTGCGATAACACTTTATGGACGGGCGTAGCAGCTGAGAATGGCTGCGAAGGTATAGTATTTGAAGAACATAATCTTTTATTGCGGAAATATTTAGTTAAATAGCAGGAAAATGGAAAAATAATTTGCTTATGTAGTAAAAATGATGAACAAACTGTAATCGATGTTTTTAATCAACGTGAAGCTGAGATGCCGTTAAAAATTAAGCATCTTAGTAAGTATAATAAAGTAAATTGGAAACCTAAGTCTGAAAATATTAAAGAGCTTGCGAAAGAATTAAATCTTTTTCCAGATAGCTTTCGTTTTATTGACGATAACCCCATTGAAATTAACGAAGTAAGTCAAAATCTAGATGTATTTTGTATTACTATGCCGCAAAATTTACAAGAATATAAAAATCATTGGGTATTTGATATTGATGAACATCAAATTATTACAGAAACAGATAAAAATCGAGATGTGCTTTATTTGCAAGCGAAAATTAAAGCCGCACTTGCAACACAATTTAATGATCCGGTGGAGTATTTAAGATCTCCAGAATTAGGGCAGTCAATTATTGTTAACAAGATAGATGCTGAAGAAGACATGCAGACAATTCTGCGAGTTAGCCAAATATCAGGAAAAACCAATCAATTTAATACTTTTTCTAAACCAAAACCGATAGAAATTAACGAAGTAAAATCAATAATTACTAGTCCGACAAGAGATATTTTTATTGGAAAAATTAAAGATATTTTCTCTTCTGAAGACATTATGGCTGTTGCAGTAACGAGTTTAGGTAATAATAGTTTAATTATAAATCGTTTTTTTCTTAGCTGCAGAGTTTTTAATAGAGGGATGGAGTATGAGATGTTGAAGCACATCGCTAAATTTGCTCTAGAAAAAAATAAGAAATATATTGAGCTTAACTTTAAGAAATCTAAAAAGAATAACCCTGAAAGTAAATTTTTAAATGCATTGAACGAAGAAGAAAATCCGAAGTCTAAGTACTTGTTCGATAAAACTAAAAATCATGCTTGGCTTCATACTAGTCTAAAATTTTTATTAAAAACACTAGATCTTTATATTGACTTTAGCTCATTTGAGTTAAATGAGGAATCAATTTTAAGATTATCTGCTCGTAAGTTAGCATCTATCAATCTAGATGCAATAATTCGCAAAGCGCTGAATGTCCCTGAACAAGTTTTAACACCGGGAACAAGTAAATTAACACAAAATAACAACAAGCTAACTGAAAAATATTTAATTGAATTAAAACAAATGACAAGCTCGCTAGAATGCTTATCAAATCAATTTTTTATTGATAATAATACCATAAAATCAATAACAGCATTAGATACAAAGATAAATACATTATGTAATCATTTATTAGGTGATGAAGGCCAGGATAAATCATTGGTAGCAAGGGGGTTAGATTCGTTAAAAGCGACAGAATTGCGCTTATCTTTGTATGAGAGTGAAAAGATAATTATCACAATTCAAATGTTGTTATGTGAGAAAACAACCAGCGCGACCTTAGCTGATTATATTAAACAACAAGAGAAATCCCCAGGAACGGTAGCTCAGAATGACAATGTTTATAATCAAATTTTACCAGTGTCCTTTCAACAGTAAAGAATTTGGCTTGCAGAACAGCAAGAATCGGCAGGTAATAGCTCCAACTACCATATGACGGCTTGTTACAAACTAAGAGAAAATCTAGATATCCAACATTTTAATGCAGCTTGTCATGAGCTTGTGAGGCTTTATGATGCATTTGGTACTACTTTCTTTATGCATAATCATAAACTAAAACAATTAATTTTACCTCCTAATGCTAGGGAGTTATATTTTAAAATTAAACCTCTACAAAAAGAGGAAGATTTGGAGGAAGCCATTAAGGAAGAAACCGATGTCCCTTAGAATATGAGCAACAAACCTCTAATAAAATTTACTGTTTTTAAGGAACAAACAAAAAAAATTATTATATTTTTTTTCATATTCATCATGCTGTTTTTGATGCCATTTCACTCAAAAATTGTCTGGATACTTTATCTAGACTATACCAAAATAGTTTAAACTCGAATTCTTTAATATTAAGAGAGTTTCCTCCTCAATATAGTGAATTTGTTCGTTATCAGTATGAAAAACTTGAAGATAAAATTTATCAAAGGGAGGCCTATTCTTTTTGGGAAAAAACTTTATCAAAGATAGAAACTGTAACTCTATTGCCTAGCGATCAACCTGCGTTATCCAAGCCTGCTACAGAGCAAATCGCAAATAGATACACTTTTACTTTACCACATAGTGATCTCTTAGCATTGAAAACCTTAGCACAATCCCATGCGACTACCTGTTTTAACTTGCTAAATAGTTTATAGTTTGTTTGCTCTTTTAGTAGCTTCCTATACATATCAAGATAAGATTACATTGATTGTGGCGACAAACGGCAGGGATGGACATCCTACTTTTAATAAAATGGTTGGTTTTTTTGTTAATTTAATAGTTCAGTAATTTGATATTGAAAAGGATCAAAATTTTGATGCGTTTCTTACACAAACTTATAGAATATTTTTAGCAGGTCAAGAGTCTCAAGAGGTCCATTTCTGGAAGATACAAAAAATTTTACAAAAGGAAGGAATAAAAAATACCTTATCCAGTCCTGCTTTTATTTACCAAAGCTACCCCATTCCAGAGTTAAAACTTGACCAACAAATTGCAGAGTTAATAATACCCTAGTAGCCCATTATTTTCAATAGGCGTGAAACATGCAGATTTGGTGATTTTACTCTTTTTGCACAAGAATATAATAAGGAATTAAATTTTGTTGTTGAATATGCTCAAGCTGTATTTAGTTAGTCCTGATTTTATAGAACGTTTTGCTAACAACTTTAAACATATTATTACTCAAGTTTCTATTAGGCCCATTGATAAGTTACAAGATATATCAGTAGTTTACGATGCTGAACGAGACTTGCTAATTAATCTAGGCTCAGGCCCAAAGCAGGTTTTACATAGAGAACCAAGTTTGGCGAGTAAATTCAAAAAAACTGTTGATACCTTTCCAGAAAATATTGTACTTTGTTATCGCTATCAGCGCTTTACCTACAAGGAAGTCGATCAACAATCGACAAATTTAGCTTGTGCCTTAATCGATGCAGATGTAAAACAGGGAGATTATGTTGGAATCTTTTTAAATGTTGTTCAATTTTTTATAGCAGAATTAGCAATATTAAAAATAGGTGCTGTTTTTGTCCCTTTTTATAAAAATTCAGATGAACGCAAACCCAACGAACGAGATTATGATCCAGATGAACGACTGAACTATATCATTGAAAATGCTAGAATTAAATTTTTTATAATAGATGATAATTCCCCTAACTTAATTAAGAAAAATTTTCAAGCTGATCAATTAATTTCAATTAATGCTATTGATCAGTCTGTTCATTTAGATAAAAAACTACCTATCCCCTCCAAGAATTCCGAAACATTCTGTGTCCTCTACACATCAGGATCCACAGGTAATCCAAAAGGAGTTGTATTACTTGAAAAAGGAATTTTTCGCGTCGTTGAATCACCCAATTTTATAAAGGTTTTACCTGAAGATAAAATAGCTCAAACTGCAAATCAAGTTTTTGATGCGGCTCAATTGGAATGCTGGCTAGCCTGGAATCATGGTGCAAGCTTAGTTGTATTTGATAAGAGGACTATTTTAGATAATATTTTATTGCGAAATAAATTAGTATAAGAAAATATTACACATATGTGGTTGACGACCGGTTTGTTTAATTCTCTCGCCAATAATCAGCCGGACTTATTTAAGAATTTAAAGTATCTGATGGTGGGTGGTGATGTTGTTCATAAAGAAACTATATTAAGGGTTTTAAATTTAAACCAATCTCCTATCATTATAAATGGATATGGACCTACTGAAGCCAGTATATTTACATTAACCCATACTTTTGATAAGCGAACAATAAATAATTATAACACAACGCTCATTGGTTCGCCTATTAATGAAACAGAAGTTGAAATAGTAACCTTATTAGGGACTAAAACTCCTTTAGGTGGTATAGGCAAGTTAATCATAAAGGGACCAGGTATTGCTGCAGGTTATTTTAATTCCCCAAAATTGCAAAATCGGTTTACCAGCAATCCAGGAAATCGAAGCTATGAAACAGGCGATTTAGTTAAATATTCCTTAACCGATCTACAAATAATGTTTATGTCTAGGGCGGATACACGACAAGTTAAAATTAACGGAAATCTTGTTGAAATTGAAGAAGTTATAAGTTGGTTATCGCGGAATAAGTATATTAGTCAAGTTGAAATAGTGGTTAAAAATATTGCTGGAATTAATCAATTGATAGCGGTATATACTTTAAAAGATTTGAGTCAGAAATTTAATAAATCAATTATCAAAGAATTTCGTGATTATTTAAGTGATCATTTGCCTGCTTATATGCATCCTTCATTCTATGTGCAAATTGATAATTTCATAAACATAACAAATGCAAATGGAAAATTAGATAACACAAAACTAAAAAATTTACACTAAAATTAGATGTTGATCTTTTAGAGGAACTTCCACCAAAAACCAAAAATGGAATCAAATTATTGGAGTTAATTAAGAAAAGGTTACCTGGTTTTCCAAATAATGTAAAAGCAAATATATTTGAATATAGTTGTGATTCTATTGCAGCATGGAATTAATTAATAAAATAAATAAAACTTTTTCAAAAGAATTTATTAAAAGGTTTATGCTAGAATTCTAAAAAGATTTTAAAAATGAATATAAAGGTGAATTTGAAAATTATTTAAACGAAAAAATTTTTCATACTAAAAATTTGTATCAAAATCCTACAATTAATGAATTGGAGGATTTATTAACTAAAAAACTACTGAATGACACTAAAAGGGCGTCGCTTCGAATACTGAAAAGCGGCGATAGTAACTTACCTGCCCTCATATTTATACATCCTGCTGGAGGAGGTTTAAGTTGTTTTAGTAAATTAATAGACCATTTAGAGTTTGATAATGTTTGCTATGGAATTAAGGATCCATTATTAGAATGTAATCAACTAAAATTATTGACTATGGATAAGATGGCTGAAAATTACCATGCAATAATAAATACTGAAATAGAGGGCCCTTTTATTTTGATAGGTTATTCTTTAGGAGGCATGTTAGCTTTGGAAATAGCTGCTCAACATGAGTCTAGATCAGAAAATCCTTGTCATTTAAAAGAATGTATTTTACTAGATACATGGGTAGTTTCTTATTTATCAGGGCCCCAACAAGTTGAATTAAAAAATGAGGTTTTGCTTCATTGTGCTGATCAAAGGAAGAAAATTAATATTTCAGATAATTCGTCAGAGATATTGAATGCACTGGAGAAACTATGCGAACATCAGCAGGAAATTGGGTTTAATTATAAACCAAGGAAGCTTAGTTTTACACCTGTTTATTTATTAAAAGCTATAATTTTGAATGAGGAATTTACAGAAATGCATAATCAAGATGAAAATAATTTTTTACTGCAATTTTTAGATAAAAAACTAATTGAAAGTGAAAAAATTGGTGCGACACACTATGATATGCATAGAAAATGCAGAAAAGAATTTTTTAGCTAAATTTCTTTCAAATAAAGTTAATGAAATAAGTGAAAAAATTCAATTAAGGTGGGTAGAAAATTAAGCTTCGTGGACTAATCTAAATTTTTTACTACTCCTTTAAATGAAATTGAGGATTATAAATTCCCTTGCTCCTTTTTGGGTCGAAAGTAAAATAATGAAGTTAAAAGGTAATTTTTAAGGAGCTAATGCTAATATGATGAATTTTCAACTTATCTTAAATGCCTTACCTTTTCCAATTTATTGGATTGATAGTAAAAAATGTTCTTTTAGAGGTGGTAATCAACATTTTTTTCTTCATTAAATATAAGCTCTTTAGCGGAATTGGCTGACAAGCCGATATCAAATGTTTTTTTTAGCGATCATTATAAGAATAATTAATGAGTTATTCAATGAAAGTATTAAAAATAAGGGGAAGCAGTGTTCTGTTATCTTCCATAAAGTAGCAAAGGATCAGGAGGAACCCATACTTATACAAAGTATTTCAATCCCTTCTAAAAAAGAACCCATAACTATCTTTAGCGAAATTAATCTACCAATTAAGGATTTTAATCAATATCTATGGGAAGAAAATGAAAAATTAACAATTTATTTGAATAATATCGTTGAAAACGTTTCAGCAAGCATTTATTGGAAAGATACTAATAGTGTTATATTGGGTGGTAGTAAATTACATACGGAATTAACAGGATTTACTAATTCTAAAGCCGTTATCGGAAAGACAGATTTTGATTTTTCCTGGAAGGATCAAACAGAACGGATACAGTAAAATGACCGTTTTGTGATGCAAAATAATCAAATGGTTAGTTTTGAAGAAGGAGCTAAATTGGCTGATGATAGTATGCATATTTTCTTGACTCATAAATCACCATTAAGAGAGAAATCTGAAAAAATAATTGGTGTATTAGGTGTATCTCTTGATATTACAGAACTTAAAAATACCCAAATAAAACTAAAAAAAATCTAAATTACTAGCAGTTGCGGCCAATCAAGCTAAAACCGAATTTCTTGCTAATATGAGTCACGATATTCGTACTCCTATAACGGGTATTATAGGCTTATCACAACTACTGGAACAACGTTTAAAGGTATTGGAAAATAAAGATGATTTATGCGTGATTTATAAGGCCAGCCAGCAATTATTAAGTTTACTCAATAATATATTAGATGTTGCTTCATTAGAAAAAGCAAATGAAACTCACCTTAATATAACAAGTTTTTCTTTACAAGAACTAATGGAATCCGTGAAAAATTTATTATTACCTTCTGTAAAAGCAAAAGGAATTATATTAGAGATTAATTTCGAAGTTACTTCGACTGAAAATATTGCAAGTGATCAAAATAAACTTGAACGTATTTTGCTGAATTTGGCGACCAATGCGATAAAATTTACTGAGCAAGGAATGGTCATTATAATCGTTAAAGAATTGACATTATTACCTCATCAAGCCGACGGAGTGTATGTTGAATTTACGGTTAGTGATACAGGAATTGGGATCCCTGCTGAAAAGCTGACTTCATGGGGAGATACAAGTGAAGAGCGAGCTAGAGGTAGGCACCAGCTTTTCTTTTACCTTGTTTATGGGTTTTGCAAAAAAAAATAAACTTTTAAAATTTAAAAATAAAAATTCGGAACCTTTTCCCTGTTTAGGCCTAATAAGTTAACCGAAACAAAAAAAATACCTTTAAAGGAGTCAGCTCCCAAAAAAAACAACTAAAAAACACATTTTATTGATTGAAGATGATCTTTTAACAATTAAATTTTCTCAAGAATTACTTATTCAAGAAGGTTATAATCTGACAGTAGTGTCAACTATGCAAGAAGCATTAGCTTTTGCTAAAGGTCATTCATTTGATTTGATTATTACAGATTTGGGTTTACCAGGTCTTAGTGGAAGTGAAATTGCGGTTTTATATCGTTATTGGGAACGTATTAATCAAGCATCTATGGTTCCAATTATTAGTTTAACGGCGCATGGAGAAGGGAAGTTTCAGGAAGAATGTTTAGCAGCAGGTATCAATGAAGTTTGGTTAAAGCCCTTGACTAAAGAAAAAAAAATGAATGTGATTGAGTTTAATCCTTTATTGAAACAATCTAAATCACTAAAACATGATTACATAGATGAAAACAACTTAAATATGGAGAAAGCTAATTTACTTGATATTATAAATTCCTACCCTATCTACAATAAAAATATTAGTCTCAAGAATCTAAGCGGAAATATAGATTTGTTCAATGAAATTATAGAAATGTTCAAGGAATCTATTCCAGGATATATCCATGATCTTGAAAAGGTCTATCAGTTAAAGGATTGGGAAACTATTGAAAACATAGTTTACAAAATCAAAGGTGGGGCTAGTTATGTAGGCGCAATTAGATTAAATTATGTTTGTAAAAATTTTTTACGTGGCTATTTAACTGCTGAAACTCAGCAATTGGAAACGCTCTATACCTATCTAATGTTTAGCTTAAAAGAAACCCACAGAGTTTTGGAATCTTAGGATTCAGAGTTTGAGAAAAAACAGTCACTTTCTTTTTCTCAGGATGCAAAAATTTTTGAGCTTTCTTTTAGAATTAATTATGGCAAAATACAAGGTTAAAATAGCTTTTTAATCAGTATATTCCCATAGCAGTTTCTTTAACAAAAGTGCTGTGCTGAGTCAAGTATAAACAGTCAAAGCAAATGTGTATCAGCCAAACACAGACAAGGATTCAAGTACAGAGAGTATGTATTTCCAGTAATTGGATTTTTGGCAAAGCGCCGCGAATATGAAGTAGCCGGGGTGTATTATTAATACATGAGGATTGCGAATTGAGCAGCAACATAGACAAAGATTCAAGTACGCAGAATATGCCATCCTTTATTCATCTACACCTACATACAGAATACTCTTTAAGTAATGGCTTGATTCGTATTGATAAGCTTATTTCAAAAGTGGATGAGCTTTCGATGCCAGCCATCGCTGTAACAGATCTATCCAATTTATTTGCAACAATCAAATTCTACCAGGCTGCGATAAGAAAAGGTATAAAACCTATCATTGGAGCAGAATGTTGGTTGAAAAATGACCGATTTCCCGATCAAGCGTTTCAATTAATTTTACTTTGTCAAAATCAGCTAGGTTATCGAAACTTAATTCAGTTAATTTCGCGATCCTATTTAGAGAATCAACACAAGGGTAAACCTGTTCTTCAGAAGAGTTGGATTGCAAATTACTCTGAAGGTTTAATTGCTCTTTCAGGAGCGAGAGAAGGCGAAATTACATCCCATTTAATGAAAGATAATAGACCATTAGCAGTAGAGTCTCTACAATCTGGGCTAACTTTATTCCCAAATCGTTTTTATTTGCAGCTACAGCGCTTAGGTCGGCCCTTGGAGGAAGAATACATCGGTTTAGCATTAGAACTTGCAAAAGAATATAGTGCTCCAGTTGTAGCGACTAATGAAGTTTGCTTTATTTCAGCAGAAGATTTTGAAGCCCATGAAGCTAGGGTTTGCATTAATAGTGGCTATACCTTAAATGATCCTAAGCGTCCTAGAACTTATACTGCTCAACAGTATCTACGTTCTACAGAAGAAATGCTTACATTGTTTGCTGATATTCCATCGGCATTGATCAATACCGTAGAGATTGCCAAACGTTGTAATTTAGAAATTGAATTAGATGCTTCTTTTCTTCCTAATTTTCCTATTCCGGCAGGAATGGATGCTGAAAATTTTTTAATACAAGAAGCCCAGCAAGGCTTAGTAAATTATTTAGAAAAGCGCTGTAAAGTTTTTTTGGGTTCTCCTCAACAAGATAACAGGGCAAAATCTGGGCGAAATGCAACAACTATTGATAGGGAGGGGCCGAAAAAAACACGCATTAATACCAAAGAATTTGAAAAAATTTATTTTGAGCGTTTGCAGACAGAACTCAAGGTGATCAATTCGATGGGTTTTGCCAGTTACTTTCTTATTGTTGCTGACTTTATTCGTTGGGCTAAAAAAAATAATATTTCAGTAGGTCCTGGTAGAGGTTCTGGGGCGGGTTCTTTAGTAGCTTATGTTTTGCAAATTACTGGTTTAGATCCCTTACAATATGATTTGCTTTTCGAACGTTTTTTAAATCCAGAACGTATTTCTATGCCGGATTTCGATATTGATTTTTGTATGGAAGGGCGTGATAAAGTTATTGATTATGTAACAGAACGTTATGGGCGAGATGCAGTTTCTCAAATTATAACTTATGGAAGTATGGCCGCTCGTGCGGTAGTCAGAGATGTAGGGCGTGTTCTGGGCTATCCTTATGGGATGGTGGATAAAATTGCAAAATTAATTCCTTTTGAATTAGGTATTACACTCGAAAAAGCGCTCGAGCAAGAAGATGAATTAAAATATCGCTATACACATGAAGATGAAATAAAAGTATTAATTGATTTAGCAAAAAAGCTAGAAGGATTAATACGTAACGTCGGCAAACATGCCGGTGGGGTAGTGATTGCTCCTTCTAAATTAACAGACTTTACGCCACTTTATTGTGAACCTGGTGGAATACACAGCATAACTCAATTTGATAAAGATGATATTGAAAAGGTTGGATTAGTTAAATTTGATTTTCTTGGTCTTCGAACATTGACCATCATCGATTGGGCGGTGCAAGCAATTAATGCAAAAAAATCACCCGGAGAGCCTTGTTTAGATATAACAGCGATTCCTATTGATGATGTGAATACCTTCGCTTTATTAAAGGCATGTAAAACTACAGCTGTATTTCAATTAGAATCTCGAGGGATGCGAGATCTCGTTAAACGATTGTGTCCTGATAGCTTTGATGAAATTATTGCTTTAGTTGCTTTATTTCGTCCAGGGCCATTGCAATCTGGAATGGTTGATGACTTTATAAATCGGAAACATGGGCGTGCGCCCGTTCAATATGAGCATCCTTTTTTAGAACCCATATTAAGCCCAACTTATGGAATTATTTTATATCAAGAACAAGTAATGCAAATTGCACAAGTATTAGCGGGTTATACTTTAGGAGCTGCTGATTTATTGCGCCGTGCAATGGGGAAAAAGAAAGCTGAGGAGATGGCACAGCAGAGAACTGTCTTTATAAAAGGTGCAGAGCAGAAAAACATAGATTCACATATAGCCAATCAAATCTTTGATTTAATGGAAAAATTTGCTGACTATGGATTCAATAAATCCCATTCAGCGGCTTATGCGTTAGTGTCCTATCAAACGGCATGGTTAAAGACCCACTATCCTGCAGAATTTATGGCCGCAGTATTATCCTCGGATATGGATCATACTGAAAAAGTTGTGATCTTTTTGGAAGAATGTCGCTTAATGAAATTGGATATTTTGCCGCCAGATATTAATCATAGCGATTATAAATTTACCGTTGATGAATCTACAGGGTCGATACGCTATGGTTTAGGCGCTATTAAGGGATTGGGCGAAGGGACGATAGAAATGCTAGTTAAACAACGCCAAAAACAAAGGTTTAGTGATTTATTTGATCTATGTCAGCGTATCGATTTGCAAAAAATAAATCGTAGAAGTTTGGAAGCTTTAATTTTTTCAGGAAGCTTAGATAGTTTTGGTATTAATCGAGCCAGTCTTTTGGCTAATATAGAATTCGCTTTACAAGCGGCAGATCAGAGTTCTTTGGCAAAAGTTTCGGGCCAAAAAGATTTTTTTGGCCTCGATATGGTCTCTCATTCAAGTCAAATGGTCAATGAAGAGGATTGGCCAAAATTGCAACGTTTACAGAATGAGAAGGAAGTTTTAGGTTTTTATTTAAGTGGTCACCCCTTAGAAAATTATGCTAAGGAATTAACCCATTTCATTTCAACACCTTTAAATGAACTTACTAGCAAGGCCGGCCAGCCTATTACTATCGCAGGTTGGGTGCTTACAATTCGCTCGTTATGGACTAAACGAGGCGATCGTATGGCAGTGCTTAATTTGGAGGATGCAAGTGGACGTTCAGAAGTCACTTTATTTAGTGATACCTATACTAAGTATCGTGAAAAGCTAAACAAAGATAAATTATTAATTATTGAAGGAGAAATCCAGCGCGACGAATTTACGGGTAATACCCGAGTTTTAGGGAAAAAAATTTTAGATATTAGCGAAGCACGTGAAAGTCATGCAAAAAATTTATTGATTAAACTTTCTAAAACTGCTAATCCTTCGTTACTTGATGATTTGAGAAAAATAATGATCAATTTTTGTCCAGGACGTTGTCTTGCCCGTATTGCTTATACTCACCCTGAATTAAAAACACAAGTTTATTTAACTCTAGGTGATAATTGGCGAGTTAAGCCTGAAGAGGATTTATTAAAGGCTCTGTGTGAAAGGTTTGGAGAAGAGTCCATTAGTATTCAATATTAATTTATAACGTTCTTATTAAAAATATATTTCCTTTAAACTCACAGTGAATAGTATTGGCTTAAATATTCTGAAGTTATGCTAGGCAATAAAACTGGCAGAAACACACTATATAGATTATTATCCCCTTTGATTTCTTGTATTTCTGATGGCTAAGCGATGGCTAAAAATGGGAAAGTAGTTGAGAGCCCACGTTTCCAACGGCAACGCGATAAACCTAAATTAGCCCGTTTAAGTTCTCAAATGCCTTCAAAAGGATGGTTTTTTAAGTTTTCGTTGAGTCTATTACTTATATTAAGTTGTATCTTATTGTGGCAAAAATTAGCCAACCCTCGTTGTTTTCCTGTTAAAAAGATCAAAATTAGCGGTGATTTAACTTATGTTAAGCAAAGTCATTTGCAACAAATTATTTTGCCATATATTGCAAAGGGATTTTTTTGTTTAGATAGTCAGGGATTAAAAGAACAAATATTACAACAACCGTGGATAGCGACTGTAAGCATTAAGCGATACTGGCCAGATACGTTGACAGTACGGTTTACTACTAAGAAACCTATCGCTTTTATAGGGAAACAGGGTTTATTAGATGAGAAGGGTAATATTTTCACCCCAAATGGAGATCTCGGGGTATTAAATCTACCCATGTTTATGGGACCAATAGGCCAGCAGAAATATTTGTTACAAACTTATACCCTATTGAATCCGCTGTTTAAACAATTAAATTTAAAAATTAAATTATTAAAACTAGTGGATCAACAGTATTGGTATCTAAAATTAGATAATGGCTTAATCGTTTATTTAAGTCGTAGCCAACCTAATATACAAATCGAACGTTTGATAGATGTTTATTCTGATGTTATTGCAAGTAAAGTATCTATGGTAGATTATGTGGATCTCCGTTATGCCCATGGGTTGGCAATAAAATTTAAGAAACGAATTTCTTAGAAAAATTATGAATGATATGTAATAAGTAGAATTTTTCCAATTCAGTAAGTTATAAGTTTATGTGAACATTTAGTTAATAATAATGAGCTATGTCTTAACAATGAAGTTAAATGGTGAAGTTTGAAGGTCTAGAATTTAATTGAAGGTGAAATAATATGGCAAAGAAACCGATTAAGAATTTAATTGTAGGTTTAGATATTGGCACATCCAAGGTCAATGCCTTAGTGGGTGAAGTAAAATCCAATGGTATTGAAATTATTGGTATGGGAATTTATCCTTCATTAGGATTAAAACGCGGTGTTGTAGTAAATATTGATGCAACTGTTGATTCAATTCAACAAGCTGTAGGTGAAGCAGAAGTAATGGCAGGAAGCCCAGTTCGAAGTGTGTACACGGGTATTGCCGGAAATCACATACGAAGTTTGAACTCTCACGGAATTGTTGCTATTCAAAATCAAGAGGTGACCCACGCCGATGTTGAACGTGTCATTGATGCAGCAAAAGCAGTTGCTATTCCTGCGGATCAAAAAATATTACATATCTTACCCCAAGAATTTATTATAGATAGTCAAGAAGGTATTAGAGAACCGATAGGGATGTCTGGGGTGCGCTTAGAAGCTAAAGTGCATATGGTAACAGGTGCAGTAAGTGCAGCGCAAAATATT
Source organism: Rickettsiella sp. (assembly GCA_964417505.1). Classification (GTDB taxonomy): domain Bacteria; phylum Pseudomonadota; class Gammaproteobacteria; order Diplorickettsiales; family Diplorickettsiaceae; genus Aquirickettsiella. The sequence goes on along the minus strand of CAYQIE010000096.1, from coordinate 40,183 downwards.
ATTAAATGTATCCAACGTTGTGGTTTAGAAGTGACGGAAATAATTTTAGAACAACTGGCTTCAAGCCAATCCGTGTTAACTGAAGACGAGAAAGAATTGGGTGTGTGTTTAATAGACATTGGAGGTGGGACAACTGATATCGCTATATTTACTGAAGGTGCTATACGTTTTACATCTGTTATTCCTATTGCGGGTGATCAAGTCACGAATGATATTGCTGTTGCATTAAGAACGCCGACACAGAGTGCTGAACAAATTAAAAGAAGGCATGCCTGTGCTTTGTCAGAACTTGCAAACCCAGATGAGCTTGTTGAAGTATCTGGAGTGGGAGATCGTCCTGGCCGCACGCTGACTAAACGTGCTTTAGCAGAAGTAGTTGGTCCACGCTATGAAGAGCTTTTCCATTTAGTAAAAGCAGAATTACATCGGAGTGGTTTTGAAGAATTTCTCGCAGCAGGTGTGGTATTAACGGGCGGTGCATCTAATGTCAGTGGTAGTGTTGAATTAGCAGAGAAGATTTTTAAATTACCCGTAAGGCTTGGTCATCCTCAATATATTACTGGGAATAACGAAGTAACCACGAATGGAATGTATGCAACCAGTACTGGATTACTACTATATGGCTATCAACAACAATGCGATCAGCGAAAACCTAATGTTTTATTTGGTAAAAAAATAGCACGTATAAAAAATTGGTTATGTGAAAATTTTTAAATAATACTGAAATTCTTAGGAGTTAACTATGAGCATCGAATTTGATTCCCACAATGCCCCCATGCAAAATGCTATTATAAAGGTCATCGGTGTTGGAGGTGGTGGTGGGAATGCCCTCGAACATATGTTGGTACAAGATATTACCGGTGTTGAGTTTATATGCGCTAATACCGATGCTCAAGCCTTAAGAAACTCCTCAGCGGAGTGCTTGTTACAACTTGGGCAGCAAATTACTAAAGGTTTAGGTGCTGGAGCCAATCCTGAGATTGGCCGTCAAGCAGCTGAAGCGGATAGAGAGCGAATTCGTGCGGCATTAGAAGGTGCGAATATGGTTTTTATCACTGCAGGGATGGGTGGTGGAACGGGAACGGGTGCTGCGCCAGTAGTTGCAGAAATTGCCAAGCAAATGAAAATTTTAACGGTTGCTGTGGTTACTAAACCTTTTGAAATTGAAGGTAAAAAACGATTGCGTTTAGCAGAAGAAGGAATTAAACAGCTGAGCCAATATGTCGATTCCTTGATTACAATCCCTAATAATAAACTAATGAGTGTTTTAGATAAGGATATTAGTTTTTTAGATGCATTTAAGGCGGTAAATGATGTATTATTTGGCGCAGTCAAAGGGATTGCTGCATTAATAACCCGTACAGGTTTAATTAATGTTGATTTCGCAGATGTCAAAACAGTGATGTCAGAAATGGGTATGGCAATGATGGGGACTGGAATAGGGACAGGTCCTGAGCGAGCTTGTTTAGCCGCGGAAGCAGCTATTGGCAGCCCATTATTAGAGGATATCGATTTAGCCGGCGCACGAGGAGTACTTGTTAATATTACAGCAGGGCCTGATTTATCGATGCGAGAATTTGGAGAAGTGGGTGAAGTTATTAAGAAATTTACTTCAGAAGAAGCCAATGTTGTTATTGGCACGGTAATAGATTCTGAAATGTGTGAAGAGTTACGTGTTACCATAGTTATAACAGGTCTACAAGGTCATCTTTCCAATGGAATACCAGGAGGAACAGGAGATGCAAGTCTTGTTAGAGCAGCGGATGGAAGTTTAGACTATCATCAGTTGGAACGTCCTACGGTGTTACGTAAACAAGGTAGTGTTACACTAAGCAAGTCAACAGTGAATAATTCTGCTACTGACATTGAATATTTTGATATTCCGGCTTTTTTACGAAGACAAGAAGAGGTTTCTTAAGGGTGTCCAGAAAAAACAATTCGATTCAAACTGCACGTGCGTTAAAACAACGTACTTTAAAAAACGTTATTAAAGCGGCAGGCATCACATTGCATAGTGGTGAAACTGCAATTCTAACTTTGCGGCCGGCCCCTATTAATACCGGAATTATTTTTCGACGGATAGATTTTAATCCCATTGTTGAAGTTCAAGCATGCGCTGAACATGTCGGTGAAACAACCTTACAAACTACTTTGCTGAAAAATGGAGTTAGAGTGGCAACCATAGAGCATTTAATGTCAGCTATGGCGGGTTTGGGTATTGATAATGCCTATGTAGATATTACCGCTTCAGAGATTCCCATTATGGATGGCAGTGCGGGACCCTTTATTTTTTTAATTCAATCGGCAGGTATTGAAGAGCAAAGTGCTTCAAAACGTTTTATACGAATCAAACAAGCACTAAAAGTAACTGATGGCGATAAATGGGCTTTGTTTGAACCCTTCGATGGATTTAAGGTTTCCTTTGAAATTGATTTTAATCATCCCCTTTTTCAAAATCGTAGCCAAAAGGCCAGTATTGATTTTTCGACAACTTCATATATTAAAGAGGTTAGTCGTGCACGCACATTTGGTTTCATGGCAGATTATGAAAAATTACGTGAGATACGGCTCGCTTTGGGGGGAAGTCTTGATAATGCAGTAGTTGTTGACGAATATAGGGTGCTCAATGAAGACGGTTTACGTTACGAAGATGAGTTTGTGCGCCACAAGATTCTTGATGCTGTGGGGGATCTTTATTTATTAGGTCATAGCCTCATTGGTGCATTTAGTGGCTATAAATCCGGTCATGCATTGAATAACCTATTATTGCGCCGTCTGTTGAGTAATGCAGATGCTTGGGAATACGTAGAATTTGAAGATGAAATAAAGGCACCACTTGTTTACCGACGAACTTTAATGGATGCTTATTATCTTAAGGATTAAGAATTTTATAAAAAGCTAATTTATGATCCTTGGATAAATTTTAAACTCACAGCAATCAGATAATTTACGGGCTGATGCGACACAGTCAATGTCAAGTGAGGAGAGATAAGTATTATCTTAGCAGCTCATCCAAGGCAGCATTAGCTAAGCTATCTACTCGCTCATTTTCTGGGTGACCGCTATGTCCTTTTACCCATTCCCAGCGTATTTGGTGGCGTTCTGCCTGAAGAGCTAATTCTTTCCATAAATCAGAATTTTTAACAGGTTTTTTATTTGCAGTGAGCCAAGCTCGCCGTTGCCATTGAGGTAACCATTCAGTAATCCCTTTTTGTACGTATTGTGAATCGGTACTAAGTAAAATTTCACAAGGTTTTTTCACTGCCATTAAAGCTTGAATAGCCGCCATTAACTCCATACGATTATTAGTAGTGGATTTTTCTGTCCCAAAAATGGTTTTTTCTTTTCCTCGATACCGAAGGAGGACAGCCCAAGCTCCAGGTCCAGGGTTTCTTCGGCAGGCGCCATCAGTAAAAATCTCTATTTTTGGAACTTTATACATGATGGGGGCCTCGGGCATTAGGAGCTAAAATCTTACTATTAAGTACTGGCGGAAATTGCCAGACTAAGCCTAGACCATTGAGCCTTTTTATTCGTTTTTCAGCAATAATCAAATAAATCCCTCCCATATAGGGTATAAGCCAAGGTGATACTCTTTCTAGCCAAGTCAATTTTCTAAATAACCATAGACCGGGGGAGCTGGATAAAGGGGGGCGAAATAAGAAGCTTTCAGTATGCTGAATTTCGCCTCCTAAAAAGTGTATCCATTGACAAAGCGTTTGGATCGTATGAAAACGACCCTCCCAGACAGAGTCCTTAGATAATAGGGAATATAGTCCCCATGAACTCATAGGATTTATACCGAATATAATCAAATGGCCATTGGGGGCTAAGATACGCCAGGACTCTGTGAGTATGGCTTGGGCGGCGCTTTTGCTTACATCTAGGGTATGGGGCATTAGAATTAAATTAATGCTATCGTTAGCAAAGGGTAAATGAGTATATAAGCTTTCTAGGTTAGAATAAGCTAAATTGTCAGTATATTGCTTGAACAGGCAGCTCGAACAAACCTTAATTTTATGAATAATAGGGCTTGCCGATAAGCTTGAAAAAGGATGATTGCCTAATTGTAAAAGATGCTGGCCAGCATAATTAGGGATTAAGCGAGCTAGGCGCAGGTCTTCAGTTTCTAGGTGATGCTGTTCCAATGAATTATCCAGCCAAAACAGTGAGAAGTATTAGTTGACGAATCTTACGCTTTTTATTATCGCATAGGTGAGGCTACACTAAAAAGACCTTAAGAAATTAAGGTTTAATTTTTATTTATCTCCAAAATCAATACAAAAATGTAGGTATTTAAGTAGTTATAGCCCTTTAAAACATAGGATATTAACCTACAATAATTCCATTTAAATTTACTTTTGTAAGCCCTTTATCTTGACCTACCTAAGGGGTCTCCGTAAGATCTTTAGTATGACTTATAAAATGCTTAAAATTTATACATTATTACTTACAATACTACTCGCTGTGGCAGTGGGTATTACCGCCTGTATGCAGTTTCCGGCTTCTGAAGAAGGAGGTCTCGGCCTTGGCAGTTCACATAATGATTCTGATAGAAAGCTCTATCAAACCGTTATTATGAAATCAACAGGCAGTAGTTTAGCGCCTAAAAATGCTAAAGCGCTTTATAGCGCAGTAGACAAGGGTACGCTTTGGGTACCTATTCGAGCCCATTTACAGTTATCAGCTCGTGAGGAGAACCAACCTCAGGTTCAGGAGCAGATCCGTTGGTTTGCTAAAAACCCAGTTTACTTAAAAGACGCGGTAAATCGATCTGCGCCTTATATTTACTATGTATATGCGCAGGTAAGAAAGCGTGATTTACCTACAGAATTGGTTTTATTACCTATTATTGAGAGTGGTTATAATCCGTCTGCTACCAACTCGTCTTCCGGGGCGGCTGGTTTATGGCAGTTAATGACCAGTACGGCTAGAGGTTATGGTGTTCATCAAGATAGAGGTTTTGATGGTCGCCGAGATATTAGTAGCTCAACCAATGCGGCCTTAAATTACCTTACCTATTTAAGAAGCTTCTTCGGAGGCGACTGGTTATTAGCCATAGCAGCTTATGACACGGGTGAAGGTAACGTACAAAATGCGATCCGTCACAATACGCAACAAGATAAGAATACCCATTTTTGGGCGTTGCCTTTGGCATCTGAGACACGTTCTTATATTCCGCGTTTATTGGCCTTAGCTGCTATTGTTAAAAATCCAGGTAAGTATGGCGTGAGTTTACCTCCTGTCAGTGCTAAGCCTTATTTAGCGCTAGTTGATGCCAATAATATGAGTTTAACTCATGTAGCTAAATTAGCAGATATGAGCGTTGCGGACTTAAAGGACTTGAACCCTGGAGTGAAAAATACTTCGGTTGCGGTTAAGCGTGGTCAGTTCGCTTTACCTATTGATAGGGTAGCGTTGTATAAACAACAATTAGCTGTAGCTTCAACGTCGAATTATAAGATAAACAAGGGTCAATCTGATAACAATAGATTGGCTTCAAAATCTGGATCAAAAGGCAAACAAAGTCCTATCCAGTTGGTGAATAATCGAACTAAGCCAAGTTCACAGCAAATCCATTTAGTAAAAAGTGGAGATACGCTGGAAGGTATTGCCAAGCACTATCATGTATCTGTTAAAAAGATACATGCTTGGAATAAGTTAGATAGTGATTTTCTCAAGCCAGGTGAAAAATTAAAAATTATACTTTCATAGGCATAACTTTAGAACGAAGAAGTAGTCACTTCTTCGTTTTTTTTGTTTTTTTCCAGATTAATCGAGCATATTATCACTCAAAGTTTTTAAATAATGAGTGAATAAATTCTTAGTTTCTGGATGTTTTAAAGCATGGGCTATTGTTGCTTTTAAATAACCGAATTTACTTCCACAATCATAGCGCACCCCTTCAAATTCCCAAGCATGCATCACCTCGTTATTTAGCTGTCGAGCGATAGCATCGGTTAGTTGAATTTCTCCGTTCTTGCCTATAGGTGTTTGTGAAAGGTAAGGGAAAATAGTTGAAGTAAGAATATAACGGCCTACTACCGCTAAATTGGAAGGTGCTTCTGTGTGACCAGGTTTTTCTACAATAGTATTAATTTGGCTTAATCTATCTTCTTTAATTTTATAGCCAATTATACCGTACTGTTCAGTTTCTTCCGGTTTCACAGCTTGTACGGCTATGATGGTATTCTGCTTTTCCTGATAGAGATCTAGCATTTGCTTCAAACAAGGAATAGTGGAATCAATCAAATCATCGGCCAGTAAAACAGCAAATGCTTCATCATTTATAAGCGGCCGTGCGCATAAAACTGCATGTCCCAAACCCAGCGTGTCAGGTTGACGTAAATAAATACAACTAACCCCTTTTGGTAAGATATTTTTCACGATAGCTAATAGCTCTTTTTTTCCTGCTTCGGCTAGCTTGGCTTCTAATTCATAATTCGAATCAAAATGATCTTCAATCGCTCGTTTACTACTGCTAGTAATAAAAATAAGTTCAGTAATTCCTGCGGCGATTGCTTCTTCTACAGCATATTGAATTAAAGGTTTATCGACGATAGGCAGCATTTCCTTGGGACTAGCTTTTGTTGCCGGTAGAAAGCGTGTACCAAGACCCGCAACCGGAAAAATGGCTTTAGTAATTTTTTTCATTAGATAGACTCTCTCCCCGACCAATCGCATAGTATTTAATTCCGAGTTGTTTTAAACAATCAGGATCATATAGGTTTCTTCCATCAAAGATAACGGGAGTATTTAAGCGTTCTTTGATAAGTTGGAAATCTGGATTAAAAAAGATATTCCACTCTGTGACGATTACTAACACATCAGCATTAATTAAGCTTTCTTCAAGACTTTCAAAACAACTAAGATTGACTTGATCTTTATATAAGCGCATGGCTTCTGGCATGGCCACAGGGTCATAAGCTTGAATTCGCATACCTGCAGCCAGAGCTGCCTCAATGAATGTTTTACTGGGTGCTTCACGCATATCGTCGGTGTTAGGTTTAAAAGATAAGCCCCATAAAGCAATAGTTTTCCCGCGTAAATTATTTTGAAAGAATTGGGAAACTTTGCTAAATAAAAGTTTTTTTTGTGCATCATTTACTTGATGTACAGCTTTTAATAGTTTAGGTTGATAATCAACTGACTTAGCTGTGGCTTCTAAAGCGAGCACATCTTTAGGGAAACAGGATCCACCATAACCACACCCAGGGTTAATAAAATGATAACCAATGCGTGGATCTGAACCGATACCAATGCGGACTTTTTCAATATCTGCATGTAGACGATCGGCCAATTGACTCATTTCATTTATGAAACTAATTTTAGTTGCTAAAAATGCATTGGCAGCATATTTAGTAAATTCGGCCGATTGAATATCCATAGCAATTAAACGGTCATTGTTACGATTAAAGGGTCGATATAAATGCCGTAAATGAGATTCTGCGGCGTTATTATCAGTCCCAATTATAATTCGGTCAGAGCGCATAAAATCACTGACTGCCGCTCCTTCTCGTAAAAATTCAGGATTTGAAGCAACATCGAAGGGTATATTGACATTCCGTTGATATAATTGTTTTTGAATAATTGCCTTTACTTGATTAGCGGTTCCCACCGGAACCGTCGATTTATTAATAATCAGTTTGGGTTCAACCAGTGTTTTTCCTATAAATTCGGCAACTTCTAAAACATAAGTTAAGTCTGCTGAGCCATCTTCGTCTTGAGGGGTACCTACAGTAATAAATTGATAAAAGCCATGCTCAATCCCTTTGTAGGGGTCAGCGCTAAAATTAAGTCGGCCAGCACGTAAGTTTTTTTCTAATAAAGCCGGTAAATCAGGTTCGTGAATAGGACATTCACCAGCTTGTAAGCGTTTTACTTTTTCTTGATCGACGTCAATACAAAGTACTTTATTGCCATGTTCGGCTAAACAAGCGGCTGTGACCAAACCTACATAACCAGCACCAAAGAGATTAATTCGCATAGTTTTTTAAAGGGCTAGGAAACTTGATGTTTAATAAGAGCGGGTATAGTATCGCAGAATAGTGATTGCTTCAATTTTGGCTAAACATACGCTAGACTTTGTTATTTGAAAGAGTAATCCAGATGCGCGCCTATTTAGATTTTTTACAACATATTCTTATTAAGGGGCAAGCTAAAACCGATAGGACAGGTACAGGTACACTAAGTACTTTCGGCTATCAAATGCGTTTTGATTTAAGTCTGGGTTTTCCTTTGGTGACTACCAAAAAAGTCCATTTAAAAAGTATTATTTATGAATTGTTATGGTTTTTACGTGGCGATACCAATATTCATTACTTAAATGAACATCAAGTCACCATTTGGGATGAATGGGCCAATGCTGCAGGCGATTTGGGTCCTATTTATGGCAAGCAATGGCGTTCTTGGCCTACATCTGATCATCAAACGATTGATCAGATGAGCCAGCTTGTTGAACAAATTACAACGAACCCAGATTCACGCCGACTCATTGTTTGTACTTGGAATGTGGGTGAGTTGGCAAAAATGGCTTTGCCGCCCTGTCATTTGTTATTTCAATTTTATGTAGCTAATTCACGACTTTCTTGTCAGCTTTATCAACGGAGTGCGGATGCATTTTTAGGCGTACCGTTTAATATTGCCTCGTATTCTTTATTAACTCATATGCTTGCCCAACAATGTAATTTACAAGTCGGTGAATTTATTTGGACCGGCGGTGACTGCCATATCTATAGTAATCATCTTGAGCAAGTGTATTGTCAATTGTCTAGACAGCCTTATATCGCACCACAATTAAATATATTACGCAAACCGGAATCATTATTTGATTATTTATTTAATGATTTTTCCTTAGAAAATTATCAATGTCATCCGACGATTAAAGCTTCAATAGCTGTTTAATAAATTAATATAATCAAATATCTTCTACATCAAAAAAATAAATAGGTTGTCATTTATTTTTATTTCTTAAGGAAACCTTAAGAATCTAACTTTAGCCTATTATTTTATTGAATAATTATAGGTTAATTTTATGCAACTTAATGGCTATCGTTTCAAATGGAATAAAATTTTAATTATTTTTAGGAAAATAGACGATAAAATTAAGGGTATGGAAAGACCTTTTGATCAGACATTAGCATGGAAGCAAGCAGAATTTTATATGGATTTTTATCGTAATGTTGATGAAAACTTAAAGGCAGACAAAATTCCTTTAAGAAAATCTGTAGAAGCACTTGAAAAACAATTAGAAAAAAATAAAAATTTAAATTTAAAAGATATCATTTCTTTAGGTGTTATTCCTGGAAATTTATTGCGTAATACAGATTTTTTTTCGAGTACAGATAGTGGCCATTTTTCACAAGACTCTAGTGGTTCTAGTTCTTTAGCATCAATTCCTTCTACATCAACCCAGTCTTCTGTTGACCTGAAGAGAGTTAAATGTGTACCAAATTTATTCACTAATAAATCAAACCAAGATTCAGGAAATAGAAGAATTAAAAAAATTTATATAAATAAATCTGAACATACAAAAGATGTTGTATTGTCAGAAACAGATCCATTTTTATATGAGATTGCGAAGAATAGAATAAAGTCAGCGATCAGTTTTCGAGAATGTGTTCAAGTATCAAATATAACAAAAGCAGAAATGTTGATTTTAGAAGACAGTCTTAAAAAACCAATGATATTAGGAAATAGAATTAACTAAAAAAATTTTATTTGAATTTTTTTAAAATTTAAATATATTCCACTTTATTGATTTCTAAATTAATCAAACCTGCGGGGGTTTGTATATCAACACTGTCGCCTTCCTCTTTACCAATGAGTGCTCGTGCAATGGGAGAGGCGACTGATATTTTTGAATGTTTGATATCAGCTTCGTCTCCCCCAACTATTTGATAAGTCACCTTTTCTTCATTATCCATGTTAATAAGATGGATAGTTGATCCAAAAATAACTTTACCTTGATTATTAATTTTAGTGACATCAATGATTTGTGCTGTGGCTAATTTAGTTTCAATTTCGGCGATGCGGCCTTCGATGAAGCCTTGCATTTCTTTGGTGGCATGATATTCGGCGTTTTCCTTGAGATCACCATGCGCACGTGCTTCAGCAATGGCGGCAATTACTTGTGGCCGTTTTAAGGTTTTTAATTGATGAAGTTCTTCCTTTAAATGTTTAGCGCCACTGATAGTCATAGGAATTTTTTTCATGATTTCTCTCTAGCTTACTTGTTAGACTATTTCTTCAGTGTGGACACTGAATTGCTGACTCTTTGTATTTGACATTTTTTTGTGAAGTGCCAAAAACCTCATTTTAGCATTTGCCGATCATACCTTTTTTGATTCAACTTTTCGAGTTTCAGTTTGGTTTCTTGAAAAATTTTTTGGCATCTTCTAACCATAAATGGGATTTTGGGTAATGATTGCCATTTTCTAATTCTTTTCCAATCGTTGTGATTAATTCCTTTTGTGCTTTAGTTAGATTCATTGGTGTTTCTACAAAAATCCGGCAAAGTAGATCACCGGTTACACCTGGTCGTCCGGGAACCCCTTTACCACGTAAGCGCAATACTTTTCCACTTTGTGTTTCCGGTGGGATATGTAAGTTTACCATACCAGTTAAAGTGGGAATTTGGATATCTCCACCTAATACCGCACTCGTATAATTAATAGGAACATCACAATATAAATTATTACCTTTACGTTTAAATAAACAATGAGGTTTTAGATGAATTTGTACATAGAGATCACCGGGAGGTGCACCACGACTCCCAGCTTCACCTTCACCCGATAAGCGAATTCGATCGCCTTCGTTGATTCCCGCTGGGATTTTTACTGATAATGTCTTAGTCTCTTGAATTTGACCTTGACCACGACAATCTGGGCAAGGATCAATAATGATACGGCCTTCACCATGGCATTCAGGGCAGGTTTGTTGAATGGTAAAAAAACCTTGCTGTATACGAACTTGGCCTTCTCCGCCACATGTTTTACAAGTAATCGGTTTAGTGCCTTTGCGCGCTCCTGATCCCTGGCAGCTTTTACAGGTTACGAGGCGTGGAATACAAATTTTTACGGTTGTGCCATGAATGGCTGATGCTAGATCCAATTCTAAGGTATATCGTAAATCAGCGCCGCGCTGTGGGCTCTGGCTTTGTTGGGGGCCACCACGATTGCCAAAAATATTACCAAAAACATCGCCGATATCACCAAAAACATCGTTAAAGTTGAATCCAGATGCACCTTGCGCGCCACCCATACCCATGCCGGCAGCATCTACACCCGCATGACCAAACTGATCATAAGCGGCGCGTTTATTTTTATCGCATAAAACGCTATAAGCTTCATTAATCTCTTTAAATTTGTTTTCAGCTGCTTTTACTGATTGAGTTTCAGCAGAATGACACTTGTCCGGATGATATTTTTTCGCCAATCTTCGATAGGCATCTTTAATTTCTTTCTCTGTAGCGTTATGTGATACGCCCAGTACTTCGTAATAATCAGTTTTTTTTGCCATAAATAGAGAACCAAAGATAGAAAATCCCCTGCGAGTAAACTACATAACAAGGGATTTTAGATTTTTAATGGGATAGGTTATACGGTTCTAGTTACTAGCTCACGCCGGTAACGTTAGAACGTGTTTTATTCTTTGTCCTTATCGCTATCTTTTTTATCCTTGTCTTTATCTTTCACTTCTTCAAATACCGCATCAACAACATCATCTTTGTTATCTTTAGCACTTTGAGTAGTATCAGTTTGATTTCCAGTATCACCTGCATTAGCGTCTGGTTGTGCTTGGAGACGATCAGATATTTTTCCAGATATATCGGTAAGTTCTTTATGCTTAGATTCTATGTCTGCTTTATCAGTACCTTTTAGTGCTTCCTTTAAAGCATTTATGGAATTTTCTAATTGAGCTTTTTCGTCTGCATTGATCTTATCACCAGCATCGGTTAACGCTTTGCTCGTAGTATGGATCAGGTTGTCTGCGTCATTTCGAACTTTGATAAGTTCGTGAAATTTACGATCTTCATCAGCATGTACTTCTGCGTCTTTAATTTTTTGCTGAATTTCTTCTTCAGATAAACCACTTGCGGATCGAATTTCAATCTTTTGTTCTTTACCCGTATTTTTATCCTTAGCAGATACATTAATAATACCATTAGCATCGATATCAAAGGTGACTTCGATCTGTGGCGTGCCACGTGGCGCAGGTGGGATGTTAGTAAGATCAAAACGTCCTAATGTTTTGTTCGCAGAAGCTATTTCTCGTTCTCCTTGCAGTACATGAATCGTAACTGCCGGTTGGTTGTTTTCTGCAGTTGAAAATATTTGGCTTTTCTTCGTTGGAATGGTGGTATTTCTATCGATCAATTTAGTCATGACGCCACCTAAGGTTTCTATTCCTAAAGAAAGTGGAGTGACGTCTAATAAGAGTACGTCTTTAACATCGCCGGCTAATACACCACCTTGAATAGCTGCACCAATAGCAACAGCCTCATCGGGGTTAACGTCATGACGTGCGTCTTTAACAAAGTAATTTTTAACCACCTCTTGCACTTTAGGCATACGGGTTTGGCCGCCGACCAAGATAACTTGTGTTATTTCGCTGAGTGAAACTTTGGCGTCTTTAACCGCCTTTTTGCAAGGTTCAATAGTACGTGTAATCAAATCTTCTACCAACGATTCCAGTTTGGCACGAGTTAATTTAATGTTTAAATGTTTTGGGCCACTGCTGTCGGCTGTAATATAAGGGAGATTGATGTCTGTTTCTTGGGCGGAAGAGAGTTCAATCTTGGCTTTTTCAGCGGCTTCTTTTAAGCGCTGTAAAGCAAGAGGATCATTATGCAGATCGATACCTTGATCCTTTTTAAATTCATCGGCTAAATAATTAATAACACGTAAGTCGAAGTCTTCACCTCCAAGGAAAGTGTCACCGTTGGTAGCTAATACTTCGAATTGATGTTCGCCATCGATTTCAGCAATTTCAATAATGGATATATCGAAAGTTCCACCGCCTAAATCATAAACGGCTATCTTTGAGTCGCCACGTTTTTTGTCTAACCCATAAGCAAGTGCCGCAGCAGTAGGCTCATTGATTATTCGTTTAACTTCTAGACCTGCAATACGGCCTGCATCTTTGGTGGCTTGGCGCTGTGAGTCGTTAAAATAGGCAGGTACCGTTATAACGGCTTCTTTAACTTCATACCCTAAATAAGCCTCAGCATCTCTTTTTAATTTCATTAAAATTTGCGCAGAAACTTCCTGGGGAGATAATTTTTTACCATTGACGTCGACCCAGGCATCACCATTCTTAGCGGGTACGATTTTATAGGGAACCATCTTGATATCTTTTTGGACGGCGTCATCTTCATATTTTCGACCAATTAAACGTTTTACTGCATAAATCGTTTCTGCAGGCTTGGTAACAGATTGACGTTTTGCTACTTCACCTACTTTAATTTCGTTATGGTCAAAACTCACAATAGAAGGAGTCGTTCGTCGTCCTTCTTTATTGTCGATTACTTTTGATTTACCACCTTCCATAATGGCCATACACGAGTTTGTAGTCCCCAAATCGATGCCGATTATGGTATTTCTTGGTTGCGCTGCCATAAATTTCTCCGAATTAGCTTAATATAGTATCAATAAAGTTGAAAATGATTGGTTGGTTGAAATTAACAACTCCTACTAAAATTGGGTTAGTAGGTTTAATTTTCAAGATAGGATCATGGTGTTTTCTCTTTAGCTTTCGCGACTACAACTAAAGCAGGTCGCATGAGTCTTTCATGAAGTAAATAGCCCTTTTGAAGTACTCTTATAATAGTATTAGGGGCTTCATCATTACTTTCTTCAGCAAGCATTGCTTCATGAAAGTGAGAGTCAAAGGGCTGACCAGCAGGTTCTATCGATTTTACCCCGTTCTTTTCTAATAGGCTTTGTAATTGTTTTAGTGTGAGCTGGATACCTGATAAAGCAGCATTTTGTTCTTCAGACTTAGCATGAGCAAGGGCTGTTTCTAAGCTATCTTTTACTGGCAGTAATTCTTTAATAAATTTTTCTAATGAAAATTTATAGGCATTTTCGATGTCGCGTTTAGTACGGCGTTGGATATTGTCCATTTCAGCCAGTTGATAAATCTTTTGCTCCTCAAGTTTAGCAAGTTGGCCTTTTGAGTCATCAAGTTGTTTTTCCGTCGCGAGTAGCTGAGCTTCTAACTCTTCGTAAGAAGGATGGGGTAATTGTTTTTCTTGCTCTGGTTTTTTCTTTTCTGTAGAGGGAGTTTTTTCCTCATTAGTAGACTTAGGCTTCTCTTGCTTTGCTGCAATATTGAGTTTTTCCCAAGTAGATTTTTTAGATGTATCTTTTTCAGCCATTTCTGATAGGCTCCTATTTTTTTAAAGAAATAGATAACTACTCTATATTAGTATAGAGACCTATAGAGATAATGGAGACTCGACTGCTTGGATTCAAGGGTTTGGATCTAGTCGATAAAAATTTTATCAGAACTAAGCGACTAGGCATTCTTGTTGACTACCTCAATAGTTTCGACCAGGATATACTTTTCGCAGTGAATAATATTGCCAATCTTTAATATATGAAAATTCTATGAGCAAAATTTTTACAACCATCGGCTTGATCGGCAGGCAAGGTATGAAGGGTGTCAGTGATACTCTCATTGCTGTACTCGATTATTTGCAATCACTTCAGTATGAAGTATTGGTTGAAGAAGAAACTGCCAATTGTTTTAAAGATCGGCAATTTACTTCTTGCAAACGCGATCAGTTAGCACACAAAGTGGATTTGTTGATTGTAGTAGGTGGAGATGGGAGTCTTATCAATGCCGCCCATAGTGCCGTCAAACATAATACACCCGTGTTAGGTGTCAATCGTGGTCGTCTTGGTTTCCTCACGGATATCCACCCTCAAGATTTAGAAAAAAAGATTGGTGAGGTATTAAGTGGAAACTATCAAGAAGAAAAACGTTTTTTATTAAACGCTACGATTACTATGCAAATAGACAAGAAGCAACATGCCGGTATTGCATTAAATGAAGTGGTGTTAATGCCAGGCAATGTGGCTCGTATGATCGAGTTTTCTATCATTATCGATGATCAATTTGTCTGTGCTCAACAAGCGGATGGTTTAATAGTAGCCACACCGACGGGATCAACAGCTTATGCATTATCAGGTGGGGGGCCGATTTTATATCCACAACTTGATGCTATCGTACTTGTTCCTATGTTCCCGCATACCTTGAGTGCAAGACCGATTGTCGTTTCAGCAAAAAATCGTATTGTAATCCATGTTGATGCGCATAATACCGCTACTCCTTGGTTAAGTTGCGATGGTCAAGAACGTATTTCAGTGCCTATTGGCGCTAACATTTGTATCCAAAAGAATGCTAAGGCACTTAAATTAATCCATCCCTTAGATTATAACTATTTTGAAACCTTGCGATCTAAATTACATTGGCATAAACATAATCATTCAAAGTAAAAAATATAATTTTATTTAAAGTTTTTCATTTATTTTTTATTATTTGATATTTTTTTTATTTTTTTGTATTCTTTCGAAAATAAATAATAATAAAAAAAGAGTTTTTTATGCTTAATCTAACCCTGCCTGTATATGACAACGAAGTAAAAGAGCTTAATGTTTTTCTAATCTGGAAGCCGCTAAGGATTGGTTAAAAAGCAACAAAACTGATACTAGCGGTACATCTATTTTGATCCCATTTAAAGACGACGATAAAATACGTTTTTTAAAGCCAAGCAACCTCGATAGTTTTTTGGACCCTCATAAAGCTGCGCAGGATAAGGTGTCTAACAAAAATATTCGAATCATAGGTGCGGTGAATAGTGTTCATGTACATGGTTTTATCGAAAAAATTAAGGCAGCATTGGATGAAAATCGCGTACCTCATTTGAATGAGCTATAAGAAGACAAGCTCAGTTTGGTAGATCATGGCTTTATTATTATTTATGAAAAAGGAGAGCATAAAGTAGGGCATCAATTTGCTCAACTTTTTCAGGAAGAAAAGCAAAGCTTACTTAAAAAAATTGAAGAAGCACAAAAAAATAATGAACCGCATATTAATCCAACTGAATTTTTAGAAAAAATTTCCAAATTGGCTTTAAATTTAGATGTTAAACTAGTAATGACCTATTTTGTTACTACTGATAAAGAGGGCATTCAGCATGTTTATCGGCAGACTCTTAAACAGGACCCCACTAATAATAATATTAATCAATATTTAAAAAAGAGAAAGAAAAGGATTAGTCTTTAGAAGTTGTGATAGAAGAGCATAAATCTCGAAATCATCATCTAGGTAATTTTTTAAAGGATTGGTTTAAATGGACTGTTTTTTCGGCCATAACCGCTATTGGCGCGGGATTAATACTTGGACTTTTTATAGCTCCGCCCATAGGGACTATTGCGGCTGCTTTAGTGGCGGTAGTTACTTTTGTCGGTATAAGTGGTTATGGTTTTTATAGAGCAGACAAAAATAATTCTACGACTACTGAGTTTGGAGAATTTGGGGTCGAATCTCAAAATGCTTTTTATCGTTTAAAACAACTATTTAATAGAATACCAAGCCTTTTTAGTAAAAAAATAGTTAATACTTTAGCATCACCTATTGTAGCTAACGATTATAATCACCTTATTGTTGAAACAGAAAAACCTATTTCAACTAGGAACGTTGCGCAAAATCAAAATTTAAGTACTAATCAATTTTTTTCTGAAGTTAAAAAAACCTCGAACTCGGAAGAAGTTCCTTCTTCTCCTCTATTGAGGATTTAGTTATCTAATGTGTAATTTTGGATGTAATTGCTAAAAGATAGCTTGCTAGGTTAGTATACGCAAAGAAAATAACAAGGAAGTTTATGTTACGTAGCTCAATATACAATAAAAAAGGTACTCAAAAATTATTAGTTGATTTGCTGTTTAAAAAGGGCTATTGTTTATGTATTCTTGATCCGCAATTGATTAAGTCTCAGTTTGAACAAGTACGATCCAGCTGGGTTCAAAGGTTTCTATTATCTAAAAATACACTTGAACTTTCAATAATCCCTATGTTCTTGCTTATTTTTTATAAAAATAAGTGTTTAACCACAGAGCAAAATAAACATTTACTTGAATTAATCGATATATTAATCTCGCAAGCAGAAATGGACACCATCGAGCAGATAGTCTTTAATAACGATCACCAACAAATGGTTTGGATTTATTGCCTATTAGCTGAATTAATAAAACTTACGTTTAAAGATTTTATTAGTGCTAAAAATAATAAAAGAATTATCACTCTGGCAACGGCTATCGAGCTTTTATTTGTTAAAGCAGATATAGTTACCGTTACTAAATTTACCTTAAATACTGAAAATAATGGATTCAATGTTCTTCATAAACTATTTTACGTTATCGCCTATAAAAGTTTGCATCCCAGTCAAAACAGTTACTTAAGTGCTAATTGGTAAAAAATTAATTGCTAAAACAAACCATTTTGGTATCGAAACCTTGAGTTTTCAAATATAACAGAATGGATTTAGTTTTATTTGGAGTGTATTAGGGACTTAGTTGCAAATAGTATTTGAATCTGCAAATGCAAATCAATTTAAAATCAAGCCTTATATACAAGGTTGATCGATTGTTTATTTAAGAAAATACCCGTTAAAAAATTGTCTTCGATTTTGCTAGAAAAAGAAACAAGCGATTATATCATAATTTTACGCTACTTTTTCTTTCAACGGTTTAGACATAACCATGATTTTAGTGAATTGTTTCACTTTAAGCGGTGGTGTCAAATAATATTTTCAGCACTTAGCTTCCAGGAAATTGAATTAATCTTAGATAATTTACCCTTGCTATTAAGCAATGATTCAAATCTTAGCTCTGAGGATAGACAAGAATTAGTGCAGAATCTTTTTACTTATTTGTTTGGGTTTTGTCATTTACAACCTTTGGAAATTTCAAGATTAAGAGAATTACAGGAACAGTTCGAAGATCGTTTTTCTAGTAATAAAGTAATAAAATTCTTTCAGTAGCTAAGCACACCTTGTAGTTTTTTTAAAACAACAAAGCTTCAGAGTTACAGAATCAACCAAGAGGAAATTTGTCTTGATGAAAACAGTGATCTGCTTCCCGAATATGCTAGACTAAATGCCAATTATTTGACAATGAACAGTTAAGAGGTTTTAGATATGCGCAAGCAATATATTATTGGTAATTGGAAAATGCACGGTAATAAAACGTCTGTTGCTGAATTATTAAATAAAATTGTGGATTTTGAAAAAAAAAACAAGCGGATGTAAATTTAGTGGTATGTCCTCCCTATGTCTTTCTTAACCAAACCCAGATATTACTGGGTAAAACGAAGTTGCAATGGGGCGGCCAAAACATGGTCGAAGAGGCTGAGGGACCTTACACGGGGGAGATATCCGCATCGATGTTATCTGAGTTTGGGTGCGATTATGTATTGTTAGGCCACTCAGAACGACGCCAATTATATGGAGAGACCGATACACAAATTGCGAAAAAATTTGGTTTGGCTATAAAATCCGGATTGACGCCTATTCTTTGTGTGGGGGAGACTTTAGCAAAACGTCAAGCAAATCAAACCTATACTGTATTGCAAGCTCAATTAGAAAAGATCCTGGATTATGGAAGAGATGTTCTAAAACAAGCTATTATCGCTTACGAGCCTGTTTGGGCTATTGGCACTGGTCTGTCAGCGCAGCCTCAACAAGCCCAGGAAGCACATCAGTTTATACGTGAACAACTTAAATTGTTGGGTTCTGATCTTGCACAAGAATTAGCTATCCTGTATGGTGGCAGCGTTAAAGCTAGCAATGCTGAAGCTTTGTTCCAAATGCCGGATATTGACGGTGGTTTGATTGGCGGAGCCTCATTAGATGCCGTGGAATTTTTGCGTATCTATGAAATTCTTGCTTCAACCGTAAGCCATAAGGTTTAATTTTTAGTATACTTTATAATATGCTACAACAGTTTTTAGTTTTAATGCACGTTATGATTTCGATAGCATTGATTGCTTTGGTACTCGTACAACAAGGTAAAGGTGCTGAATTAGGTGCAACTTTTGGAAGTGCGGCTTCACAGACAGTCTTTGGTAGTCAAGGGTCAGCTTCTTTTTTACTTAAATTAACGGGTTTGCTCGCATTATTGTTTTTTACTACGAGTCTCAGTTTAGGTTATTTAGCTGGACATACTGCTAGACAGGATCCCATTCAAAATTTAGCCAACATGGCCCAGCAATTACCATCCACAGTGACTAAAACTAATGATGCAGAAAAGAAGAATTTATCTTTAAATAAAAATACTGGAAAAACAAATTTCGATCATCAACATTCTTATCCTCTACCTTCTGAGTTTTCTTAAAATTGTTTGAACTATTGCCGAAATGGTGAAATTGGTAGACACGCCGTCTTGAGGGGGCGGTGGCGCAAGCTGTGCCGGTTCGAGTCCGGCTTTCGGCACCAACTGTTTAAAAACATTCAAAAGCACTCAGGTGAGTACTTTCTAATATTTAATCGTTTCATTTTGTATTTTCGGGTAATACAGATGAATGATGCGAAGAAATCAACCATTTGTGACCATCCCGTCGATACGTAAATGTGTAACGAGCATGAATTTTTTTTCCATCTTTTAGTGTGAATGTATACAAGCCTGTATCAATCGCTTTGTTACATCCTATTTTTATCTTGCGCAAATCAATTTCCCCGACCGGATGTTTGCTTAGAAAGTCTTTAAAATAAGCAATACGTTCTCTGTACTATTCACTCTGGGCTTGTTGGATACAGTGGCCAATAATATCGCATTATCGGTATAATTTTCATTGACTTTAACCGGATTTCCAGTTTTAAGTGAGTTATTCCAACGATCAAATAGTGCAGCAATCTCTTGTGGGTTAGTTTTCGCACAAGCCATATGATGGGTTGTACTCATAGCGAGTATTTCAGTGGTTGTTAATAAACTACTTAATAGAACGATTGTAATAATAGTTTTCTTTCGCATTAGAAGAATCCTTAAAAAAATAGTTATATAAAATAATAGTAGGCTAGTTATTTGATGTCTACCACTAAATTAACAATCTCTAAGTAATTCATTAATCGCAACTTTGCTTCGAGTTCGATTATCAATTTGTTTGATAATAACAGCGCAATTGAGATGGCAATGTCCGATTTTAGAGGGTAGACTTCCAGCAAGCACCACCGAACCTTTAGGAACGCGTCCGTAAATTATTTCTTCTGTTTTGCGGTTATAAATGGGCGTGTTACCTCCTATGAAGACTCCCATCCCAATGACACTATTTTCTTCTACCACGACGCCTTCTACGACTTCAGAACGCGCACCAATAAAACAATGATCTCCAATAATAGTTGGTTTAGCTTGTAATGGCTCTAACACTCCACCAATACCCACGCCGCCAGATAGATGTACATGTTTCCCAATTTGTGCGCAGGAGCCCACAGTTGCCCATGTATCTATCATGCTACCTTCGTCAATGTAAGCGCCTATGTTAATGAAACAAGGCATAAGAACGGTATTTTTTGCAATAAAGGCGCCTTGCCGAACACAGGCATTAGGTACAACACGGAGACTTTGTTGCTGAAATTGTTGTTTATCATAATGAGAGAATTTCAGTGGGATTTTATCGAAGTAATGCGTATAAGTGGCATTAAATAATTCATTTGGATTGATGCGAAAAGATAATAAAATAGCTTCTTTTATCCAGGGTTGAACTACCCATTGATCCGATTCTTTTTCAGCGACTCGTAACTTACCTTGATCAAGGAGTTGAATAACTTCTAAAATGGTTGATTTAGTCGTATTGTCAATAGTTTCTGCATTAATTTCTTTTATATTTTGGTAAGCTTTTTCGATAATATTTTTTAAAGGTGTCATGGATAAGACTCAATGATTTAGGTTTCGTCATGATTACTTGCAATGACGGCTTCAATTTTATTTCTGCTTTTATTAATTTTATCAGTGCTTAGTTTAGAATGGTAAACTAAAGTATAGACTACCGGCAAAATAAATAAAGTGAATAGTGTACCGATAGACATTCCTCCTAAAATAACCCAACCTAATTGGTTACGCGCATTGGCACCAGGACCATGTATAAGCACTAATGGAATAGCTGCAAGTATCATAGTTGCAGTAGTCATAAGAATTGGACGTAAACGTAACACAGCAGCTTCAATGACTGCTGCTTGCACAGAAAGATACTGATTATTTTGTAGTTGTCTGGCAAATTCTACAATTAAAATACCATGTTTAGTGATAAGCCCAATTAATGTAATTAAACCAATTTGTGTGTAAATATTTAGACTTCCCTTGGTTAGATAGAGTGCTATCAAAGCTCCTGTGAGTGATAGTGGTACAGAAATCAGTATCACAAAAGGGGCGCGAAAACTTTCAAATTGAGCCGCCAAAACTAAAAAGATAAACAACAATGTAAATAAAAAGGTCTGTTCCATGCTATTACCAGCCTGAATAAATTGATGTGTTTCCCCCGTAAAATCGAGTTGGACATTATGTGGCAAAATCTTGCCTGCCAAAGTGATGACATAATTAATGGCAGAGCCAATAGTATAGCCCGGAGCAAGGTTTGCACTGAAGGTAACAGAGCGTAGTTGTTGAAAATAATTGAGACTCAAAGCAGTAAAAGAGTTTTCTATATTAACGAAATTAGCTAAAGGAATGAGTTTTTTATTTTGTCCACTTACATTAATGAGTTTCAATTGTTGATCGGCACTCATGAAGTTTCGATCTAATTGTGGAATCACCTGATAGCTTCGACCATTCCAGTTAACTAGGCTTGCTTTTGGGGGATCCAATCAATATATTTAAGCTATTATTCGCTATATCACTCATTGAAATGCCTAATGAATTGGCCTTATTCTATCGATATGCAGCTGAATTTGATGAGCATCCATTTTTAGATCAGATTGTAATCCTAATGTCGTGGATTATTTTTTACTATAGCGGATTGCAATTTTTGGCTTAATTGATTCAAGGTGTCATAAATATCAGTACTTTTAAGAACAAACATCAAAGGAGCATGGCCTGTTGCACCTGGCAGAGCATGAGGACTGAGTGGAAAGGTTTGTTAGGCCGGTAATTCCCCAAAAGCGCTTAGATAATACTTGAATGATATGAGTGCTTGTTTCATTTCGCTCCTGCCATGGCTTTAAAATTAAATAAAGACAGTGCATTATTGGCGATAGGTGTTTCTATTAAAGTTATATAAGTATCTATGGCTGGAATGCTTTTATAAATGGCTTGTATTTTAGCCATGTATTTTTCCATATAGGCGAGGTTAGCCGACGTAGGTCCAGGCTAGCGGTTATGATAAGACCTTGATCCTCTTGCGGCGCTAACTCACTCGGTAAGGCTTTAAATAATCCGAAACAGACAAAATAAATAATTATAACAACCCTAAAAGTAGTTTTCGATGATTAATGGCTAGGAGTAAGTATTTCTTATAGGCAGATATTATCGTATTAAAAAAATGGTCCACGATCAGACTAAAACGAGAAGCCTGTACTTCATGTTTCAAGAGCTTAGCGCACATCATCGGAGAAAGTGTCAAAGCAATGAAACCCGAAATAATGACTGCGGCAGCCAAAGTAAAAGCAAATTCACGAAATAATAAACCCGTCATATCATTAATAAAGCCAATCGGTGCATAAACAGCGGCTAGTGTTAATGTCATGGCGACGATGGCAAATCCAATTTCTTTCGTGCCAATGATAGCTGCATTTTCTGGTGTTTTCCCTAAACTGCTGATATGCCGATGAATATTTTCTAAGACGACAATCACATCATCTACCACTAATCCAATACCTAGCACCCAAGCCAGAAAAGTGAGTACATTGAGTGTATAACCTAAAATTAACATGACGGCACATACGCACATTAATGATAAAGGAATTAAGCCTGCGCGAAAATTGGCAAGAAATAGAAAAATAATAGCAAATACAAATAAACAGGCTTCAAAAATAGTTTTTCTGACATCATGTAAGGAAGCAGCAATAAATTTAGAAGAATTCCATACTAAATGGATTTTTACATCGGCGGGAGCTGTTTTTTCTAATTCAGGTAATTGCGCGATGACTGCTTTAGGAACATCTAAGGGATTAGCAGTACTAAGGGGAATGATACCCATAACCACGGATTGTTTATTTCCATTGACACTGGCGCTGCTTTCATCAGATTCCACACCAAGAACAGCTTGTCCAACATCCGACAAACGAACTAAATAATTATTTTGTTTTCGAATGACTAAATTATTTAATTCTGCCGCGGTGTGTATGTTAGTATTGGTATTGATATTAATAATTTGATTGGGAGTGATTAATGATCCCGCTGCCGATTGAACATTATTTCTCTGTAAGGCCACTATAAGATCGTTAGCAGTGATTTGATAAGCAGCCATTTTTATTGGGTTAAGCCAGATTCGTAGGGCGTAGTTATTTCCACCGAATATCTGTGCTTGACTGACACCAGGAATCGTTTGTAACTGTGGTTGAACAACACGAACTAAATAATCAGTAATCGCTGGAAGACTTAATGCCTGACTGGAACGGCTTTAGGAAGTTATTCGCGAACAGAGGCAATTGCATTACTGACATTCGTCATTGCTTTAGTCAAATCATAACCCAGTTTAAATTGTAAAGTAATTTGACTGATACTTTGTTTGCTTGAAGAATGCATAATATCTATTCCTTCAATACCACCCCAAGCATTTTCTAAAGGCGTGGTAACAAAACTTTCCATTAATGGTGCAGGTGCCACCAGGATAAATGGTTTGTATGTTAATGACAGAAGGAGCGATCGAAGGGTATAAACGTATCGGCAAGGACAAAAAGGCTTTAACACCCACTAATAAAATGAACAAACTTAATACAATACTTAATGTAGGTTTGCGGATAAGCTGTTCAGTGAATTGCATAGCCTATTTCTCAACTACCACAACTGAATGGGGTTGTACTTTAACCACCCACACTAATAATTTGGTCGCCTGGATGAATATCACTACTTAATAACCCTATTTTTCCATTCTTATAAAAATGAATAGAGACCAGGGTTTTAATTGCTTAGTGATGAACGATACGATAGACAAAACTACCCTGTTCATCGGTATTAACTGCCGTTTCAGGAACAATAAACAATGTTTGAGGCTTTCCAATTTCAATTTTAATATCTACAAAAGCGCCAGGAAGTAATTTTTGTTCTGAATTATTTAGGCTAGCGCGCACAGCTAAACTACGCGTGTCATTGTCAATGTGTAAATCTAGAGCATAAATAGTGCCTACAAAGGTTTTATTCGGATAAGCACTCGCATGGATCAATACTTTACTACCAATAACTATTTTACTTACTTCTGTTCCTGGTACATTAAAATTAACGTATAAGGGGATCAGTGGCCTCTAAATCCGAAATGACTGTATTTGGGTCGATAATATCGCCTATATTAATCAGACGCAGACCTAAGCGACCACTGAACGGTGCAGTGAGTAGTGTTTGATCTAAAGCGGCTTGAGCTTGCTCTTGCTTAGCGAGATTAGCTTGGTAAGTTGCTGAAACCTTATCTATTTCTGCTTTTGCAAAAACCTTTTTCTTGTATAAGGTTAAACCGCGTTCATAATCGGCTTTACTTAATTGGGTTTCTACTTTGGCTGCATATAACTGGGCTTTTAAGATATCTGGATTAAGCTGTAGTAAAGGGGTGCCGGCTTTAACATTCTCACCAGAGTGAAAGTAAATGGTGGGTGACCCGACCTGTTGTAGCCGCTTTAAGGAGAGTCCCTTGATTGGCAGATAAGCTACCTACCGCTTGAATACTGCCTTGCCATGGTTCTAAATGTGTAGAGATAGCTTCTACTATAACTGGAGTTATCTGTTGGCTATCATTCTTATGATAAAAAACTATACTAACCGTTCTGGCAGAAATTAAAATGAATAAAAGAACAATGTAAATTAAGCGCATAATTATTATTTTTATGGGTAAACGCTTTCAGTTCAGTAAAAATACCAGAGGTTGACTATAATAGTCTCAATTGCTCGAAGGCAACTTAGCGGCTTTCGCTTGTTAGAGAAGAGGGGGAAGAGAAGCAAGGCTAGATCAAGCCTTGCTCCTCAATACGCTTAGTAAATACTTCATATCCGGATTCAGTAACGAGTAGTGTGTGTTCCCATTGTGCCGATAGACTATGATCCTTGGTTACAACAGTCCATTGATCAGGCATGAGTTTAGTAAATCGTTTACCCGCATTGATCATAGGTTCAATCGTAAAAGTCATACCAGGCACAAGTTGAATCCCTGTTCCTGCTTGACCATAATGTAAAACTTGCAGATCCTCATGGAAGAGTCGACCAATACCATGACCGCAATATTCACGCACCACAGAAAAACCTTCTGCTTCGGCATACTGTTGTATACATGCACCAATATCACCTAGATAAGTCCCGGGTTTAACTAGGCGTATTGCTTTGTATAAGCATTCTTGGGTTATTTTTGTTAAACGTTGCGCCAATATCGAAGGTTTCTCCACGAAGAACATTTTGCTGGTGTCACCATGATAACCATCCTTAATCACAGCGATGTCAATATTAATCAGATCACCCTCTTTTAATACGCGTTTACTAGGAATGCCATGGCAGACCTGGTGGTTGATAGAGGTGCAAATTGACTTCGGAAAACCCCGATAATTTAAAGGAGCAGGAATAGCTTGCTGTTCATTGACAATATAATCATGGCAGATTTTATCAAGTTCATTGGTGGTAACGCCTATTTTTACATGTGGATCAATCATTTCTAGGACTTCTGCCGCAAGCCGACCAGCAATACGCATTTTTTCAATTTCTGCCGGAGTTTTTATAATAATAGGAGACATAATAAGTATCGAGTTAAATGAAGCTTATAAATTAATTAATTTGTCCATGGCAATGCTTATATTTTTTTCCTGAGCCACAAGGACAAGGGTCATTGCGGCCAGTTTTATTTGCACTTCGTTGTGTACTAAGACGCACGGATGCAGTATCATCAGCTAATGGTTCTTCTCCCGCAGTCAGTGAATCTTGATGTTGAAAATCGAGTGATTGTGGCATTTTTAGACGTCGTTGTTCTTCTAGATGTTCAGCATCTTCAGGTGTTCTTATTTGCAGACAACTCAACAAACTCGCAACTTGATATTTTAGCTGATCTAAAAGTTCAGCAAATAACATGAAGGATTCACGTTTATATTCTTGTTTTGGATTTTTTTGTGCATAACCACGTAAATGGATTCCCTGGCGTAAGTGATCCATTCCAGCGAGATGATCCTTCCATAAAGTATCGAGCGTTTGTAGCATTAAGGTTTTTTCAACTTGACGTATTGTCGGCGAACCAAATAATTTTTCTTTCTCAGCATAAGCGTTTTGAGCAGCAAGTAAGATTTTTTCGCGAAGATTCTCTTCAAGACAATTAGGATCTTCTAACCAGGTATCTAAGGGTAAATCTAAACAAAAGTCCTGTTTCAACAGATTTTTTAGACCGGGTATATCCCATTGTTCTTCTAAACTTTGTGGAGGGATATAATGTTCAATAGTACTATAGATAACATCAGTCCATAAATTATCAATAATCAGGGAAATATCATCTGTAGTAAGTAATTCATTACGTTGTTCGTAAATGACTTTACGTTGTTCATTAGTAACATTATCAAATTCTAATAATTGTTTGCGCACATCAAAATTACGACCTTCAACTTTACGTTGTGCGTTTTCTATTGCACGGGTTATCCAGCGATGCTCAATGGCTTCGCCAGGCTGCATGCCAATCTTTTGCATAATCATAGCAACGCGATCAGAAGCAAAAATCCGCATTAAATTATCTTGTAGCGATAAATAAAAACGTGAAGAGCCTGGGTCACCTTGCCGTCCCGAACGACCACGTAATTGATTATCAATACGACGTGACTCATGTCGTTCGCTACCGATGATATGTAAACCGCCTGCGGTAATCACTTCATCGTGTCTTTTTTGCCAGTTTAGTTTATGTTGCGCAATTTCTTCAGCAGAGCTATCACTCGGTAAAGCTGCGAGTTCTGCTTTTAAATTACCCCCTAATACAATATCCGTTCCTCGACCGGCCATGTTTGTGGCAATGGTGACTGTTCCAGGACGACCCGCTTCAGCAATAATTTGTGCTTCTTTTTTGTGAAATTTAGCATTAAGTACTTGGTGTGGAATATTTTCTTTTTGTAGCAATTGCGACAAATATTCCGATGTTTCTATCGATGCGGTACCCACTAATACCGATTGTTTACGTGTCCGACAGGCTTTAATATCATCAATGATAGCCTTAAACTTTTCATCTTTAGTAAGATAAATTTGATCGGCCAAATCTTGACGAGAAACCGGTAAGTGCGTGGGAATAACAACGACTTCTAAATTATAAATTTGTTGAAATTCATAAGCTTCAGTATCAGCCGTACCTGTCATTCCTGCTAATTTATGATAAAGACGAAAATAATTTTGAAACGTAATTGAAGCAAGCGTTTGATTTTCATTCTGAATATTGGAGTTTTCTTTTGCTTCAACCGCTTGATGTAAACCGTCTGACCAACGTCGACCTGACATTAAACGGCCGGTATGTTCATCTACTATGATAACTTGATTGTTTTGCACGATGTAATCGATGTCACGCTGAAATAAATAATGGGCACGTAAAGCGGCGTAAACATGGTGCATTAAACCAATATTAGTCAAATGATATAAGTTATCGCCTGATTTTAATAAGCCTTGTTTGACTAATAGCTCTTCTAATTTTTGGTGTCCTTCTTCGGTTAAGTAGGCTTGTTTCGCTTTTTCATCGAGGTAAAAATCACCTGGACCGTTTTCTTCTTTTCTTAAAACGAGTTTAGAGATAATTTGATTGATCTTAATATAGAGCTCTGAACTTTCTTCACTGGCACCCGAAATAATTAGCGGGGTACGTGCTTCATCAATCAAAATGGAATCGACTTCATCGACAATGGCGAAATTTAAAATGCGTTGTGCTTTTTCTGCCAATGAAAACGCCATATTATCGCGTAAATAATCAAAACCAAATTCATTATTGGTACCGTAGGTAATATCCGCTGCATAAGCCGCTTGGCGTTGAGCGAGGGGAAGATCAGATACAATGACACCGGTATTTAAACCTAGAAAAGCATAAACAGGTCTCATCCATTCGGCATCACGGTTAGCTAAATAGTCATTAACAGTGACGATGTGTACACCTAAACCACTCAATGCGTTCAGATAGGCAGGTAAGGTAGCGACTAAGGTTTTACCTTCACCGGTACGCATTTCAGCAATTTTACCGCTATGCAGCACCATACCACCAATTAATTGTACGTCGAAATGACGTAAACCTAATACGCGAATGCTTGCTTCGCGGACCACAGCAAATGCTTCTATTAATAATTCATATAAAGAACAACCCTCTTGTAAGCGCGTTTTGAACTCTGAAGTTTTGGCTTGCAATTGCGCATCAGATAAACTTTGCATGTAAGGTTCTAGCGCATTGATATTAATAACGGTTTTTTCAAATTGTTTGAGCAATCGTTGGTTACGACTTGGAATAAATTTACTTAAAAGCTTAGAAATCATAAATATAAAAAAGTCTCAGTATGCTTGGCGCAAGCCCAGAAAATGTGCTCACTGTACTAAAAAGTCAGTGGTAGCGCTAGGGTGTATCATTATTCGATGACTATACATTCTAGCCGTTGTTCAACAGCTGACAGGATAGTGGCTGTGTCTAAATCGACTTGTGTAAGCAATGTATTGGGATCACCATGTTCAATAAATCGGTCTGGAAGGCCTAAGATCAATACATCGCAAGTTATGCCTTGTTGATGTAAAAATTCACTTACTGCTGATCCTGCACCCCCTACCTTAACATTTTCTTCTAAGCTGACCAACAGGCCATGGGTTTTGGCTAAATTTAGTAACAGCTTTTCATCTAAAGGCTTAACAAAACGCATATTGACCACCGTGGCATTCAGCGAGGTACCCACGCTAAGCGCAGGCTGTAGCATTGAGCCAAAAGCCAGTAAGGCGATTGTATGTCCCTTGCGACAGATTTCCGCTTTACCGAGAGGTATACATGACATTTCTTGCTTAACAGTGACGCCTAAACCTACGCCGCGTGGGTAACGTATTGCGCAAGGCGTAGTGAGCTGGAAGCCGGTGTAGAGCATTTGTCTTAATTCATTTTCATTGCTTGGCGCCATAATGGTCAGATTTGGAATGCAACGCAAATAGGACAGATCGAAGCTACCATGATGGGTTGCGCCATCCCCACCGACGATTCCGGATCTATCTAAAGCGAACAAAACGGGTAGATTTTGCAAAGTAACATCATGTATGAGTTGATCATAAGCACGTTGTAAGAAGGTAGAATAAATAGCCACTATCGGTTTTTGACCGGCACAGGCTAAGCCCGCAGCGAAAGTAACGGCATGTTGTTCTGCAATGCCCACATCAAAATAGCGATCGGGAAAACGTTTAGAAAATTCTACCAGATCCGATCCTTCGCGCATCGCTGGTGTAATTGCGATTAAACGCTCGTCGATAGCAGCCATATCGCAAATCCATTCCCCAAAAATATTGGCATAGGTTTTAGACTTAGGTTTATGGGTGCTCGAGGGTAATATGGGGGATAAAAAATGTGGATTGACCGCATGATAAGCAATAGGGTTTTGTTCTGCAGCCGTATAACCTTTACCTTTGGTGGTGATGACATGAACCAACTGTGGACCCGATAATTGACGTAGATTACTTAAAGTAGTTAATAATAGCGGTAAATCATGGCCATCAATGGGCCCTATATAATTAAAACCTAATTCTTCAAATAAGGTACCGGGAACAAACATTCCTTTGACATGTTCTTCAGTCCGTTTAGCCAGTTCACGAACGCTAGGAATAGATTCTAAAATTCTTTTGCTGCCTTCTCTGACACTGGAATAAAGTTTACTTGATAATATCCGCGCAAAATAATTAGATAACGCACCCACATTATTGGAAATAGACATGTCATTATCATTTAACACGACTAAAAGATCAGCATGGATTGCGCCCGCATGATTTAAGGCTTCAAAAGCCATGCCAGCGGTCATTGCACCGTCACCGATAACTGCAATTGCTTTTTGGCCAGTATTATTTTTTTTTGCTGCGACACTAAATCCTAAGGCGGCACTAATCGATGTGCTCGAATGGCCGACACCAAAACTATCAAATGCACTTTCATCACGAGAAGGAAAGGGCGCTAGGCCATGAGCTTTGCGAATACTACAAAGTTGCTCGCGACGACCGGTAAGGATTTTGTGCACGTAAGCTTGATGGCCGACATCCCAAATAAGCTGATCATGCGGTGTATTAAACACATAATGCAAGGCAATCGTTAGTTCTACGGTCCCTAGGTTACCCGCAAAGTGGCCTCCACATTGATCCAGTGTTTGAATAAGAAACGCTCTGAGTTCAGTCGCTAATTGTGGCAATTGCGTGAGTGTGAGTTCACGCAATTGCGCGGGAGAATTAACCTGTTCTAATAAAGAGTATAGCGTATTTTTATGGTCCATGTAGTTTATAAGAAAAAATTATCCTGATGTTGATGAGTTAGGGTTAGTAATATTTTGCGCTTGTTGTATCAGCTGTGATCGCCCTTGATTATTGAGTTCTAATACTAAGACCGACATAGTAGCGAGTAAACGTTCTAATGTTATCCGAGTATGATAACTTTCAGCTAAATTTTCTGCTAACAGCTCGACTTGTTGACGCTGTAAGGTGGTAGGATCTTCATTGATCAAATCATTTTGATACCAATTTTTATCAAGAATTCGGCGCGTGGCCATAAAGTTTTCTAATTTTAATAAGCTAGGTTGCTTAATTTCGTTGGGCAGTTGTCCTATTGTAGACTTTACTGCAGGATCGCTAGGCTTGAGGGGCTGTCGTTCTGCATAAAGGTGATAAAGATTGCTGAGTGCAATACTTTGTGTGGCCAAATAACTGCGTAAATTTGCAAGATACTCTCTAATAGGTTTTTCATTTAGCTTAATGCTTAAGTTGCTTGCTTTATTTCCATTTAGATTAGCCACCAACTGATTAAAATTAACCGTATTAATAGGTACTAACGTAGAATTTAAAGCATTAATTACATTCTTAGCTTCAATGGCTTGAGTTTTGTTATAACTAAGAGGTTGTAACAAGCTATTGATATCAATTGATTGTAAAGGATCTTTTTCTACATCGGAATTGGTTTTGCTATCCGGATTCCAAGTAAAGGCGATGATATTATTGCTTTTATCCTCTAAGTTAGCTGATTGACGAAGTAGTCGTTGCGTCAAAGGGCTAATTAAAGGCGAGGTGGGAAATAGCAAATAAGTGGCTTGAGCATTGTTTATGGCAATAGTTAAATCATCATTTGCCGGTGCTTTGTTCATCAACTTGGCGCCAATGGCAATTTTTCCATATCCTGCAACTAAGCTATCAACACTGAAATTACTTGAAGTATCAGCATAGCTTGATAGGCTACAAAAACTTAATGTTGCTAAACTAATACTTAATATACTTTTTAAAATCTTTATTCTTGAAAGCATAACAACATCCTCATAGAGTTTAAAATTTTTAAAAATTAGCATTGGGTTACTTTTGTTGGGTGTTAGGCGCGGGTTGCGCGGGTGCAAAAATATTCGGTGGGCTGCTATGAACAATTGAATTTGCTGATGGCGTAGGGCCCGGAATAGGTGCATTAGAATAAGGGTTTACTTTAGCGTTTTTTTCCCAAATATTCGGAGGTTGTTTTGCCCACGGATTAGGCTGCAACCAAGGATTTTTTTTTGATGAAGGCGTTGAACTTGCAGATTTATTATCTAAAGGAGTGAACGCTTTATCACTATTCGAACGAGGAATTGGAGTTGCTACGGATGATTCAGGTTTGATTTGGCTTTGTTGAGAAGAGCTATCGGTAGGGGTATAAGTGTTTAGAGCATCCAGAACTGATTGGGAGGCACTGTTTTCAGATTGTTTGATTTCATCACTAAGAGAAGGCTGGCTAATAGGTGAATCAGGATAGGCATACGCGAGATCGATGGAAAAGCAACAAAGAAAAATTAAAATGCATTGTGTTAGGTAGGATCTTGGCATAATTATTCACCTTCTAATGCTTTTAAAACTAAATCCAAACGATCTTGTGAAAACACTCTAGCGAGTAGACGTAGACGTTCAAAACTAATATTTCTACGCAAAAATAAGCCTGCTTCATCTTCAGGACCATGACTGATTTCTTCGGCATGCATGAGTAACTTAGCTGCAGAACCTAGATGTGAAGTATCAATGGCTTGGAGTAAGCGTAAGGTACGTGACATACCTAAATGATTGCCTAAACGGATAAACAAAGCTTGTTGAGCAAGCTTATCAAGATCGACCTTTTCGATATCATCTAGTTCTTTACCGAGTGCTAAGAGGCTTGCTTCAAGTGCTGTATCACCATCCTTAGTCCAGGATTCTACGCTTTCCATAAAGCATAAGACTCTATAGATCAACGGATCTTGATAGTGTTTCCAATAGAGGTGTGAACCTTTGTGAGTTAAGTCAGGCATAAGTACTATATTGTTTTATTTGTAATACTCAATTTAAATCGAGTAAAAACTGCCGCAAAGGAATCTTAATTATCCAACTTAATACCAATGAAATCAAACCCTATCTCAAACTAGCAGAGATTTTGTCAGTTATTATGAGGCCAAAAAGATTTGGCAAGTTAAGAGAAGCGCCTTCAATAAGAGGCCTCAGTCAACTAGATAGAATAGGGATACTCATTATATTTATCGCCCCTGCGAGCTCGATTTATACCTAGCAATGAGAAATTTGCAAGTTGGCTGTGATCGGGATACTATAGATTATAAAACTTAATATTAAACCACAGGGTGATACGTGAGTTTTTTTGGCGGTATAAAAAAAATAATTAAACCTGCTGTTGATGTTCCGAAATGGATAGACTATCAAAAATTGGTTAAAAATAATCGTTCGTTCTTCGGATTTATTAAAAAAATCTTCATTCCTAATAAAGCGCAGACACAGGAATCTTTTGAAGAAGCACTCATACGTCTTAAATTAACTCCAACCGATTTAATACAACGCAATAAAGAATTTACGCGATTGCTGTGGATTTGGATTTTTATTTTTTTAGTGGGTATTAGCTACAGTGTTTACCTTTTATATAATCACTCGTTGCGAGGATTTTTTCCTAGTTTAGGCATTAACTTCATTATTTTAACGCAAATCTTTCGTTATCATTTTTGGCTTTTCCAAATTAAACAGCGTCATTTAGGTTGTGGTTTTCGTGATTGGTTAAATAGTCAATTTTTTATTAGGAAAAAAAATAATGCGTAAGTTTCTATTTACTAGCATGCTTTGCTTGTTTCCATCCTTGTTATTAGCGGATACCTTGAGCTTAACCCCCCCTAGTACCGATTTATCAATGTCGTATTTAGCGATTATTTTTGGTGTGGTGGATAGTGTATTGCATGGCACAGGTAGTCAAATTTTAGGAACGATGTTTCGTGCATTTAATTCGATTATATTAGTGATGGCTTCTACAGTATTGAGCTATATTTTATTTGTATCAATCTTAAATACTTCACATGAAGGTGAGTTTCTAGGTAAGAAATGGTCTTCAATATGGGTCCCTTTAAGAACGGTTATGGGAGTTGGTTTATTACTGCCTAAAGCCACCGGTTATTCGATGATACAAATCATGGTGTTGTGGGTGGTAGTGCAAGGTATAGGTGCTGCGGATGAAGTTTGGAGTGTGGCATTAAATTATATCAATCATAACGGAACGATAATCGAGCCGGTACAATCTTTAAAGCCCGATTCAAAATCAGGAAAAGCGGACAATAGTTTTTTAGTGGGTAAAGCCGGGAATATCCTTAAATTAGAAACGTGTATGTTGGCGGTACAAAATGCATTAACTCGTCAAAATAAAAATACTACAGGCACTCCAGGCCCAGCGCCTGTTCCGGATTTTATGAGCTCATTGGTAGTTACGGGGAAAGCATCTAATGGATCCAATACTGGATTACCGATAGATTATAACAAAGACAAGGGTGGTTATATAAATTTCCCCGGACAAGAAGGGTTAAAAGGAACAGCTTACAATAAATACATAGGTATTTGTGGAAATCTTAATTGGGATTTTATAGGTAAGACAGATAAAGACGATCGAGCTTACAATCCAGCCAAATTAACTGCTAATGATAGTGCCAGTATTGCCGCCAGGCAAATGACACTCGATTTGGGTCCATTAGCTAAAACCCTAGCAAATAAATTAGTTCCGCCTACCGGTACAGGCACTGTACCTATTACTCACTTAAATGCAGACGAGCCAATCTTTACTCCCAATGTCTTAGTTGATACGGGTGAAGATTATTTTGGTATTGTAAAACCTGCTTTACGTTCTTTAGCCGATGATGCGAGCAAAAAATATAAAGAATTTATTAACAAAGCTAAAGACAATGGTTGGATATTGGCTGGAAGTTATTACTATAACATGGCACGTTTGAATCAAAGTATTAGAAATAATACTGGAACGCAGGCTATTACTGATAAATTGATACCTACTTTTAATCCTATCTATGATAAAGGAAGTTTTAATGACATCAATGATGACAATGTAAAAATTAATTTAAAAAATAATTTACCTGCTAATAATGGGGTTATTGATCAATATATTAATGCTGAACTTTCTAGGGCAGATGCAAGTGATAATCCTGGCGCTGAGCCTATACTCACTTTCCCAAATAACCCATCAGAAGCTTGGGGAGTAGGTTGGTTAGTTAGAAAAGTAATGAATACTATATTTCCCCGTGTACATCAATTTACTCAGGAATTGTCAGATAATATTAATAATAAAAACTTGGATCCTATTTTTGCTTTAACATCCGTGGGAAATAGTTTGGTAACCATGGTAGAGGAAATCTGGGCAGTTATTTTGGCGATTCCGCTAGCCATTAGTGTAGTTGGAGGGGCTCTGAGTTGGATCCCTATCATTGGTATTGGTATTGCGGTAACGACGATAGTTGCGCAGTTATGCTTTGCCGCGGTTATGATAGTTCTGATGCCATTGCTCTCAGTTTGGATGGGAATTAATTTAACGTTAGGAGCAGTGTTATCCTATTACATTCCATTAATTCCTTTTTTCTTATTTACCTTTGGTGCAATTACCTGGTTTGCTGTGGTGTTAGAAGCCGTTTTAGCGGCACCGTTGGTAGCATTGGGTATTACCCATCCCGAAGGACACGACTTTTTGGGTAAGGCAGAGCAGTCAATTATGTTGCTCGCCAGCGTTTTTTTACAACCAATGTTAATGGTGTTTGGTTTAATCTTTGGGATAATCTTGTCCTATGTAGCTCTTTCCTTATTTAATCGCGGCTTTGCCATTGCTGTACTGTTTTTAAATGATTACAACGGTGATATTTTTAATCTAATCTATCAATTAGCGATGATGGCTATTTATACTTCTGCAGTGCTTGCTATCATGAATCGTTGCTTTGCTATGATCTATGAAGTACCCAATAAAGTATTGCGTTGGATTGGTGGTCCACAAGAAAGTAGTCACGAAGAGTCAATGTTGCAAGGTATCCGTCATCAGCATGATCGTGATGTTGGACAGATTGGTCAGCTCGTCCCTAGCGCTCAATCTGCGAGCCAAACAGGTTCAGCTAGCTCACAATTGTCGAATACATCACAAGAAGCTCAGCAAACCTCAGCAAGTTCGGGTGGCGGCGAAGCACCACCTGCTGCTGGTGGTGGTGGAGCAACAGGTTCAACGAGTGCTATACCACCCGTTGTCCCATAAACTTAACGTAGTATTATGAAAAGCTATGAAAGAAGATTTTGATTTGGATTTAGATGAACTATTTGCTCAGCTTGCTGAAGTTACACAAAGCTCAGAGATAAATCAGCAGGCTTATTTATATTTATTACTTTTATGGGCTTATTTTGAAGTTTCTATAGTAGACGAAACTGACGAAGTGGGAGCTTCGGGAATTACTACAACCTCTTTGTCTCCAACAATTCTACAGGCCCAGCAAGGGTTTCAAATCTTTGATTATGGCACGCATCTGAAAACAGCAGCTGGAAAATATTATGGGAGTTATACTACCGGTCGCTTACTGAATACCGTGCGGGAGATGATTAAATTATTGAATGAGCGTGGTGCTAAAAGGCTTCAGTTTGTTGGATTGGATGCAGCGAAACGCTTTGCGAGTCTTGAATGTGAAAAGTATAAAATAAAAATTGCTAACTTTACGCCTGATAATAAGACACAACTATTACGGGATCGTTTACCACGACTAGATAGCTTACGTAATAGCGTTTACACAAATAAATCCTAACCTTTATAAAAAAGATAGATGTTTTGGCATCTATCTTTTGAACCAATCGATTGTTTTATAGAAAACTTAAGGCCTAGGTCTAGAATAAGGTATTTCTTCTTCTGTATTGTAACCAGATTCGGTTGAGGTTAATCCAGATTTTTTGTTAGTTTGTGTCGAGTGATGATGCTTTAGCAATTCTCTCTTATTTTCATCAATCATTGATTGTAGTTCCTTTATTTGTTCAAAATTTAAAGGTCCTTTTTTTCTTATAACTTTCTCGTTTCCATTAGGAGTTGGAATCGTCATCTGCAAGGTTATTTTGCTAGGATCTAAATCGAAAAGCTGTTTTTCTTTAATAACATCTTTTATTGATTGAAAGGCTCTTTTTTCATTGCTAAATACACACACAGTAAAGGTAAAAATGAGTAGATGAAGAAGCGCCAAACCTAGGGATTGATGTTGAAAACCAATATCAGCCATCCTCTTGAAAAGAGTGAGTCGGTCAGGAGCAGTTATGTTGATATTAATATCTTTTCCAGCAGCTATATCACTTTGTATTTGTTCTGCAAGATTCTTTTGATCAACTCTTAAACCAAAAGTTGGTCCAGGTTTAGGTTTAGATTGAAGCTCTTCAAGCGTCGGATCCCTTGTAATTGAATAGCTTACATCTTTATTTGCTTTAGTTTGAGCTTCTTTAAGTTCTTCATGTAACTGATATTTAGTATAAATAGACGGTAAATCTTTAAATTTTTCTAAATGATTACTTAATTCAGTATAATTTTTATCGAGGTATTCAGCAAAAGCAATATTAATTTTAATTTCATCTTCTAGACTAAAACGATGCCTTTGATCGTTCAATTTCTTCATAAAATCCTTGAGCAGTTGCTCTTTTGTTTTATTTAATTTTTTTTGCAGCCCATCTTGAGCGTTTTTTATACTTGCATCCAGATCAAGGCTTGCCAGAAAATTTTTTGTTAAAGTTTTTTGGGTTTCCTGATAATCCTTTTGAAACTGTTCACTGATAATTGTAGGTTCTGAATTTAGAATATTTTCATCTAATAAGCTTTGAAGAGTTTTTTTCCCCGAATCAGAAAGTTGATTCGGAAGTTCGGTTCCAAAGATATCTAAAAATTCGGCTTCAGTAAATCGAGGTAAATCTTTTTCAATCTTATCACTAATAAGCGTAGCAGCAGTTATTAATTTATCGTAAGTGTCAGCTAAGTTTTTTTTATTTGGCATAATTTCATCTTCTCGAACGTATTATTTGATGTCTCATTGTATCATCTTTAAGTTTAGTTGATATATCTTCCAGTTCATTGCTATGAAGGTTCAATTGAGCTTTGATCTCTTCTTTAACTGCAGCAATTTTAGCTTTATCCAGGTTAGGTGGATTTTTGATATTTCAATTTATTTTAAGCCTTTTTTGAAGTTCATTATCTTCAAGGCGTAACTCATTGTAGGCCTTAGCAAATAGGTAAAGCCTTTCCTTAATATTTTGTGAACAATTACCAAAGTTAAGCGTGCAAGTTTTAGCATCTTTAAAGCTATTAACTAAATAGATCATCTGTGCGAAACTGACTTCCTGTAGGTAGCTTTTTTCGCGTCTAAAACGTTTCTTTTGAGCTTTAAAGCTTAAGCATTTATCAGTATTAAGTGTAGCAGACCACTTACATTCGTCCTCATTTAGATAACTTTTGAGAAAAAGTAATTGTTTTACCTACTTTAAGCGCTTCTTGTTTATAAAAATTATCGACTTGTAAATGATATTCTTCTGTATCTGATGAATCAAACTCAAAGTTGGGTATGATCCGGTATTTGTTAGGTAGATAAACCCCTTTGGGTAGAGCCTTTACATTTTCATCAGCATCATTTTCTTTAAGATCCAGCATCTCTTCCAATTTGCTTATTCTATCCTCTATCATCAGGTTAAAATGACTTGAACGTTTTAATTTTTGCGTCAGAGCATATCGTTGTTGTATTTCTGGGTCCCAGTCTTTTCTTTTTTCAAGTGTCTCTTGGAGGCCATGACATTTATATAATATTATCAAAGAATCACTCACTATGCTTTGGATATCAGTACCCGGTTCGAATGGATTAGTAGAGTCAGAAATAATATTGTTAGCAATTTCCTGTACTATTTTATTATTATTTAATAAACTCCATTTGCTCACATTATTCTTTATGTGTTGATTGATTTTATATAATAATATCTGTATTTGGGCAGTACTAAGAACGGGATACTTATCAGTACTGCTAAGCTTTGGAAAATTGTGAGGCAGAGAATTGTTTAGATTAGCCTGAAATGAACCATCTTCAGTAATTAAATTTGGATACTCCAGCAATTTTGATTCAATTTCTGAAAAAGCCTTAGAAAGTTCAGTGTGGTTTTTAATTTAAAATCATGTAGTTTTTTTAATTCATTTTTTAGCTCATCAATGGATTTATACGTAATCGCCATATCTTCTAGCGATGATAGCCTAAAATATTTCTGAAAATTATTGTCCAGATCTTTTTGATCCTTTTCATCTAGTTTTAAGCTAATTGACTTTTTGGTTATTTGTTGGAGTTTTTTTCTAACCAATTTTTAGCGCTTAAATCGAATATTTCTTGATATTCAAATGCAAATAACGGAAGAGCACTCAAAGTTTTTTTTCGAATTTTAAAACGTAATTGCTTGAAAGCATCCTCATTAATTTTGTTTTCATAACTAGATGACAAATTAGGATATTTAACCCGTAAACCTGACACAAATTCTTCTATTGTATCTGCATATTGCAGTTCTGAAGGAAGTTTTGCTATTTCCTCATCCGATAAAGTGCTATTATCGTTAATTTTTTCTAAAATCGGATCTAAATGGAGATTAGGGAAGTAATGATCAAAATTATGCTTAATTCGTTGCACAAGTTGATCTTGCAAATTTTGTTTGCTTGCGGCTAAAAGATTCAAGCCATCAATGGAATTCTTAACTGTTTCTTCTAGAGTTTTTTGTAAATTTTCAGTTTCAAGCAGTTCCATTCTCAATTCTTCAGCAGTTCTTTGGATAATTTGGGTATATTCAGTCGCCTGTAAATGATTTTCGGCAGCTTGCCCTTCTAAACTATTTTTAGCGAGTTCCAGAAGACTTACTTTTTCGTTAGTTTGTAAATTTTCAATACAAAGTTCAATAAGAAGATTTTCACCTTGATCGGGTATATTATCCAAATAATTTTGCTCGGATGCCATTATTTCTAAACCAGCAAAAATTGATTCAGTTGAATTAGTTATTTCTTCTAAATAATTTGAAGCTTTTAATTTATCACGATGTATTTTTTTTGAAATTTCAGTCTTGAAATCTGATCTATTTACATGTGGAAAAATTGATTGTGTAATTTGATCAGATGCGATTTTTTTAAGCCTTCGTTCAAAGCTTGGCAGTATGTTGTTGACATTGTCATTTAATGATTTATTGGCAGCATCTGTTGCTATCTGTAAAAATTTATGAATGAGTGCTTCAATGATAGCCTGATGATTTTCTTTAAATGCAGCGTTCACGCCTTGGTTGATTTCTTCTAGTGTTGCATCTCTACCTTGTTGATTGGAAGTAGGTTTAGAAGTGTTAGCATTTGGCGAGGAAAGTCTTGATTCTGTGTTTTTTGTTAATTCATCTTCTATTTCACTTATACAAAAGTTTCTCGAATATTTATAATTAATGCTACAAAATGGGCTTTAAATTTCTAGTGATAGAAGATTTAATAATAAGCCAATAATCCTGTT
>CAYQIE010000095.1:0-25399 GCA_964417505.1 Rickettsiella sp. | reverse complement strand
TATTAACAGGATTATTGGCTTATTATTAAATCTTCTATCACTAGAAATTTAAAGCCCATTTTGTAGCATTAATTATAAATATTCGAGAAACTTTTGAAAAAATTAAAAGCACGCGTATTCGGCCAAGATATGGCCATCGAAAATCTTTGTGCTGCTATGAAATTAACACGTTCTGGTTTACGAGAAACCAATAAAACCATAGGATCTTTTCTTTTTGCCGGACCCACAGGCGTTGAAAAAACAGAGGTTACCCGCCAACTCGCAGAACTTATGGGTATTGAATTACTCCGTTTTGATATGTCTGAATATATGGAAAGACATAGTGTGTCTCGTCTAATAGGAGCCCCTCCAGCAGGCTATATTGGTTATGATCAAGGGGATTTACTCACCGAAGCTGTGACTAAACATCCTCATGTCGTTTTGTTACTGGATGAAATTGAAAAAGCACATCCAGATATTTTCAATCTTTTATTACAAGTCATGGATTATGGGAATTTAACCGATACCAATTGTAGAAAGACCGATTTTAGCCACATCATTTTGATAATGACTAGTAATGCAGGCACTGAACAGTTTAGCCGGCACGAGATAGGTTTTACTCCTAGCTTAAGTCAAGCAGAAAACTCAGAGGCTATCAAACACGTATTTTTTCCAGAATTTCGTAATCGCTTGGATGCCACTATTTACTTTAATTATTTAACGGCCACTATTGTCTCTCAAGTCGTAGATAAATATTTACTTGAACTAGAGGCTCAACTTGAAAAGAAACATGTCACTTTGCAGGTAGACAAACCTGCTCGAGTTTGGCTCTCTAAACATAGTTATGACAGAAGCATGGGAGCACGTCCAATGATGCGTCTTATTCAAGAGAAAATCAAAAAACCCATTGCTGATGAACTACTCTTTGGTCGCTTAGTACACGGCGGTCAATTGCTTTTAATCAGTAATAATGAAGACTTACAATTAGTTATTTCTGAAAAAAGGGGAAGCCTTACGTCATCCATTTAACAAAATAAAAATTTATCGCGGGCACCTATTGACTGCCTTTAGATCGGTCTTTATCGGGCTCAGGTCCTTTACCACGGAATATGATTCGGCCCTTCGTGAGATCATAAGGAGTCATTTCAACCTTCACCTTATCGCCAGTAAGGACACGGATATAACTTTTTCGCATACGTCCAGAAATATGGGCATTAATAACGTGCCCACTTTCTAATTCCACTCTAAATAAGGTATTAGGTAAAGTTTCAATAACTGTACCCTCCATCACTATCTGATCTTCTTTGGCCATAATTTACCTAAATTGACTTCTTACCTGCATTAATAATGGCTATGTTGCCGGAAAAGCTATCGATTTACAATAATAATTATTTAATAACTGTAAGATAAATAGACAGATACTCAAAAAACTGCAAGCTAATTGATGCCGCTAGCAGGTCAAAAATCCTGCTAGCGACAATTTGAAATTTATCAATTAAGGAGTGAATGATAGAAAAACTTCCATGGCTTGATCGTTATATTTTGTCTGATTAGGTTCAGTACATTGTTTATGTTTTAGACTAGACTCATTTGATTAGGTGACTCTTGCAAATAAAATAGATGAGACTCCCTCTAATTTAGGTTGCTTTGCTGCAACCGTTAGACCCACCAAGCTCGAAGCAAGTTCATCCTGCTCATTTGACTCTTACATGGGCATCTCTAGATTTCTTAATTTTTCTTTTATAAAATTTATTGCATCAAAATAAAGTGATTTTAGACAATGTAAATCAGTTTCATTATACTATTTGTTGAAATTTTTCAGATAATCATTAAGAGCGCCTTCATCATTTTCTATTTGAATTTTACTCATAAGTTGATCAAAATTAGTAATAACTTTCCAAACCCTAATTAATTTAGAAATATTTACAGAATTTAACGTAGAATGCTTTCCTTTTTCAATTTTGCGTAAATCATTTTCTATAATATTTTGATCGACAATATATCTTTTTCTACCATTTGCAAGATTAACTCTGATACTTTTAGCAGCATCTGGTCTGGAATTTAAACTTAGAAAGTCTATTAGATATTGCTGATTAGCCTGTATTGCCTGACTAAATAACGTATGACCCTCTCTGTTTTCTGCTTGTTTATCAACCTCCTCATTAATTAAGACGTTAATAAGTTCAATAATGCTAACTTGAATTTCCTTTGGTTGATTATTTCTTGCAGCGAGATGTACTAGAGTATTGCCTTGAGCGTCGATTATTTTTGGATTTGCTCCTTTCTGCACAAGCAACTGGACGGCTTTGATATTTGTCATGCAAACTGCTTGGGACAACAAATAATTTAGAACGTTGGTTTTGTTTGAGGTATTTAATTGAATAAATTTTCCGAGCTCATTATTAAACAAATTCTCCCATTTTTGC
Organism: Rickettsiella sp.; assembly: GCA_964417505.1. Classification (GTDB taxonomy): domain Bacteria; phylum Pseudomonadota; class Gammaproteobacteria; order Diplorickettsiales; family Diplorickettsiaceae; genus Aquirickettsiella. The sequence goes on along the minus strand of CAYQIE010000095.1, from coordinate 22,994 downwards.
ATTAAACGTAATAAATTTGTTTTATAATCTTTAGGTATATTAGCGTTGATCGTTGTTTTATATTTATCTATGATGGTTTGACACAGTTCTTCATTGATAATGGTTTTGCTTAGCTCGCTTAGTATCTGCACACATAATAGCAATAATATCTGTTATCAATAACTTATTTCTATCAACGCTCTTTGAAAGTATTCTAGGCTTAATTAAATTCTAATGGTTCTTGACCTTGGAGGATTAACAATAATTCTTTATATTTTTGTTTTTTGTGTTGATCTTTATTTTTTTTATCTTCAAATTATTCCTGAAATTTCTTCATTATAGCTTCTGTTTGATTAGGATTAGTGCCTAGTTCAAAAGCAATTGTGCGTTATTCAATCTTAGATGTTCAATTGAGGTTTTTAAGTCTTCATCTAAAACGTGTTTTTTTTCAGAATCTATTTGTTGAATAATGCGATTAATAAATCATGTGCATTTATCAGAAGTTATAAGAAGATTATTGAGTAATAATTTTAAATATTCAACATTAAGAAGTTTACTTTCAATTAACATATATAATAATGGAAAAAAGCATGCCTCCGTTTTTTTAATATCTTTTTCTGCAAGAATGGAGAGAAGCCTATCTACTATTTTTGGAGCGTTAGCACTATCAATAATGCATACATGCGTCTTAGGATCAATTAATTCTAACAAAAGATTGATATTCTCATCTGCATTATTATTAGCAAAAAGCGTTTCTTCTATAAACTTATTTTGCTCAAGATGTTTGGATAAAAGTTTTTGGCCTTTGTTTTGTAAGACTTTATAAAATTCAAGCTCATGAATCATATCATTCAAAATATTAATAAAATTCATGCTGCTCAATAAGTTCAATTAATTTATTTAAGTGTTGATTTAAATTAGTTAATAATTGCACATTATCTTCTTTAAACATTTAAAGAATTTTTTAAAAAAGGAAAATTTTTTAATTGTTTATTAAATTCAATTCGTGCCTTAAAAGAGTTTTTTTCTGTAACGCTTGAATTAAATTAATGAGCACTTTAAGGTTTTATATTAACTCTTTTTTTAAATCCTTAAACCCTCTTTGTAATAGCTCCAGTCGATTTGAGCTTATATTTTCAATTAAACTATTTACCTTTTTATCATTTAATGTTCTAAAATAGGTTCATCGAAATAGTCTTTAAGTAATTTATCTAATTTATCACTTTTAAAATTTTCTAAGTACTGCGATAATTTATTCAGGAAAATAGCTTTATATCCCAATTTAGCATTATTAAATACTTCTAATTTTTCTTTTTATAAAATCCGTTTGTTCAAAAATTTCATTGAGCCTAGTTTCTAAACTCTGAATTGTAAAAGACTCTGTCTCTTCATTATTAACTTCCATGGTTTCTTCGTTTTGTATTGTTGGCATAATAAGCTTCTCTATAATTATTATATTAGCAACCTTACTTTTATAATGTCATAAAAAAAAGATCCATGCTAAACCTAGCTAACGATAGAGAAGTAAATTTTTCTATGAGTTAGATTGAAATTAATTGACAAAATCTTTAAAACATCTAAATACTTATAATTTTATTATTGCCAAAAGTTGTACTTTTTTCTCCTATTAGTAAAAAGGATGAGTTATAAACCTTCTACCATTCATTTACTTGCCAAAGACATTGGCGATAAACTGCAAAAACATCAATTAATGCTAGTTACGGCTGAATCCTGCACTGGAGGACAATTAGCCCAAACTATTACGAGCATAGCGGGTGCTTCAGCATGGTTTGAACGTGGATTTATCACCTATTCAAATTTATCTAAACAGCAAATGCTAGGCGTCAACCAAACTCTGTTAAATCAATATGGTCCCGTCAGTGAAGAGACAGCCATCGCGATGGCAACCGGGGCTTTAAAAAATAGCGCAGCGCAAGTCAGCATAGCCATTACTGGGATTGCAGGGCCTGATGGGGGTACCGAAAAAACTCCGGTAGGTACACTATGGACGGCTTGGATAGGTAAAGATTTTAGCAAAACTCTATGTCAACATCATTCAGGCGATCGATTAATCACTCGTTATAATGCCGTCGAATTTGCCCTACAAACATTGTTAAATTTATTAAGTTAATTTTTTATTTTTTACAAATATATATTAAATTAATTTGATATTTGATAATGATTTTGAGATCTGATAAAGATTTTGGAAAGTATGCTAAGCAGTGCTAATCCTGTAAATAGAATACCACCCATACTAAGTTATGCGTTCCAAAGTGTAAGATAAACCAACCCGCTAAAGCTGTCCCTACTGTAATTCCAAGATTAGAAAAAGCAACAAATAAACTATTTGCAAACTCGGGTACTTCCCTTGCTTCGGTGGTTAGCCATGTTTGGCTAACAATCAAACCCGCTGCGTGCAATAAGCCCCATAACATAGTCAAACCTATCATAGTAAAAAAGAAAAACCAAAACTATAGATAAGTAAATACATGCCGATAAAAGGAATGGGATAGAAGATCACTGTTAAATCAACATTTTTTTGTATCAATGCACTAAAGATAAAATTTCCCAAAATTCCAAAAACTCCAAACAGCATCAACATGATACTAATCCATGTACCGCTTAGTTTAGTAATATCATGGAGGTATTTCGCAATGAAACTATAGGATGAGAACATTGCCGCGAAAACAAACACTACCGTAGAAATGGTTAACCACAACCTACCTTTGCGCAAAATTCTTAATTGTTTGCCAAAAGATATTTTCTCAATGATCGGCATGGAAGGCATCATTAACAAAAGACTTGCGAAGGCCAAACCATTAGCTATGGCACTAAAAAGAAATGCAAAAGTTAGTGAAGAATGTACCGCAATAAAAGAACTTAAAGGCACACCTAAAACCAAGCCAACGGCTATTCCGGTAAAGACCATAGCCGTGGCTCTAGTTTGATATTCTGGCGCAACTAAGTTTGAAGCCACTACCAATGTGACTGCGAAGAAGGGTGCATGCATCAATGCAGGCAATATACGAAATAGCATCATTGTACTATAATTATTTGTGTAAGCATAAACTAGATTGGAAACAACAACATAATACTTAGCAAAACGTATTTCTTATTCAATCTTCTCATCAATAAAGTAATGAAAGGCTCCGTTATAGTAACAACGAAGACATAGGCACTAATAAGTAATCCTACTTCTGCGGTGTGATATGCAGATGGGTCATTAATTGTGGCAGCAGACCGATGATTGAAAGCTCTGTGGTGATAATGCCAAAAACCAGCTAAGGATAGAATCAAAAGTAATAAAAAATTGTTTTTCATTTCCATAATGATAGTATCGATATCCTTAAAAAAATTTTGGTAATTGCTGTTTAATGTTTAGCCGTCGATTTATTCTTTATTAACCAAAATAAATACACTCAGAGGCTATTTTGATGATTTCTAAACGATATAGTCAATAATTAAAGGAGCATGGTCGGAAAACCGCTGATCCTTATAAATTTCAACTGAGCTAATTTTATTTTTAAGTCCTGGTGTAATAATCTGGTAATCTATTCGCCAACCCACATTATTAGCCCAAGCGCGACCGCGATTGGACCACCAGGTGTATTGTCCCTCATTTTGATTCATCTTCCGAAAAGCGTCCACATACCCAACCGACCCCAATACTTGATCCAACCAGACTCGTTCTTCTGGCAAAAAACCAGAATTCTTTTGATTGCTACGCCAATTTTTTAAATCAATAGGTTTATGAGCAATATTCCAATCTCCACAAATAATAAAGTCACTTTTTTTCTGGAGTTGTTTTTTCAAAATAGGCAAATAATAATTTAAAAATTGAAACTTATATTCTTGACGTAAGTTACCACTACTCCCTGAAGGCATATATAAAGACGCGATACTCAATTTTGGAAAATTAATTTGCAAATAACGACCTTCTTTATCTGCACAATCCCAACCTAATCCAAACGTTATTGAATCCGGTTTAATACGGCTATAAATCGCCACGCCGCTATAGCCCTTTTTTTCAGCATCAAAAAAATAGGCATGATATTCTTTGGGATAATACGAAGCATCCAACTGATTTTCTTGGGCTTTAGTTTCTTGTATACAAATCACATCCGCTTTTTGCCATTTCAACCAATCAAAAAAGCCCTTACGTGCTGCAGAACGAATACCGTTCACATTTAAGGTAATAATTCTCATCGTTAAAAAGGTAATTTGAGATTAGGATCCATCGCTAATAAAGCCTCCCTAAATAGCATTTGGATACGCTTTAACGCCGTTAAATTATCGGCTTCAAACCGTAATGTTAAATAAGGACTGGTATTCGATGCGCGCACTAAACCCCAACCATCACTAAAATCTGCGCGGACGCCATCTATTTTGCTCAATTTCGCATCTGAAAAATTAATATTTTCTTGAAAAGCTTGAATGAAGGCAAACTTTTTATCTTCAGCAATAGTCAATTTTAATTCCGGTGTATTAATCCCATTCGGCAATTCTGCAAACAGCTCACTGACATCTTTTTTACTTTTAGCAACAATTTCTAACAAGCGAGCAGCGGTATATAAACCATCGTCAAAACCATACCAACGTTCTTTAAAAAAGATGTGACCGCTCATCTCACCCGCCAATAATGCGCCTGTTTCCTCTAATTTGGCCTTCATAATTGAATGTCCTGTCTTCCACATCAAAGATTGCCCCCCTTTTTCTGCAATAAGTTTTTCTATATGACCCGTCGACTTAATGTCATAAATAATAAGTGCCCCTGGATTGCGTGATAATACATCCATCGCATACAACATCATTTGCCTATCGGGCCAAATAATTTCCCCGCGATTGGTAACCACTCCCAGTCTATCGCCATCGCCATCTAAAGCCAGACCTATATCCGCTTTATGCTGCTTCACACTGGCAATTAAATCATTTAAATTTTCTGGCACACTGGGGTCGGGATGATGATAAGGGAAACGTCCATCCACATCGCAAAATAACTCAATCACTTCACAACCTAAACGACGCAATAATTCGGGAGCGACAACACCACCAACACCATTTCCACAATCAAGAACGACCCGTAACAGACGAGCTAAGGAAATATATTGCAGAATTCGATCGAGATAAGCTTCTGTAACCGATATTTCCCGATAACTCCCCAACCCTGATTTAAAGCCACCGGCCAGAACACGCTGATAAAGCTCATCAATAGCACCTTCTGATAGGTTTTTTCCTGCTAATACTATCTTTAAGCCATTATAATTCGATGGATTATGACTCGCTGTTAACATCACTCCTGAGCGATAATTCAAATAACGGGTGGCAAAATAAAGCACCGGGCTAGGAACCTGCCCAATATCGATAACATCACAACCACTTTCACATAAACCCTTCTGTAAGGCCTCCATCAAAAGAGGACCAGACAACCGCCCATCTCGCGCAGTGATAATGGTTTTCTCACCCTGCTCTTGCGCCGCACTTCCTATCGCTTTACCCAGCGTGTAAATGAGCTCAGGCGTTATCGATTCGCCCACGATGCCTCGAATATCGTAAGCACGAAAAATACTCTTTGAAACCTCTGCAAAAGAAATGTCCCTCATATCACCTCTGTTACCTACAAAATGACAAAATTCGCCTATCATACAAAAAATTTAATCGCCCATTTATAACCCCTGTTCCGACGGACTGCCGCACGGAAAATAACGATATCCATTAACATGTTTTACCCAACTTACTCACAGCTTACTAAATATTTACTCACTTCATATAGTGGTTGCATAGTATAGAAACCACATGATATTGTGTTATATCATTTTCATTGACGTAATTCCTCACAACCTTTTTAAGGAGCATCCATGAGCGGACTTTCCTCCGAACTAATGACTTCTTCTACTCTGCTTAATAGCGCCGAGATTCTACTACCTGAAGCAGAAGCAGAACAAGAGAGTAAACCGATTTGTACGCTACAAGTTATAAAACGGAATGGCAAACTTGTTAATTACGATCCAAGTAAAATTAGGATTGCAATTACGAAGGCTTTTCTCGCTGTAGAAGGTGGACAAGCTGCATTATCTAGTGGACAAGCTGCATTATCTACGCGTATTCATGAGCGGGTATCACAATTAACACAGCAAATCACTAATATCATACAACAACAACACCCCAAAGGTGGAACACTACCTATTGAAGCGATACAAGATCAAGTTGAATTGGCTTTAATGCGCGTGGAAGCGCATCAAGTTGCACGCGCATACGTGCTTTATCGTGAAGAACGACGAAAAATGCGTGCAGAAACGAAGTCACAATCTGAAATTCAATTACAAATAACCTTAGCGGATGGTACTCAACGCCCACTTGATCTTATCCAATTGAGTCTGTTAATCACGGAAACTTGTAAAGATTTAAGTGAAGTCAAACATGAACTCATCTTACAAGAAACCTTACGCAATCTCTATGATGGTATGCCTATAGCAGAAATTGATAAGGCACTCATTATCAGTGCCCGTTCTCTTGTCGAACAAGATCCTAATTATACCTATGCAACCGCACGTTTTTTATTACGTACATTATATATAGAAGCATTAAACTTCCTTGAACTACCGACTAAAACACACAACAACCAGAGCTTATACTCTAATTACTTCCAGCACTATATCAAACGCGGTATTACTCTAGAGTTATTAGATCCTCAATTACAAAGCTTTGATTTAGAAAAATTAAGTAAGGCGTTACTGACTGAAAACGATCAGAAGTTTACTTATCTCAGCTTACAAACTTTATATGATCGATACTTTTTACATGCCGATTATATCCGTTTTGAATTACCCCAAGCCTTCTTTATGCGGGTTGCCATGGGGCTTGCGCAACAAGAACCCAACAAAGAGGAACGAGCGATTGAGTTTTATCACTTACTTTCGTCTTTTGACTATATGGCATCTACACCCACTCTATTTAATGCTGGAACGCTACGTCCTCAACTCTCTAGTTGTTTCTTAACAACCGTACCTGATGACCTCAATCAAATTTACAGCGCTATAAAAGATAATGCGTTACTTTCAAAATTCGCAGGTGGTTTAGGTAATGACTGGACTTCAGTTCGCGCGATGGGCGCACGAATTAAAGGAACCAATGGCAAGTCACTCGGTGTCGTACCTTTTTTAAATGTAGCTAATGCTTCTGCAGTGGCTGTCAATCAAGGTGGCAAACGTAAAGGGGCGGTTTGTGCCTATTTAGAAACATGGCACTTAGACATCGAAGAATTTTTAGAATTGCGAAAAAATACCGGTGATGATCGACGTCGTACGCATGATATGAACACCGCCAATTGGGTCCCTGATTTATTCATGAAACGACTCATGCAAGGAGAAAGTTGGACTTTATTCTCTCCCGATGAAACACCCGACTTACATGATGCATTTGGTCTAGAATTTGAAGAAAAATATCAAACCTATGAAGCCAAAGCGGCGCGCGGTGAAATTAAAAATTTCAAAACGCTACCTGCCATCAATCTGTGGCGAAAAATGCTGAGTTTATTATTTGAAACCGGACATCCTTGGATCACCTTTAAGGATCCTTGTAACTTACGTTCGCCACAACAACATGTTGGAACGATACATAGCTCCAATTTATGTACCGAAATTACGCTCAATACCTCAGTTGATGAAATAGCCGTTTGTAATTTGGGAAGTATTAATCTACCTCAACATCTGACAGAATCAGGAGAAATCGATCAAGCAAAATTGCGCAGCACTATCCGCACCGCTATTCGCATGTTAGATAATGTCATTGATATCAATTATTATACTGTGCCACAGGCACGCCGTTCTAATCTAAAGCACCGTCCTATCGGCCTCGGTCTGATGGGCTTCCAGGACGCCTTATATCAATTACGACTCCCTTATGCTTCAGAAGCTGCCATTACTTTTGCGGATCATTCTATGGAATCAATAAGTTATTACGCCATAGAAGCTTCCTGTGATTTAGCCAAAGAACGCGGTTCTTATGAAAGTTTTAAAGGATCATTATGGAGCCAAGGAATCCTCCCTATCGATTCTATTGCACTGTTACAAAAAACCCGCGGTAAATTCTTAGATCAAGATCAAACCATGCACTTAGACTGGGAGACATTACGAAAAAAGGTAATGAAAGAAGGGATGCGCAACTCGAATTGTATGGCCATTGCACCGACAGCAACTATATCCAATATCTGTGGGGTTTCCCAATCGATTGAACCGACTTATCAAAATCTTTTTGTAAAATCCAATATGTCCGGTGAGTTTACTGTAATTAATCCCTATTTAGTCAAAGATTTAAAATTACTTGGATTATGGGATGCCGTTATGCTTAATGATCTGAAATATTATGATGGTAGCTTGCAAAAAATTGAGCGCATTCCTGATAGCTTAAAACAACTGTATGCGACTGCCTTTGAAGTCCCTGCACATTGGCTTGTTGAAGCCGGTTCACGTCGTCAAAAATGGATCGATCAAAGTCAATCGTTAAATCTTTATATGGCACAAGCTTCTGGTAAAAAACTCGATGAGCTTTATAAACGTATTTGGCTCAAAGGGTTAAAAACGAGTTACTATCTACGGACGATGGGCGCCACACATGCTGAAAAGGCAACCTTAGAAAAAAGCCACTTAAACTCAGTACAAATGGATAGTCCAACGGCTCCCGCTTGCTCGATACTCGACCCGGATTGTGAATCATGTCAATAAACTACGGATTCATAAAAAACGTTACGCTTAAAGAGGATTCTCAAACCATGAGCACTACTGAACTCACCGGTGGATTCACCGGTTTAGAAACATTAGAAATAGGCGCAGCACGCGTACAAGTTGATGACAAGAAAATCATCAACTGTCGTGCTGATCTCAATCAACTTGTCCCATTTAAATATAAATGGGCTTGGGAAAAATACTTAGCAGCTTGCGCAAATCATTGGATGCCACAAGAAATTAACATGTCAGCTGACATTGCTCTATGGCGTGACCCTAAAGGGTTAACGGATGATGAGCGTCTGATCGTAGAACGTAGCTTAGGTTTCTTTTCAACCGCTGATTCTCTGGTTGCCAATAATCTTGTTCTAGCCGTTTATCGCCATATTACCAACCCAGAATGTCGACAATATTTACTGCGACAAGCTTTTGAAGAAGCGTTACACACACACGCTTATCAATATGTCATAGAAAGTTTAGGTATGGATGAAGCGCGGGTTTTTAATACGTATCGTGAACTACCCACAGTCGCTAAAAAAGCCGAATGGGCACTTCCCTTTACACAAAGCTTAGCGGATCCCCATTTTTATACGGGCACACCTGAAAATGATCAGCGTTTATTACGCGATTTAATTGCTTTCTATGTGGTATTTGAAGGCATATTTTTCTATGTCGGTTTTTCACAGATATTAAGTATGGGTCGATGTAATAAAATGACAGGAACCGCTGAACAATTTCAATATATCTTACGCGATGAATCGATGCATTTAAACTTTGGTATCGATGTTATCAATCAGATTAAATTAGAAAATCCGCATTTATGGGCATCCGAATTTAAACACTATGTCATTAATCTTGTAAAAGAAGGTGTCGATCTAGAATATCAATATGCTTTAGATACGATGCCACGAGGTATTCTTGGATTAAATGCTAATGTGATGTGGGATTATCTTCGTTTTATTGGTAATCGACGCCTCGCACAAATTGGCTTGCCTGAACAATATCCCGGTATGAGCAACCCCTTACCTTGGATGAGTGAAATCATTGATTTGAAAAAGGAAAAAAATTTCTTTGAAACTCGCGTAACGGAATATCAAACAGGTGGAAGCTTAAAATGGGATGACTAGATAAAGCTAACGAGCAAAACTCGCAAGCTAAACAAAAAAGGAGTAAGTGACCACTCACTCCTTTTTTGTTTATTAATTTCTTTTCCCTAAAAAACTCAAAAAATAATTAATGGTAGCTAAAGTACTAATCCAAAAAGGAATCGGCCAATCCGTGATAAATGCTAAAAGGATACCGAACCATACGATTAAAATACCAAACAGCACCGTTAAAAATAAACCACTTAAAATCTGATGCGTCCAATTTAAAGCAGCTGCAGCAGGTCCTATCAATAAAGTAAACACTAAGAGCACACCGACGACCTGACTGGCTTCGGTTACAGCCACTGCCACAATCACCATAAACAAGATAGAGATCAGTGGTAACGAAACACCTTTTGCTTCCGCTAATTCGGATTCTAAACTAGCAAATAATAATGGCCTTGCAATAAAACCTAAGGCAAGCAAGCTGATAACAGAATAAATCAACATCATCTTCATTAAGTGTGCTGAAACACCTAAGATATTACCAAATAATATCGTCATTGCTTGTGCTGCATAACGGGTATAAAAATGTAAAAATAAAACACCCAACCCTAACGCCAACGCCAAAATGATACCGATAGCAATGTCACGTTTACTAATTCGATGTCCCAAACTACCCATGCCAATAGCGGCTAATATTGTTAAAATTAACTGGCCTGTAACTGGCATTAAACCCACTAAACCTGCCCCCGTCGCTCCAGCAAAACCGATATGCCCTAAGGCATGACCCGCAAAAGCCAATCTCCTAATAACCATAAAATAACCGACGAAACCCGCCAATGTCGCTGCAATCGTACCCGCAATGAGTGCGTTACGTAAAAAATGATATTCAAACAGAGAAACGATCAAGGTCGGGTCGACAATGGTTGACATGGTGATGGAATCCTAATTCTTTATTCATGACAAAAAGTTGCTGTTCATGCTGAATAACTTGTATATCCAACCTATAAAGCTCACTTAATTTTTTACTATTGATAATTTCGTCGACCAAACCTATCACCGCTTTCCCTTTCGCCAAATAGAGTACTCTATCAACACTGGTTAAGAGCGGGTTGATATCATGTGAAGTAAATAATATGGTGATACCATATTGCAAACGAATATCATCTATTAAACTGACCAACGTGGCTTGATAGTAAGGATCGAGATTCATGAGTGGCTCATCTAATAATAAAATCTTGGGTTTATTTAATAAAGCTTGAGCCAATAATAAACGTTGTCTTTCTCCTCCTGATAAAAGATTGTAAGGTCGATTGATAATCTTTTCAGCTTTTACCAACTGAACAACGCGTTGTATTTCTTCGGTTTGTTTAGCCTTTAAAACAGGCAATCCCCACTGATAGCCATTTAAATTGGCAGCCAACCAAGCATAGGCACTTAAACTCGTACTTCTATTTTGACGTATTTGCGGCATATAACCAATAAAAGCGGCGCCCTTATGAACGGCTTGTCCAAATAGCAAAATAGAACCATGGGATGGCGTAATTAAACCTAATATCGATCGCAGCAGGGTACTTTTTCCAGCTCCATTGGCTCCAAGAATGGCAACAAATTCACCCGAACCTATACTTGCTGTGAAATTCTGAAAAACACAGCGTTGTCCATAGATAAGACTCAGTTGTTTAAATTCAATGGCGTTCATCTAATGCCTGCTCCACTCGTTTTAATTGGTTACTCATCCATTGATAATAAGTCGATTGCACTGGCTGGGTTTCCATGATCCCTACGACGGGAATTCCTAATAACGTTGCCTGTTGCAATAAATGCAAAATCAAAGGACTACTTACTTGACTATTGTAAAATACTAGCTTGACTCGATGTTGTTGTAGCCGCCGTTGAAAGTCTTGTACTTGTTTTGGACTAGGATCCACTCCATTCATCATACTGAGTTGAAATGGAACTCCTTGCATACGAAATCCTAAAGCCTGGGCCATATACCCAAACACCGGCTCTGTCGCAATGACCGAAACACCGTTATGTTGAAATTTTATGTGATGTATCAGTCGCCATAAATTTTGCTGTTGTGCAATAAACTGCTGATAATGCATTTGATACACCTTTTGATTGATCGGATTGTGTCTCATAAAATAATCGCGCAATGCCAGGGCAAAAACAGGCATCGTTGTGGAATCATACCAAATATGAGGATTAGCGCCTTCCTTTTTATGGATTAAATTGGCGACACAAATAATGGTTCTTGGCGTGGCAGCGCCGGCACTCAATAAATTCTGTATCCAAGGATCATAGCCCAAGCCATTATAAATAATCAGATCTCCTTGCTCTAACGTCTTAGCGACACTTGGAGTTAAATTAAATAAGTGAGGATCTTGGTCAGGTTGATTAAGAATGGTTGTGACTTTAACAAAATTCCCACCAATTTGTTTTGCGACAGAGCCATAAAAATTCTCGGCAGCGATAATGTGAATGGGTTTTGCTATACTAGGTGTTGTAAAACCAATTACCACTAGCAAGGCTATGGCTGATAAAAATTTCAACATAAAAACCTTTTTTTATTCAATGAAAGATTCTCGCTATGGCCAATAGTAATTAGCAGTTTACTTTGAGCCGTTATACTATACTCACTGCAATTGGATTTTTGATAGGTTGTAAAAAGGAGTAACCTTTTGTTTATATGAGGGTTGAGAATTAAGCAAACAACCCACTCAAAAACTCAATTGCGATGAGTATACTATATCAAACCTGTCAAGAGGGATTATAAGGTATTATGGGCAAAATTATCGCTATCGTTAATCAGAAAGGAGGCGTGGGAAAAACCACAACCTGTATTAATCTTGTTGCATCGATGGCTTTGTTAGAACAAAAAACATTGTTAATTGACCTCGATCCTCAAGCCAATGCAACCACCGGTAGTCTTTTACAAAAAGACCTTTTTCCCCATATTGCACAAGTACTATTAGATGAAGTTCCGATCGAACAGAGTCTCATCGTTACTCCAGCAAATTATACATTGATTCCTGGCTCGGGTGATTTAACACAAACTGAAATTCATTTATTAAAAACAGAACAACGTGAATATATACTCAAAAAAAAGCTGAGCTTACTAGTCGATACCTATGACTATATTTTGCTTGATTGCCCTCCGTCTTTGAATATATTAACCGTTAATGCGCTAGTAGCGGCTCAATATGTCATTATTCCAGTGCAATGTGAATATTTTGCTCTAGAAGGCCTAAGCAACCTGATGAATACTCTACAAAGCTTACGTGCCACGGTTAATCCTCATTTGCAGATCCACGGCATACTTCGTACACTATTTGATGGTCGAAACAACCTCGCTAAACAGGTCTCAGAAGAATTAATCGCTCATTTTAAAGAAAAAATGTACACTACATTCATTCCGCGTAATATTCGACTCGCTGAAGCGCCGAGTCATGGTCAACCTGTTTTATTGTATGATGCCCAATCAAATGGTAGTCATGCCTATTTAAATTTAGCTAAGGAAATCTTAATCCGGGATGGATGCACGATTCCTTCAGTAGGTTCGCCTACCGATATACCCTCGAACGTTTTTTTAAAGAAACGTTCTAATAATGAAAAAACTGCAGCCATTGGACAGGTATAATGATGAAAAAGTCGCGTTTAGGTCGAAATCTTGACATGTTATTAAGTGGTCAACCCTTTGAAGATTTAGTACAAGCCACTTCTTCTCCTAAAGAGGAATTACGCCTTCTGCCGATTGAGTGGCTACAAGCAGGTCGTTATCAGCCTAGAAGAGAATTTAGCAAAGAGGCATTAGAAGATTTAGCCAATTCCATTCGCACACAAGGCATAATCAATCCTATCGTGGCGCGTCTTATCAGCGAAAATCGTTATGAAATTATTGCCGGCGAGCGTCGTTGGCGTGCGGCACAACTGGCTAATCTCAATGAAGTACCGGTATTAATCAAGGAAATTTCAGATGAAACAGCATTAGCTATCTCTTTAATTGAAAATATTCAACGTCAAGATCTGAACCCATTGGAAGAAGCAGAAGGAATTCAACGACTGGTTAATGAATTTCAATTGACTCACCAAGAAATTGCTAAAACCTTAGGCCGCTCGCGCACCACTATTACCAATTTACTACGATTATTAAGTTTAGCCTCCCCAATAAAGCTTTTATTGCAACAAGGTCAACTCGAAATGGGTCATGCTAGAGCTTTGCTCAGTCTCGAGGGTCATTTACAAATTCAAGCCGCTGAGAAAATTGTAAAGAATAAATTGTCAGTGCGCGAAACCGAACGTTTAATTCAAAATAGGGCTTTTATTAAGTCGGAAATTTCCACCCCCTTTAAAAAAATGGATGCCGATGTACAACAACTCGAGCGTCAATTATCAGAAACATTAGGCGCCAAAGTTTATTTTAAACAAACCATTAAAGGAAAAGGCCAACTCGTTATTCATTACAATAACTTAGAAGAGTTAGATGGTATTCTGTCTCATATAAATTAATGTTTCGCTAACACACCCCTATCTTTGCTTATTCAAAAAGGATTTCTTGCCGAAATCCAATCTGCTTTAATCCGCAGCTGTCTCAGCTTTAGTCATACAAGGCTTATTTAATTCAAAGGATATTATCAACTAGTAATTTATCGCCCACAAGTTATAATTAGGCATTGAAAAATCACCAAATGGCAAGCTAATGGAAAATAAAACAGTTCTTCATGGACAACATAAAAAAAACGGGGCGATACTCGTCAATTTTGCAGGTTGGCAAATGCCTCTGCATTACGGCTCTCAAATACAAGAACATCATGTCGTCAGGCAAGACAGTGGCTTATTTGATGTTTCACATATGTTAGCCGTTGATATTACTGGAGAAAATGCAACAGATTATCTCAGTTTTTTATTGGCAAATAACCCACAACGCCTCACTCCTGGAAAAGCGTTATACGCCTGCATGTTGAATACCGAGGGTGGAATTCTGGATGATTTAATTATTTATCAACTTTCGCAACAACAGTATCGCGTCGTCATCAATGCTGGAAATCGACAATCTGATCTCGATTGGATGAAAAAACAAGCACAACATTTTTCTTCTATTTCTCTCCTTGAACGGACTGATCTCGCCATTATTGCTATTCAAGGTCCTCATGCGCCGTCAAAAGCAAATAAAGCCTTTGATATCCATTTACAATCGTTGATCAAAGATTTAAAACCTTTTCATTGTATTCAACAGGATGATTGGTTCATAGCAAGAACAGGTTATACCGGTGAAGATGGTCTAGAAGTCATCTTACCGATAATAGAAGCAGAAGATTTCTGGCAACATTTAATTGACTGCGGTAACAAACCTTGCGGATTAGGTGCACGAGATACATTACGACTAGAAGCAGGATTAAACTTACATGGCGCTGATATGGATGTCACAACGACTCCTTTAGAATCCAATCTCACTTGGACAATTGCCTGGAATCCTAGCGATCGAGATTTTATCGGGCGCCAAGCATTACTCAAACAACTCAAAAATCCTTCGCGTAAACTAGTCGGTTTAGTCTTAGAAGAAAAAGGTCGTATCTTACGTAATCATCAAAAAATTATTACTCCCCATGGTGAAGGAGAAATTACCAGTGGAAGCTACTCTCCCACGTTAGGCAGTTCTATTGCTTTTGCTAGAATACCTCATGCACATAACGAAAATTATTGTGATGTCATCATGGGTACCAAGCAATATCAAGTACGTATCATTAAGCCTCCGTTTATACGAAAAGGAAAAAAAACATTTATTTAAGAAATTGAATTTTTAAAAGAGTGATTATCATGAAAAAACTAACCGAATTAAAATATACCGCAACTCATGAATGGCTTCGTATCGAAGAAAATAATATTGTGTGCATTGGAATTACCGCACACGCGCAGGAATTGTTAGGCGATATCGTCTTTGCAGAATTACCTATTCTGCAAAAGAATGTAAAAAAAAATGAAGAAGTCTGCGTTTTAGAATCGGTAAAGGCAGCAGCTGATGTGTACGCTCCTCTTTCAGGGGTAGTGACTGAAATCAACACCACTTTGGCTGATACACCCGAACTTATAAACTCTGACTCCTACAAACAAGGATGGTTATTTCGACTGCAGTTTTCCGATGCTAGTGAATTAGAACATTTATTGGATTTTGCAACTTACCAACAACAAATTTTGGTTGAGGCCTAACATGCCATTTATTCCACACACTGATGTCGAAATCCAAGAAATGCTCGCTACATTGGGTGTGCATAGCATCGGCGATCTTTTTGATGAAATTCCCGCTCATTTACAAACTGCAGAATTAAATCAAGTTCCTGCCGGTTTAACCGAAATGGAAATGGCACGTGTCACAGAACAACGAGGCCAGGAAAATAAACAAGGTCTTTGCTTTATAGGCGCCGGTGCCTACCAACATCATATTCCAGCCGCTGTTTGGGATATTACCCGTCGTGGTGAATTTATGACGGCTTATACGCCTTATCAAGCGGAAGCGAGTCAAGGAACCTTGCAACTGATCTATGAATATCAAACCATGATGGCAAGTCTAACGGGTATGGATTATTCCAATGCTTCACTGTATGACGGTGCTTCTGCCTTAGCTGAAGCCGTTTTGATGTCTGTTAGAGCGAGTAAAAAAACCCAATCAGCAAAAATCTTAATCCCACGGAGCTTACATCCTCATTATCGACAAGCTCTACAAGCCATTGTGAGTCAACAAGCCATAGAATTGATTGATCTTCCTTACTGTACAAAAGAAGGTAAAACATTATTATCAACACTTGAAGCTTGGAAAAACCAAGATATTTGCGCTTTAGTGATATCCCAGCCTAATTTTTTTGGTTCCTTAGAAGAAGTGGATCAATTAACTGATTGGGTGCATGCAAAACAAGCTCTTGTCATCGCGGTTACGAATCCGATGAGTTTGGCATTGCTGAAAGAACCGGGAAGTTGGGGAAAGCAAGGTGCGGATATTGTCTGTGGTGAAGGACAAGCATTGGGTGTACCCCTTGCAGGCGGTGGACCTTATTTTGGTTTTATGTGTTGCAAAAAGGAATGGTTGCGCCAAATGCCAGGAAGAATTGTGGGCCGCACACTTGATAAAAACGGAAAACCAGGATTTACATTAACCTTGCAAGCACGTGAACAACACATACGCCGTGCCAAGGCAACTTCTAATATTTGCACAAATCAAGGTTTATTAGTGACTGCAGCGACCATTTATATGAGTCTGCTAGGCCCTATGGGATTACAGAAGGTCGCGCAGGCATCTCATCAGGGTGCTCAGCAGCTCGCCAATCTATTAACGCAAATACCTGGGATAAAATTAATTTTCAATACTGCGTTTTTTCACGAGTTTGTTATTCGTTTACCTCGACCGGTTCCTGGTTTATTACGGGATCTAACAACACTCGGAATACAAGGTGGTTATGATCTATCTAAATTTTACCCTGAATTAGGTCATGCCTTATTAATTTGTGTGACTGAAACTAAAAATCAAGACGATCTAAACAGATATCAGCAAGAATTATCCAAATTACTTACCGTATAACGTAAAAATTTTATGCTTATTTTTGAATTGAGCCAAACTGGACGCATTGCAAAAGCCCAAATACCTTCCGACTTATTGCTGAATAAACCCTCTTCTATACCCGAAAATTTATTACGAAAAAAAGAAATTTTTTTACCCCAAGTTTCTGAATTACAGGTTGTACGGCATTTTACTCGTCTATCACAAAAGAATTTCTCAATCGATACCCATTTCTATCCGCTAGGATCGTGCACAATGAAGTACAATCCACGGGGCGTCCATCATTTGGCATCATTACCCGCTTTTCTTAATCAACATCCTTTATTGCCTGAAGAGAGTTGCCAAGGAACTTTACGTTGTCTCTATGAATTCCAAGAGATTTTAAAAGATGTCACCGGAATGTGTGGTGTTTCCTTAACGCCCATGGCAGGCGCTCAAGGTGAATTTGCTGGGATTGCGATGATCAAGGCTTATCATGCTTCGCGTAATGATCATGCTAGAATCGAATTTCTTATCCCTGATGCCGCTCACGGCACCAACCCCGCTTCTGCCGTTATGTGTGGTTATAAAGTCTGTGAAATTCCAACAAATGCTGAAGGCGATTTAGATTTAGCTGCATTACGAGACGCAGTAGGAACACAGACAGCGGGAATTATGTTAACCAACCCTTCAACTTTAGGGGTATTTGAAAGACAAATTGAAGAGATTGCTAATATTATTCATCAAGCCGGCGGATTACTTTATTATGATGGTGCTAACCTAAATGCCATATTGGGTAAGGTCCGTCCTAGTGATATGGGTTTTGATGTCATGCATCTCAACTTACATAAAACCTTTGCCACACCCCATGGTGGTGGCGGTCCTGGTGCAGGCCCTGTAGCGGTTGGAGAACGTTTACTCGACTTTTTGCCGATACCTACTGTAACTTTTGAAAATAATCTATACCGATGGCTGAGTTTAAACGATCGACCCCACAGTATTGGTCGCTTATCCACATTTATGGGAAATACCGGTATTCTTTTACGCGCCTATTTCTATGCTCGCTTATTAGGTCGCGAGGGGCTAAAACGTGTCTCAGAAATCGCTACGCTCAATGCTAATTATTTATTTAAACGTTTACAACATATTGGCTACCTTTCTGCTTTTCCACAACGGCGTGCCACCCATGAATTTATTTTGACATTAAAAAATTTAGCTAAACAATTTAATGTGACCGCAATGGATGTGGGTAAACGTTTACTTGATTTTGGCTTTCATGCACCCACAACCTATTTTCCTTTACTTGTTCCAGAATGTTTACTCATCGAGCCGACTGAAACCGAGTCAAAACAAGAATTAGATCAATTTATTATGGTTATGCAAAAGATCTTAATAGAAGCGCAAGAAAATCCTTCCCTCTTAAATAATGCGCCGCATCATTTAAGTTTACAACGTTTAAATGATGTTAAAGCAGTACGAGAATTAGATCTTATCTGGGAAAATTAACTTTAAGTTGATTAAACGTCTCTCCTTACACAAACACTAACTCTTCCTTGAACGATATAAGCTGTGTTGCCATAGCAATAGCCTTTGCATTTAATCCGACATTATGGACACGTAAATAATCGACGCCCTGTGCGGCTAACTGATAAGACACCATCGCGGTTTCAAAATCTCTGTCTGGAAAGGGTTTTTCTGTTATCAAATTTAGAAAAGATTTTCTTGAATGACCTACCAACAAAGGACAATTTAAACGTCGAAATTGTTTGATATTTTTCAATAAAAAAATAGATTGTTGTGATGTTTTACCAAAACCTATGCCCACATCAAAAATTAATTGATTTGCATCGATCCTTACATCAAGTAATTCATCAAAACGCTGCTCGGCCCAATTCAATAGTTGCTCGCAGACATTAGGATAAGGCGCTAATACCATATCTTTCTGCGCAGGAACACCGAGATTGTGCATAACAACACATTTTATTGGACTACCGACGGCTAATGCGCGCATATTGGGATCAACAAAACCGCTGACATCATTAATCCAGTCAATACCCAACTGCATCGCTCTTTCTGCTACCAGAAAGTGTCGTGTATCAATACTAATCTTTGGTTTAAACGCCCATTGTTTATATTGTTCTTTTAATGCGGTTAACACAGGTTTTAACAGCAGCCATTCGGTTTCCGGATCAACCGGTATCGCTCCCGGTCGAGTTGATTCAGCACCGATATCTAAAACCTCCGCCCCTTCACGTAATAACCTTTCAGCTTGGGCCAATGCGTTAGCTACGGTTATAAACTTCCCGCCATCTGAAAAAGAATCGCACGTTACATTTAACACGCCCACGAGTACACTTCCTTCTATCCGATGAGGAAGTTGTTTGGTGTTACATGGCGCTTGATCACCCACATACCGAGACCCCCAACGCTGTAGAATATCCGCAAAGTCAGAAGTGGGGTGTTGCCAATCTGGCCATAAATCCAACAATGGCCATAAAGCAAAAGGTCTAGATAATAGTTCGGCATGGGGTATTTGTAGACCAATTTGATCAATCACACAGTTATCCCAAGCTAAGATATCAATATCGATAATTCGTGGCGCCCAACGTTGGCTTTCCTCTCTACCCAGCTGCCGTTCAATCTGCTTAATAAGCTTTAATACTTCTAGTGGAGACAAGTCTGTTTCACAAAGAACCGCTACATTTAAAAAAGGTCTATTCCATGCCACCGGTGCATAAGCTGGTAGTAATGCGGAAGAGCTATAAAGAGGAGAAATTTGTAAAGGTGCAATCTTCTGTGTTTTTTGTAATAATTGCAGCGCCGAGCGTATGTTATTTAAACTATCGCCTAAGTTTGTACCTAAACTGAGTATTAGCATATTTTTGCCTTAAAGGGCTTGCCTTTTCCACATTAAAGGTTTATAAGTTTATCTTAATTAGGTATATAATAAAATTACCACCTTCCCAAGAGATCAAACGCAGCTATGGATTTCGAACAACAACAATCCCGTTTACGAGAGCTTATTGCACACGGTAAAAAGCAAGGATTTGTCACTTATGCTGAAATCAATGACCATCTTCTAGAAGATATTATCTCTGAAGCCGAACAAGAGCAACTGCAGCTAGATGAAATTATCTTGATGCTCAATGATATCGGCATACCTGTTTATGAAGTTCCACCCGACATGGAAACTTTACTGTCTTCGAGTATCGCCAACAACTCATCGGAAGAAGAAACCATCTCAGAAAATACCAATATTTTAGGTAATATCTCCTCTGCATTGGGACGAACGACTGATCCGGTACGCATGTACATGCGTGAAATGGGCACTGTGGAACTGCTCACACGTGAAGGCGAAATTAAACTGGCTAAACGTATTGAAGAAGGTTTACAAACCATACTTAATGCACTCACTCAGTATCCAGAAAATATTTCCGATATATTGAGCGATTACGCGCGTTATGAACAACAAGAAATCCGTTTAAATGATATTATTAGTGGATTTCTTGATCTAGAAGAACTATCCATTCCACTCGAATTACCACCAGGAAAAAATCTTTCGGCTGACGCTGAAACCGGCGATGGAGGTTTTACTGAAGGTAAGAATATCGATGACAAAGAGACGGAAGATGATGATAGTGATGATAAATCTAAAGCCAGCGCAAGCGATGATGATGATGAAGGATTTGGTGAACTGGATGGCGGACCCGATCCAGAATTGGCCCATACACGTTTTGCTGAACTAAAAACACTTTACGACGCTTATATTACCGCACAAAAAAAACACGGTCGTCACGACAAAAAAACCTTAAAACAAGCCGCCCTATTAGCTGGCGCCTTTACTAAATTTAAATTAATTCCACGCCAACTTGATAAATTGACGCGTAAAATGCGCGATCTACTGGATAAAGTTCGTATTCAAGAACGTACCATCATGCGTTTATGTATTAATGAAGCCAAGATGCCACGCCAACTTTTTGTTAGTACTTTTCCTAAAAACGAAACTAATGAAAACTTTCTCAAAAAACACATCAATGCTAAAAAAGCTTATTCGCAAGCCTTAAAAGCTTTACAGGTTCTTGTTACGACTGCACAAAATAAGTTACGTGAATTAGAAAAAACTATTGGCATGACGATAGCTGAAATCAAGGAAATCAATCGTCAAATGTCAGTAGGAGAAGCCAAAGCCCGACGTGCCAAAAAAGAAATGGTCGAAGCCAATCTGCGATTAGTTATTTCTATCGCAAAAAAATACACCAATCGTGGTTTACAATTTCTCGATTTAATCCAAGAAGGTAATATTGGTTTAATGAAAGCCGTCGATAAATTTGAATATCGCCGCGGCTATAAATTTTCAACGTATGCAACCTGGTGGATACGACAAGCCATCACACGTTCCATTGCGGATCAAGCACGGACAATTCGTATCCCTGTGCATATGATCGAAACAATTAATAAATTGAACCGTATTTCACGTCAAATATTACAAGCAACGGGCAATGAACCTTCACCCGAAGATCTCAGTAAAAAAATGGGCTTACCGGAAGACAAAATTCGAAAAATTCTTAAGATCGCAAAAGAACCTATCTCCATGGAAACACCCATCGGTGATGAAGATGGTGATTCACACTTAGGTGATTTTATCGAGGATGCAACCGCCTTATCGCCGATTGATGCCACCACTATTGAAGGTCTACGCGAAACTGCACAGCGAGTGCTCGCATCACTTACTCCGCGTGAAGCAAAGGTATTACGCATGCGCTTTGGTATTGATATGAATACTGATCACACCTTGGAAGAAGTGGGCAAACAATTTGACGTCACACGTGAACGTATCCGACAAATTGAAGCGAAAGCCTTACGTAAACTACGTCACCCGACTCGCTCAGAACCCTTACGTAGTTTTCTTGATCAAGAATAGTAATATCCTTTAAAGAAAAAAAGGGATCGAATTATTAATCCCTTTTTTTATGTTAATTCAAAACTTAGCTGTCGGAGAAAATAGTATAGTTTTTTGCTCCTGCTCTGCACACTCCATATTTTTTGAAAAGAAGCTTCCAACATGCTTGCTTACTTCTGCAAGATATCTTTACCAATATTACGAATAACCGCAGCTACAGGTGTATTTTTGGCTATATGGAAAAGAGTCAAACTACCAACCACCAAACCACTTGCATAATTTGAACTTGTTGCATTATTTGTTGCATGTTAAAGGTTCTGTAGCGAGTTTAGCTCCATTGCTAAACTGATTTATTTCTGGACGAAAAACAGGTGTAGCAAATTGAGCCGGATCGTCTCACTCTTTTCTGCAGTAATACCCTGTTCATAGGATTTTAAGCCTTGTAATACCGTATGAGCATCTATTTCAGATTGGTCTCGTTTAATTGAGGATAGCCTCGCAACTCAAATTTATTTCTTACACTTTCAGCTCTACTCAGAATTTCTGAAATATTAATATTATTAACCGAAGGTATCGCATTATATTCGCGTAGTACTTCTTTCCAATCTGCTGCTTGATAATTTTCTAATTTTTCAATTAATTGATTAATACTTAGATTTGTTAAATTTTTATTTTCAATTTAACAAAAGTTTCTCGAATATTTATAATTAATGCTACAAAATGGGCTTTAAATTTCTAGTGATAGAAGATTTAATAATAAGCCAATAATCCTGTTA
>CAYQIE010000094.1:0-4523 GCA_964417505.1 Rickettsiella sp. | reverse complement strand
TTTTGTATACTTAAATTCGGATACCTTCTTTCCTTTTTAGCCTTTTCTCTTCCCCCTCTAGTTTAAATCCTTATATAGCAGAGCGAAACTCTTGATTTATTAAATTTATCAAAACCCACTTCAGTTAAACGTTTATCTCGGAGTTTTTGAAGCCGAGCTTGATTCTCTTCTTTTGATGCACAGGCTTCAGTAGTATAGAATTCATGAACTTTCCTTAGGAAGCTCTTGACCTCTATTGCAAGCTTTGGGGTCACTTTCTATGACCGGCATCACTTGATTATAATAAATTTTCTCTAAATGATAACGATCCGTATATTCTTTTAAAATAGCGATTTGTACGTATATATTTATGTTGGCCTTCTTCAAAAGAGGAAAATGTTCCATAGCGATACGGATTATTAATTCGGAAATATCATCCCTAATTTCCAATTGTTGAGTTACTAATGAAGCTTTTTTATTTTTTTGTCATACTTCTTTGTTTTAATATTTTTGTAGTTAAAGTTAATACCTGATAAAAATAGAGATTACGCTTCCTTAACCTGTTATAACAAACGTGCAGTAATCCATTTATATTTCTTCATATATTTCGATTATTCTGATTTTTCCGGATTCGCCACCAGATTTCCAGTAATAATACTTTCTTGCAGTTGCGCAGCAATATCCTTTAAACCGCCAGGTGAATGAGGTAATAGGATCGCCGTGCCTTTACCGTTGGCGCCAATCTCTTTTAATGTATCAAAATATTGGGTAATCAACGCCAAGTTCATGGTATCAGCCACCGTCACGCCTGGAATCGCCTTTTGAAATTCGCCTACTGATTGCTGTAAGCCACAAATGATAGCCTTACGTTGATTAGCAATCCCCTCACCTTGTAAACGCTTACTTTCTGCTTCGGCTTCCGCTTGTTTTACCTTCAAAATCTTTTCTGCTTCGCCTTTTGCTTGTGCGGCCACTTGTAAACGTTGTTGTTCATTGATCTCGTTCATGGCATGTTTGACCTTCTCATCCGGATCAATATTCGTCACTAAGGCCTTCACAATCTCATAACCGAATTCTTGCATAGTGCCGGTTAATTCATTTTTGACGGCATTGGCAATACTATCCTTTTTTTCAAAGACGGCATCTAAACTCATCGTCGGGACTTCAGCCCGCACTAAGTCCAACACATACGCCGTGATTTGTTCTCGAGCATTCTCTAATTTGTAAAACGCATCATAAACCCGATCTTCCTTAATTCGGTATTGAACCGAAACCTGAATCTTCACAATCACATTGTCTTGGGTCTTGGTATCTAAGGTGACATCTAAAGGATAGATGCGCAGCGAAATAGCTCCGGCAATACGTTCGATAAAGGGAATCTTTAAATTTAAACCAGCGTGTGCACAACGAGCATATTTGCCAAAACGCTCTATCACATCAACCGATTGTTGACTGACGGTGAAAAAGCTTTTAAATAATAGGATAGCTATCGGTATAATAAGAATAAATAACAAACTTAGTGGCATAAAAGGTTCTCACTAGTTAAAATTTAACCTATACTAGCATGAATTGACTTCTTAAAGCTAAGATCCCGTCGGTATTTTCTACACTTGTTTCATGAGTAGCGGTCCCGTTAGCTTTTTGCTGTAATTCTTTAATTTAAAAGCCTCATAAGCATTCAAAATATCCTCACAATCGCCTTTGCTTTTAAAAAAGGATTGTTTAAAGAATTGTGAATAAGTCATGTCTTTTTGACTGAATTTTTCTTTAAACCTGTCTCGAGCATAAAGTAATTCATCAAAAATGGATCCATCGGAAGAATGATCTTTAATTTCATTTATTAAATTTTCAATCTGTTCCTTAGGGATAAGTCCTCGAACATTTTTGGTGGCTATAAAACTTTGATAATCTTTCTGTAAAGCATTGACAAGATTTTCGTGTACTATTTCATTCTTCTCATAATTATCCATTAACAAATGACTGGCCACTTGCTTTAAACCTTCAATCTTTTTTTCTAGTTTGGATTTTTCTGAAAAAAAACCGAATTGTGAGGCTGAATGATAGGCTAATTTAGCTTGTAATTGCCTAATTTTTACAACGATTTCCTTTAATAGATAAATTCGATTACTTTCAATATTATCTATCTCGAGTCTACCGCTCCGACATTTTCTATAACAATAATAATTTATTGAAACCTTGATGAATGGATTCTGTTGTGTCAGCTTAGCGACTTCAGGCTCAGGTATCTTGCAGCGATTGATATGGTAATAAATAGCTTTTGCCATATAGAATATCAGAAAAAGACTAGCTAATCCCAGCATGATCCAGAACCAAGGTCCGGTCACTATACCCAAGCTAACTAACGTGAATAGGACAGTTATCGGTATCGCCACTACTAATATCTCAAAATGTTTTTTAAGATTGCCTCGATAGTTTGCCT
Source organism: Rickettsiella sp. (assembly GCA_964417505.1). Taxonomy (GTDB): domain Bacteria; phylum Pseudomonadota; class Gammaproteobacteria; order Diplorickettsiales; family Diplorickettsiaceae; genus Aquirickettsiella. The sequence goes on along the minus strand of CAYQIE010000094.1, from coordinate 2,104 downwards.
TTAACCAATCATGATCGGAATCTTTGTTACAGTTTTTTAATTGATAATAACTAAACCCTAAGGTAATAACGCTAATTGCGAACCTTGAAAAGGTATAAATACGAAATAATATTTTGATAGCCTGATATGACATCGTTGCTAACGGTGGCCAGTCCATGCGCCATCAATACCAGCATAAAGGTCAGCATTAGCAGAGAAATAAATATTTTAAACAGCGCATATAAAAGTTTAGTGACTTCAACCAAATTTTTATTATCTTGGTCGGTAAAATAACTAATGAGTGTTAAGAACGACCTGAAAAAATGGAGTACATATAGTAAAGAGATATAAATCTTCAAATACGATAAAATAAGCTCCATGCAAAACGGTTTTCAGCCAATCATTTATGTCATTCTCTTTAAGCCAATTTTTGACGATACAAACCGCCCGTGTTAGCAGCAACAAAAAAAGACAAACAAGAACGATCGAGATAGCGGTGAAGGCATTAAAAATTTGCCGCCGGAATTCGTTTAAAGCAGCAATATAAGCATTTATTTCTAAAAGAAACCATTTGTAAGCATAGTGAAGCATTGTCACCCTATGATCATGTTTTCTTGTTCATACCTGATGCATGAAAGCGGTTATTATAGTCAAGTTTCCTTTTACTATCCTCTCGGGGTTTAATTATTTATTTAATTTACATAGACAGCTCCATGGAAGGATCAGAATTTAACTGGGTCTCTCTATCTCGCGGGATACTTGCAACGCTTGTGAGATCGCTTCGCAGGCACCCACCTTCTTCCAAAAGGAATGATAAAAGGCCTTAGGCTTTACGATTTCCACGCGTTGACTGCGTTTTTCTTGCTCAGCTAGAAAAATTAAATGGCCTAAAATTCTTTGCAATTCAAGATCCCCTAAAATCCCGACTCTTGTTGCTAGTAAATCGCTACTATCTAAAATCAGTTCGATTAAATCGCCAAGATTATCAGTATTTAAGCTCCAGGCTAATTCAAGTAATGAATAACCCTCTTTGATCTTAAGTTTCTCTTCTGATGAAAAAATAGGTATCTCCACACCATAAAAATAATAATAAATCGTCAAAATGACATCTTGCGCACAGAGTAATATGAGTGCCGCAATAATCGCAGAAATACCTAAACCAGGCGCAACCGCTGCCACTAATAAGGCAATCCGGCTTAAACCGAACAACAATAAAAATTTTTTTATTTTTTTAATTTGTTGCTTGGGTAATAAGGAGTTCTCAGTAGAAATTTGTTTATTTTTGGCAATTTTATAACAGCCAAATAGATGAGTGCGGCGAGTAAAGCCATCGCCATCAGTCCATCCGCTACTAATAACAAAGGGTTAGACCAGATGATAATATTCGTTCCTATATTAAAAAGGCTGGTAAGTAGCACAAACAATAATCCAGCACTCAATAAACAAGCATGTTTAGTGATGTTATCTCGATATTGTGCGCGCCGTCATTGTTGGTCGATACAGTTTTTATCGATCTTTAGATAAGAAACACTACTCGCCAATAGCACGATTGAGCTATGAATCAATTTCAGCAGCGTATAAGCAAAAAATTAGGTTAATAAAAGTGTCGGTAATGAAACCAGACCCCAGCCCAGTAAAATCAATGCGATAACGGCAATAGATACTTTAAATAATGCAAATAAAAACTTACAAGTATCACCTAAATTTTTATTTTTAGTTTTGGTAAGAAAACTATAGATCCGTAAGGCCGCTCTAATGAGATGAAATAAATAGAGACTGAATGTAAAAAACAAAGGGAGCTTAGCGAGGTATTTAGCGATGGTTTCAAGGCGCTTCAAGACGAACGACAAGGTTAGCCAAAAATCAGTAGTAGTGATGTGTTTCTGTAGACTAGAAACAATCATGAGCATTAAGCTGATTTACCCTCAAGTAGGAAGGCCGGGATTATACTAAACTTTTTAAAAAATTTCTTGTTAACTTTTTTATTTTTTATTTATAGGGTATTTTTTAAAAAAAGCTTGTTAAACTAGGGAGTGTCGTCAATTAAGTCATCAATATAACGGAAGAAGCGAATTTAACGGCCTCCAAAAAATACTTTCCCCGTTTACAATATCGGGTAGCAATG
>CAYQIE010000093.1:0-7479 GCA_964417505.1 Rickettsiella sp. | reverse complement strand
CTCTTTTGTATACTTAAATTCGGATACCTTCTTTCCTTTTTAGCCTTTTCTCTTCCCCCTCTAGTTTAAATCCTTATATAGCAGAGCGAAACTCTTGTTCAGTAATGTCATTTAGATGCAACATTACTAATGTTCGCCTCCGCATAACTCTTAATTATTTGCTAGATAATAAATCTCCATTTGGTTAGCAAGATTAATTAAAGCAATTTTTGCTTCGGTACGGTGGGTTTTTAGCAGCACATATTTGTGAATTGGATAGGTGATGCTAGCTAAAATACCGATGATAACTAAAACGATAAGCAATTCAAATAAACTAAAACCATGTCCAATACTTCTTATCGATAAACTCCATATTGTTTTTTATATTTTTACGTAAAAATAAATTATCAATAGAAGTCTATGCAAATCTTATTTTAAAGGTATTTTTTGTTAGCGAAATCCATGCGGTAAAATACCTAAGTTGGTACTAATTTGTTGTGCGAATGCTGCACCCATACGATCAGAAAGTTGTTGTAATAGACCAGGCTTGACGGTGTAATCGACAATATTTTTATTTTTAATTAAGTTTTTAGATAGAGTATTTAAGTCTCCAAAACCATCTATAAGTCCCAAATTTAATGCTTCTCCGCCGGTCCATGCTAAACCAGAGAATAATTCTGGATTATTTTTTAGCCGATTCCCTCGGCCCTCTTTAACAGCATTAATAAACTGCTGATGAACATTTGCAAGCATTCGCTCTGCAATGAGTTTTTCATCGGTTTTTTCAGGTGAAAAGGGATCTAAAAAACCTTTATGGTCTCCTGCAGTTAACAAGCGACGTTTAACTCCGATTCTTTTCATGGTATCTACGAAACCAAATCCATCCATTAAAACACCAATTGAACCGACTAGACTGGCCGGATTTGCATAGATATCATTACTAGCAGAGGCAATATAGTAAGCGGCTGAAGCACAAAGATCATCACATACTGTATATAATTTAGTTTTAGGATATTTTTGACGTAAATAACGAATCTCATCATAGATTTGTGCAGCTTGAGCTGGGCTGCCACCAGGACTATTTATACGTAAAATGACAGCGCTTGTATGTTTATCTTCGAAAGCGTTTTGCAAGCCTTCAATTACATTATCAGAACTTGCGGTTGCATCGTCAGCAATGGGCCCTTTTATATCAACAAGACCAATGTGAGCTTTGCTTTTGGATGCAGAGGGAAGATTTGTTGTTGTTGGCCATAAAGAAAACATTACTGCAAAAAGAATTATAAAAAGTAAAAACTTAAAGAAAATATTCCAACGTCTTTTACGCTTTTGTTCTTTTAAGGTATCAAAAAGTAATTTTTCTAAAGTTTTTCGTTGCCATACTGGATCACTTAATAATTCTTCTGTCATGTAAACACCCTATTTAATTTTTGAAATAAGAATAAATTTGCTTAGTTTACCTCTTTTTTTAGGCCGGGACATATTTTGACCGAAATTATAAATTTAAACTTGTTATAACCCTATTATGCTTGCTGAGTTAATTTTTATAGAGCTAAATTTAAGCTTGAATTGTCTAAAATATGAATTACTTATGGGTTTTTGACTAAAATTGACTTGATTTTTTTGAATTAGACTAAACTATTTATAAGGTAGATATAGATAAATGATAACTAGAGGGAAATATGAGTCTGAATAAATTAACTAGCCAGTTTCAAAACGCCTTAGCTGAATCTCAATCCCTTGCTGTTGGGCAGGATAATGCTTTTATTGAGCCGATACATTTGATGCTTGCTTTATTGCAGAAAGAGAATGGTACAGTCCGACCTTTATTGAGTAAAACTAATGTTAATTTAAATCAATTAACGAAGGATTTGGATGAGGCCATTGCGCGTTTGCCTAAAGTTCAAACTTCTACTCCTGGAGAGATTTATCCCTCCAATGATCTAGTACGTTTACTGAATGTATGTGATAAGCTCGCGCAGCAACGAAATGATGAGTATTTATCAAGCGAATTATTTGTGCTTGCGGCTATAGATGATAAAAATATTTTGGGTGAATTATTGAGAAAAGCGGGTGCTAAAAAAGGATTACTTGAACAAGCAATAAAAGATGTAAGAGGCGGAGAAACAGTAAACGATCCAGAAGCAGAAGGTCGTCGGGGTGCTTTGGAAAAATATACTATTGATTTAACGGCTCAGGCCTCCCAAGGGAAGCTTGATCCTGTCATTGGCCGTGATGACGTAATTCGTCGAACTATTCAAGTATTACAAAGACGAACCAAAAATAACCCTGTGCTTATTGGCGAGCCGGGTGTAGGTAAAACTGCTGTAGTAGAAGGACTTGCACAACGTATTGTTAATCATGAAGTTCCAGAAGGGTTAAGAAATAAGTGTTTACTAGCTTTAGATATGGGCTCATTGATAGCGGGAGCTAAATATCGGGGAGAATTTGAAGAACGGTTGAAAGCGGTTTTAAATGAGCTATCAAAACAAGAAGGGCAAATTATTTTATTTATAGACGAATTGCATACCATGGTTGGTGCGGGGAAAGCAGAAGGCGCTATGGATGCTGGAAATATGTTAAAACCTGCTTTAGCAAGAGGCCAGTTACATTGTATTGGGGCGACTACGTTAAATGAATACCGTAATTACATTGAAAAAGATGCTGCATTAGAACGGCGCTTTCAAAAAATTCTAGTAGACGAGCCTAGTGTTGAAGATACTATAGCCATTTTACGTGGTTTAAAGCAACGTTATGAGATTCATCATGGTGTAGAAATTATGGATTCTGCAATTGTTGCAGCAGCTACTTTGTCTCATCGTTATATTTCTGATAGAAATTTACCTGATAAAGCAATAGATCTTATTGATGAAGCTGCCAGTCGAATTAGAATTGAAATTGATTCTAAACCTGAAAAATTGGATCGCTTAGATAGACGATTAATCCAACTAAAAATTGAACGAGAAGCCTTAAAAAAAGAAACGGATGAGTCTTCTAAGATGAGATTGGAAAATTTACAAAATGAAATTACCGAGCTATCCAAAAAATATGCTGATCTTAATGAGGTTTGGAAAGCTGAAAAGGCTACCTTGCAAGGTGAACAAAAAATTAAAAGTGAGCTTGAAAAAGCTCAATTTGAGTTAGAAAAAGCACGTCGAATTGGGGACCTAAATCGGATGTCCGAATTACAATATGGTCATATTCCTGCATTAGAAAAAAGATTATTGGCTGCTCAGAAGACGGAAAAAAAAGAAGCTCATTTAGTACGTAATAAAGTGAGTGAAAAAGAAATCGCAGAAATCGTTTCACAATGGACAGGCATCCCCGTTGCTAAGATATTGGAAGGTGAGCGAGAAAAATTATTACATATGGAAGATGCATTACATCGGCGTGTCATTGGACAAGATGAAGCTATTTCAGTTGTGGCGAATGCTATTCGACGGTCCCGTGCGGGTTTGTCAGATCCGAAACGTCCAATAGGGTCGTTTATTTTTTCAGGACCCACGGGTGTTGGTAAAACCGAAGTTTGTAAAGTCTTAGCAGGATTTTTATTTGATTCTGACGATGCAATGGTGCGCTTAGATATGTCAGAATTTATGGAAAAACATTCCGTTGCCCGTTTAGTTGGAGCGCCGCCAGGATATGTGGGTTATGAGGAAGGAGGCTATCTTACCGAAGCGGTTCGGCGGAAACCTTATTCGGTTGTTCTTCTCGATGAAATAGAAAAAGCACATGCTGATGTGTTTAATATTTTATTGCAAGTATTGGATGATGGACGTTTAACTGATGGACATGGGCGTACAGTAGATTTTCGTAATACGGTTATAGTAATGACCTCTAATTTAGGTTCGCAAATTATTCAAGAGTTGACTTCAAAAAAGGATTACGCTGTATTAAAAAGTACGTTAATGGAGATTATTTCGCAACATTTTCGTCCAGAATTTATTAACCGAATTGATGAAGTTGTGGTATTTCATGCCTTAAATCAAAATCAGATCCATGCTATTACAGAAATTCAACTGCAACAATTACGGCAACGTCTCAAAGAGCGAGATTTACAATTAGAAGTTAGTGAAGCTGCAATTGATCATATTGCTAAAATGGGGTATGACCCTATTTATGGAGCACGACCTTTGAAACGTACCATACAGCAAGAATTGGAAAATCCTATTGCCAAAGATATGCTTGAAGGAAAATTCTTACCTGGTGACAAAGTTTTTGTGGATTATATTGATGGAAAAATGAAGTTAACTTCGAAGAAAACTAAAAAGAAATAATTATCATTAAATTAACTTTTTCAGTAAGAGTAAAGTACATAGGATATTTGATGATATCAAAATAGGGAGAGTAATCAAAATCACGTGGTGAAAAGAGTCTGGGGTTGCTTTTATAAAGCTTGGTGCTTTTTCCATCGTTTTTTACTATGGGGAGTATTGGAAAATTCACTGATTGAAAAGCCTCAGCAAGTAAGGAGGAGCAGCTTTCTTTAGTTCTCATTCCTGGTTTGTAGTTAAATAGTGTCGAATGCCATCTACGAGGTAAAAGCGGCCAAGGCATTAAAAAACGCCCTAAGTCAAAAATTAATCTAAAATCATATTCGATTCCTAATTTTTTTATAGCATAGTAAATAATATTTTGACCTTCTTGATAAGAAATATTTCTTGGGCGACAGATGCAAATATGCTCTTTTTCATATTTTTTTAATGGGGAAATTAAGGATCCTTTTCCTAATAAACTTTAAAATACTAATTGCTCACTAGGATCACCAGAGTAAAATTTGGTTATTCTTTTTTGCATATTCTTGTCTTCAATGTCGTATAAACGACCAATATGCAAAGCAGCATGTAACCAGGAACTACGAGTAATAACTTTAATTATTTGACTGATGCGATTATGACCTTCAATTAATAAAATATCACAAGGGCGCAGTTCATAACGAAGTTTATTAAAATCACCTAAAGAAATAGTTTGCAACGGCTCTACTTCTTTATTTAACCATTTAAAAAAAATTAAATAATTTGTTTGTTAAGTCCATTTTCATAATGAGTCCTAGTCAATTGTCCCTAGAATATTATTTAATTAATACAAATGTTTGAAATAAGTGAGATTTAAATTTTAGATTGAATTACAAAAAGAATTATAATTTCATTTTTAATCAAATAGTTAAGCAACTCAAAGTCACTTGAGTTGCTGTGCTAGTTCAGTTGCATAGCCTAAATAATTTGTAGGTGATAATTCAAGTAATTTTTGTTTAATATTATCAGATATTTTTAGATCGTTAATAAATTGATGCAGGATTTCTTGATTAAGTTTTTTGCCTTGGGTTAAAGTTTTCAATTGTTCGTACGGCATTTCAGTCGCATAACGCCTTAATAAGGTCTGTATGGCCTCAGCCAAAATTTCCCAATGTTGATTAAGATCTTCAAGTAATTTTGTGTCATCAATAGAAATTTTTTCTAAACCACAATATAAACTTTTATAAGCCACTAAATTATATGCAAATGCTGTACCAAGATTACGCAATAACGTAGAATCCCGTAAATCCCGCTGCCATCGTGAGATGGGTAATGTACTTGAAAAATGTTGGTAGAAGCTATTAGCTAAACTAAAATTTCCTTCCGCATTTTCGAAATCTATAGGATTAATCTTATGGGGCATAGTAGATGAGCCAATTTCTCCCATTTTAATTTTTTGTTTGAAATATCCCAAAGAAATATAACCCCAACAATCAGCGGCCAGGTTAATTAATATATTGTTAATTCGTTTTAAACTATCGCAATATTCTGCAATATAGTCATGAGGTTCAATCTGAGTGGTATAAGCATTCCATTCTAAATTTAGACTAGTAACAAATTTTTTACAAAACTCAGGCCAATTAATGTCAGGATAAGCAATTCGATGGGCATTGTAATTACCAATAGCACCATTAAATTTACCGACTATTTTCACTGCAGTGAATATTTCTTCCTGCACTATTAAGCGTTGAGTAAAATTCGCAAATTCTTTTCCCATGGTGGTAGGTACAGCTGCTTGTCCATGCGTACGGCTTAGCATTGCCTGCGTTGCGTATTGATGCGAATATTTTTTTAAATAATCTATAAGTTGATTAATAGCAGGAAGTAAATGTTGAGTTCGCACCTCTTTAAGCATTAAAGCATAGGCTAAATTATTAATATCATCCGACGTGCAGCCAAAGTGTATAAATTCACGAATTGGTTCTAATTGTGGGTTTTTAGCTAGTTTCTCTTTTAAAAAATACTCAACGGCCTTGATGTCATGTCGCGTTGTTTTTTCTAGCATTTTAATTCTTTCAGCATCATTTAAATTAAAATTTTCAATAATTTGATTCAATTGTTGCTGAGTCGCTGGAGAAAATGCAGGAATTTCCTTGATGGCAGAATGCTCAGCAAGGGCTTGCAACCAGCCTATCTCAATTAAGACTCTAAAATAAAATAAACCATATTCGCTACATAGGGGACGCAAATCAGTGGTTTTATCTAAATATCGACCATCAATAGGAGAAATTGCGGTTAAAGAATTGAGTTGCACATGGGCCCCTATAAGTTTATTTACAGCTCTTTAGTTTCCTCTGGGCCATATTTTTCGGATCTATCATGCCTTTTTTCTTTTATTTTTTGCTTATGTTTATTAATTTGAAGCTCTATTTTATCAATTAAATCGTCAATTGCAGGATATAGGCTTTCATTTTCAGCGCTTGCATAAAATTCAGTACCATGTGTTTGCACTAGGGCTTTAGCAACTTGGTCAAGATTTTCGATGCTTAAGGTGATATGTATGGCAGTAGTTTTATATGTGATACGTTCCAGTCGTTTAAATTTTTCTAGTATGTATTGTTTTAAAGCGTCCGTAACTTTAATACCATCATCTGTAATAGTAATTTGCATTAGACCCTCTATATTTATAATGTGTAGTCTTTGATATTATTCTAAAATAACCTATGTGATTATACCTTAGGTTGAACAGTAAAGTGGAGCGCCACCTATTTTATTAACGTATTTTTAAATTTATTAGGTTTTTTCAGGACAAAATAGTGTTTAAATTAGTTTCATAAGACAATATGAGCAAAATTTAAACAATTTACTTGCCTAGTCTTGTGACTTATAAATCGAATTCATGGCCTAAATAGACTTCTCTGACACGTTGATTATTCAGCACTTCTTTGGGAGTGCCCACATAAATAGTTTCTCCCTCACTTACTATATATGCTCGTTTACAAATCGTAAGCGTTTCTCGAACATTATGATCGGTGATTAAAACTCCAATACCGCGCCGACTTAGATGAATAATCATGCGCTTAATATCAATAACAGAAATAGGATCAATTCCAGCAAAAGGCTCATCTAATAACATGAACTTTGGTTCCATGGCCAAAGCACGAGCAATTTCTACTCGCCGACGTTCCCCTCCAGATAAACTAATTCCCAACGTATCGCGAATATGCGTAATGTGGAATTCATGCAAAAGATTTTCGAGATGTTG
>CAYQIE010000092.1:0-4500 GCA_964417505.1 Rickettsiella sp. | reverse complement strand
TCTTTTGTATACTTAAATTCGGATACCTTCTTTCCTTTTTAGCCTTTTCTCTTCCCCCTCTAGTTTAAATCCTTATATAGCAGAGCGAAACTCTTGTTTAATTAAATTATTAGCGGTCTGGTTCCCCATGGACACTGCCACAAAATATCCTTCTGAACTCAGTGGTGGCATGCTTAAACGTGCGGCTTTAGCCCGGCTTTGGTCATGGACCCGAATTATTGTTACTTGATGAACCAACTGCGGGTCTCGATCCACAAGGTGCAGAAGAATTTGATGCATTAGTTTTAAAACTACGCAGCGCTTTAGGATTGACTATCGTAATGGTCACACATGATTTAGACACCTTATGGCAAATTACCGACAAAGTTGCTTTTTTAAGTGAAGGGCGCGCTTTAGAATTTGCACCCATGGCACAACTTACCCAATCCGAACAGGCCGCTATCATGGACTATTTTCAAGGACCCCGTGGGCGCCTGACGTAACATCTTTATGAGGGAAATCATGGAATCTAAAGTCAATTATACCTTAGTCGGTGCTTTTGTTATTATTTTAACCATCGTCCTCATTATCTTTCATTACTTGGCTGTCAGCTGGATTATCAACGAAGCATTATAAAAATTATCTCGTCATAATGCATGAATCCGTGGCCGGTTTAGGTGTTAATTCCGCGGTGAAATATAATGGTGTGAATGTGGGTAGTGTTAAGAAGACTTCTTTAAATAATCAAAATCCCGAACAAGTCCGGTTACTTTTACAAATAGAAGAACACACACCCATTACCGAAGGCACCACCGCTACTTTAAAATAGTCAAGGTCTCACCGGCATTACCTATGTAGCATTACAAGGAAGTGATTCGAATTTAAAGCCTATTCCATTACTGGCTGGCGAAAAATATCCTGTTATTAAAAATACCCCTTCTTTATTTTTACGCTTAGATACTATCTTACGTGCTTTAAATAATAATATGAACCAGATTACACAAGATATTAATGGCGTGTTAGTAGGAGAAAATCCGGAGTTGTTTAGAAAGGTTTTAAATAATTTGTCTATTACTACGAATCATTTAGCCGCACAAAGTAAGTGTCTCGATACTATTTTAATTAATACTGCACGCTCAACACAGGCGTTTCCTTCTTTGATGAATACCTTAACACAGCAAACACTGCCTTCTACCAATCAAGTCTTAAATGATTTGAGTAGCATGACGGATAATTTACTCGAACTGTCTGATAATCTACGACAAAACCCTAGCATCTTAATCCGCGGACAGAAACCACTGCCATTAGGGCCAGGAGAATAAAGTGCTTAACGTTGTTGGTCTTTTGTCTGCAACAAAAACTCAGCGCTTTCTGAAAATACTGATAGGTTTACTAAGCTTTTTATTATTATCGGCCTGTTCGATATTTGAGCCTATAAAAATCCCATCCATGCATTACTTTGCGTTAGCGCTGCCTGATCCCAATTGGGATGGTTGTGATCAACAAGGTCGTTGCACAATATTGGTTAATCAACCGCGCGCTAATGCCATTTATAATGGCCCACGCATGATTTATATCCCTGCTTGCTATCAAATCCAATACTTTGCTCAAAATCGCTGGGTAGACACGCCCACCCAAATGTGGCAACCTTTAATAATCAATTCTTTACAGCATACCGGTCACTTCCAAGCAATTATTAACACATCCTCCACTACTTATTATGATTGGGTGCTAAATACGCAATTGCTCAGTTTTCAATAAGAATTTATCACCGTTCCTAGTCATTTCCGTATTGTGATGCGTGCGCAACTTATTGATGCCCGCTCCAGACACATCATCGCCACGCAGGATTTTGTGGTGATTCAAACCTCTGCACACGATGATCCTTACGGCGGAGCGCTAACTGCTAACCTTGCTGCACAAAAAATACTCAATGAAATTAATTGCTTTTATTTAAGCAACTTAGACTAGGTATAAGTTTTCAGATTATTATTATTATTTCAACTCAAGCTTACGCTTTGTTAGGAAACATAATAATGTTTAAAAAATCATTTTTTTGATTCGCGTCTTCATAGCAAACATATATCTTTATTATCATTGCTGGTCTTTTCAAGCCATTGACCTTTTTTCTCAGTGAATAAAAGCGTTTAGTTTTCTTGATTCTTTTCCTGATCGATAACATAGTGATGCTTAACCTCAATGGATGTAAAAATTAACAATTAATTTTTATGTTATAAAAAATAGATTCGCAGTATAAATAAATTATATTAAGCTTATCTTAAATAAAAATTAAATTCTTACAATTCATTTATTTAAAAATGAACATTCAACCACATTAATTATGATCAATAAACATTTTTAAATGTTTCGTGCCTGCTACAAGCATTTTCTTGCTATATCTATTATTCTAAATTAATCTTTTAGTATTAAATAGATATAAAATTTTTCTAAAGACTCACCTTAATTTGTTATACTATTACTGAAACTTAAAGATAGAATTTTTTAAAAAATCTCTAATGCTTCCATTTTTTCCACTATTACTCGTTTGCTACGAAATAATTAATTATTTAGCCAACGATATGTATTTACCCGCTTTACCGAGTTTGATTCAAGATCTCGGCATTAATACTCATTTAGCACAACAAACTGTAAGCGTTTGGTTTTTCGGAGCAAGCTCCTTTCATCTATTAGCAGACCCGATTTCAGACCGATTAGGTAGCGACCGGTATTATTGTTTGCCGGAATAGTGTTTATTACTGCCACTTGGGTTTGTGCATTGAATCAAACGTTCATATTTTATTGCTCGCACGCTTCATGCAAGGTGCAGTCGTCTCCACTTTAAGTACAGCCGGCTATGCGAGCATTCATGAAACCTATGATCGCAAACAAGCCATACAAATTTTAGCATTGATGAGTAGTATAGTGATGTTAGCGCCGGCTGTGGGTCCCTTAATAGGCGGAATATTTTTACAATGGCTAAGCTGGCGTTGGATATTCATTTTTTTAGCGCTAAGTGCCATTATTATTTGGTTAGGTTTATATTTTTTCATGCTAGAAACACATTACGGCATGCAAAAACATATGTTCCGTTGCTCACATGTCTTAATCCATTATCGACAGATACTAAAAAATAAAGCGTTCATGCTAAATCTAACTATTATTAGTTTTAATATCTTAGCTAAAGTAGCATGGATCGTGGGCGGTCCGTTTTTAATCATCAGTCAATTCAAATTGAATACCTTATATTTTGGACTCTTCCAAATCTTAGTCTTTGGTAGTCAAATTGTTGGTGCACAATTCGTGAAGCGGGTTATTCATCGTATCGACATTAATCATTTAATTAACCAAGGTTTAATTATTTCCTTATTTGCTAGCCTCTTAGCAATTATTTTAAGTATTATGTTTCCCAATAAGCTGATAGGACTGGTTATTTGCTTAATGATTTTTTGTTTCGGTACCGCACTATCTAGCCCCTTACAACGACTTTGTATAGAAGCCTGTCCTGAGCCGATGGGGGCACGCATGGCCATCTATGCCACTTCGATCAGTTTATTTTGTAGCTTGGCCAGCTTTTTATTTAGTTTTACCTATACCGGCAACTTACTCTGGTTTGCGAGTGTACTGATTATATTTACCAGTCTTGCCAGCCTCGTGCGTTGGTTGAGCTTAAAATATTTTTTTAATATTTAATTTAAATTAAATATTATTGAAATTAACCCTATATTACCCTTTCGTTAATATTAGATTTAATTTTTTTAAATACCTGATGTTAAATCACTTTAAATAATGATCATTTATTATTTAATAACGCTATACCACAACAACGAGATTATTATACACACTTATCCATTTAATCATGATGATGCTACTTTAAATACAAACTTACTTTGTCCGGAAGGCTATGCGTATTTACAAAAATTACTATATTTTCCGAAAAATAGGGATAGTTCTTAAGAATATCCAAGAAATATACCATCGTTAACCATAGCTCCTCATGCTTTAAATTGGAGAGAATTTTTATCCAAGTTACCTGACACTTTAAACTGGGAAGAACTTTTGTTTCGAATCAATGAAGATGGAGAAAGAGAAACCTATGAAGGTGAAGATATACAAAAAAGAAAATCAGAAATTTTAGAAAAATTAAGAGAGTTTGAGGATAGACAAGCGGCTCAAATAAAATAGAAAATTTTAGGATTAATAAGATGTAAAAATAACTACGTTACATTACAGCGGCAAACCCAAGTTAAAACAAGAAATTTAGTTTATAGCACCTTAGCTGTTTTTTTTACTACAGCCTTCCTAATTATTACTGCCATTTTGGTCGTAGCTTTTTTCCCTCCTGCAGCTACATTGATCTTACCCTTATTTACCACATAATGATTGGCTTCGCGATTGAAACAGCTTTACTTTCAACTTTTTTACCTAGGGAGTGTCGTCAATTAAGTCATTAATATAATGGAAGAAGCGAATTTAACGGCCTCCAAAAAATACTTTCCCCGTTTACAATATCGGGTAGCAATG
>CAYQIE010000091.1:0-24782 GCA_964417505.1 Rickettsiella sp. | reverse complement strand
TTAACAGGATTATTGGCTTATTATTAAATCTTCTATCACTAGAAATTTAAAGCCCATTTTGTAGCATTAATTATAAATATTCGAGAAACTTTTGTATAGATAAAAAATAAATGTGCGCATATCAAAAAACGCCTCTTTATAGAATAGTGAGTGAGAGTTTAATTCGGTTTATATTAATAAAACAGTTTTAGTTTCGTTGCGCCTGCTTAAACAAATTAAAAAAATTAGTGGTGGTTTGTTCAGCAATATTCGCTAACGAATCATCACGCAATTGCGCCAAATACTCAGCTACGTAACGAACATAAGCGGGCTGATTCGGTTTCCCGCGAAACGGCTGCGGTGCTAAATAAGGCGCATCGGTTTCAATTAAAATCCGATCTAAGGGTAAGCATTGAGCAATTGCTTTTAAGTCCGTTGCATTTTTGAAAGTTAAAATACCCGAAAAAGAGATATAAAAATTTTCTTCTATAGCCCGTTCGGCCATCGTTAAATCTTGGGTAAAACAATGCAATACGCCACCCACCTGCTGGGCATTCTCTTCTTTTAAGAGCCGTAAAGTATCCGCTCGCGCATCACGCGTATGGATAATCAAAGGCTTATTAACCGCTAGCGCCGCATAAATATGTTGACGAAAACGCTGTTGTTGACATTCTTTTTTGGTATTTTCGCGATAATAATCCAAACCTGTCTCGCCGATAGCTACCACTTTCGGGTGCTGTGCCAACTTAATCAACTCATCCGCCGTCGCTTCTTCAGCCACTTGCTCTGTGGGGTGTACACCCACTGAGGCAGAAACATCAGGAAACTGTTCAGCTATCGTCAACACGGCTGGAAAATTGGCTAAATCAATACACACGCATAGAAAATGTTTTACATCTTGTTCCCTAGCGAAGCCTAAACAGGTTTTGAGATCGTGTTTGAAATAATCAAGATCTAAGTGATCCAAATGACAATGCGAATCAACTAACATAATTTACCTGTAAAGCCCAACGAGAAAATAAATCTTCTAACATTAAAGTGGGATTCAACGCAATTTTAGTGATAGAGGCTTGTAATTTCATTATCTTATCAACATACTGCAATAAAAAATCGGTTGATGTCCGCGTTGCTAACGGGGTTATGGCGTCTTCGATAACGGTATATCCATTCAGCAACTGACATTTTAATAATTCGCTGACGACATGTAATAAGGTTGATAATAATTGCTGGGCATCGGTTTTTACATAGTACGCAGCACACTGGATCGGATCCCGATCATGGTTAAGCAACTGGATTAAAGCCGTCAATAAATCCGTATAAAATGCAACATAGTTCTGTTGTGCATAGCTGATGGCCAGCAACGGTGCACCTGCTGCTAAATCATAAAGTTTATCAATGATTGTAGATTCAGGAAGTTGCTGTGCTAACCAGGTCTTTGCTAAACCTTTTTCCGGCGGCAGAAACCGCACACTCTGACAACGGCTGCGAATGGTTGGCAGTAAGCGTTCAATCCTTTCAGTCAGTAAAATAAATAGCGTACGCTCGCTAGGCTCTTCAAGGCTTTTTAATAATGCTTGACTCGCCGCGAGTAACAAACTCTCTGCCGGATTAATCACAATAATTTTGTAGGCCGCTTGACTGGTATGGTTTATCTTTGCAATCACATCACGTATTTGATCAATCTTAATGCCCTGACCTGGTTTTCCCGGAACCAATAGGCACAGATCAGGATGCGTTCCTGCAGCTACCCAAACACAATCGCGACAATGCTGACAGGCTTTCTGATTCACCGATTGTTGACATAATAAGGTTTTAGCCAAATGGGCAGCAAATAATGCTTTACCTAAGCCGGCTTGACCCGTCAACAGTAGCGCATGCGGTAAATGTCCTGTTTGATGACAGCAATAGAGTTGCTGCCATAACGAGACCTGCCAGGGCAAAGGGGCTAAATGAATATCAGTAATCATCTTTTTTATCCAGTTTGACCCATACACTTAACAGCTGATCCAAGACATACTTAATTTGTTTTTGCACATCCTTTAATGAACGATTAGCATCAATTACATAATAGCTATCCGACATTTGTTTCGCTCGCTTGAGATAACTAGCACGTGCGCGCGTAAAAAAATCTTGTTTCTCGGCTTCAATGCGATCGACAGTCTTTCGATGATGCGTGCGCTGTAATGCAATATCGACCGGTGCATCCAATAATAAAACCGCATCAACCTTTAAATCTTGTTGTACCCATAACTGCAAACTACGAATAAAAGCTAAATCAATACCTCGACCGCCCCCTTGATACGCATAACTGGCTTCAGTAAAGCGATCACACAGTACCCAGTCACCGCGTTGTAAGGCCGGTTTAATCACATAATGAATATGTTGCGCGCGCGCGGCAAAGAATAATAAGAGTTCGGTTTCAGGAATAATGGTTTCTGGTACAAAATCAGATTGTAATACTAAGGCACGAATCGCTTCAGCGATCGGCGTACCACCCGGTTCACGGGTAACGGTCAATGAAACGCCCGCTTGTTGCAAATAATCGGCAACAAACTGGGTCTGTGTTGATTTTCCTACGCCTTCAATACCTTCTAAGCTAATAAAACGTGCTCGATTAATTTGCATAACACTTCCAAATAGAAAGTTCTGCGATTATATCCCGAATCGCATAATGAATCTACCGAATGTTGTTTAAACGCATTCGGTCGATAGCCAAATCTTTTATTTAGGGTGTTGCATCATGGCCTTTGGCTTGTAGGTTGCATTCTTAGCTCTCAGACTTGACCTCATTAGCTGGAAAACATTTTTCAATCGCTTGCTTGCTGCACCATTCACCGATTTTGTAAAATACTCCGCCCGCGAATAGGCTGAACATCCGCATTGCTATTGTTTCTATTTCTATATCTGGCACAGTCAAACCTTCACTGAACAGTGTGATTAACAAACTGGGATTCAGAAAAAAGGTATAGAGTAGAATAGGCATGACTCATTTCATCAGTTTGTTTTGAAGGTTTTCTGTGAGCTTTTCTCCCAGTTGTGCCACGATCAAACCTACATAATTCATACCTAAATAATAAGCAAAACTAAACCAGGCATCTTCTAAGCCTAGCGATACCGTCGGGCCTGTCAATAATGAGTTCATGCTCGCACTATTCATCACTAACATTGTAGGTTTGACTCCAAAAAACATTATTTTTGGTAACTTAGGATACTGTTGCTTATTTCTTTCGGATACTTCTCGCTATCGCTTTAGATGGCTTTGCTTGATAAGACAGCAATCCGGTTTCAGTATCGGTCTTATTGCTTGCAGTGTTGGGTATTGAACGACGTTGACGTTCTCTTACAATAGGATTAAAAGTATTGGTTTCTTCGCCTCTGAATAATCATCGATATGATTTTCTAGAGAATTCGCATTAATATCATTACTTAAATCTTGATTCTGACGAGCTGCAATCGCACTTACCTGGTTAGGTTGCGTGGTTGAAGGTAAATGACTTGCATTGGGAAGAATAGCAAGCTATTCGTTGGTTAACTCGGTCATAAATTTATTTTTTTCAATTTTAAAATTTTGTAGCATGGGCAATTGAGTTAAATTTAACGCTATTTTTGTATCATTAAATTGTAAATGTAATGTTTGTAATTCAGTCCCCTGAAAGAATTTTTTGATTATCAACGTAAAAGGTGCTATCTGATTTGAATTACGATAACCCAATTCAGTCCAGATTAAATTCGTTGCATTATGTTGGAAAAAGCACCGGATTCAGCGCTTAATGGAATAATTAGATCGGTATCGGCTTTTCAACCTATTCGACACCTAGTGTAGCAATTTCCGATTTTAAATCGAATTCTAAAGGAATAGGCATTAAATGGAGGTGATGATGTCGACCAACAATCTGCTGCGGTGCCTTAGCTAATAAAATATACAAACATTTTTTATACCAATGACTTGGGCAAGCATCCGACAAGCGTACTGTGGCCACTTCAAACAGCTGTTTGCTACTAGCCGAAACGACCATCAGTGACAATAATAGGTCATCGCCTAGATGATTCTGAGCGTTAGGTGTAATAAAAATTAATTTATAATTCCAACCGCTAGCTTGCATCTGTTTCACTATAGATTGTAAAGAAAGCACAATCACCTGCTGCGCCTAAGTGATGAACGACAATCTCAGGGACGGGTAAATGCGACAAAGCCAAAGTCGGCATTCCTGATTTGACAATAAGAAACGCGTCGCCGCCATTTGCATGAAAGTGTGTTCGAAATGCTTCAGGATTATTTTTCATCGCTATGCGACCCGTATGACCGAACATAATCTGTTCATTTTCAGTTGTTTTGAGAGTGCAAATAAGATTGAGTTGACTGGTAATCCTGATATATTTATCCAAAATCTCACTGACAGGTTGACTCAAATCATTCTGAAAATAATAAAGATATTTATTACCTATATTAAGTTCAGCTTGATTAATAAAAGACAGATGAATAGGATTAGATAGACGCGTAGTTAATTCAAATTTGAAATCTTCCTGGTATTCGCTATTCACTTTATTCAGTAAGTAACTTAACGCATGCTGTAATTCATCTCGTTGTGCTATTGTGGAACTAAAATGAAATGCCATGGGCTGTTTATAATCTCTTATCACGTTAGACATTTCTGCACTCGGTAATTCCAACGAAGCAGGAGCGAGATTAAACACCTTGTTTGGTTCGGGATGGTAGGTAATAGTGACCTTATTACTGCTCATTGACTTAACAAAAGAAATACTTTGTGTCTAGCGTAACAATTTCTCCAAACGATTAACCTTAAAATGAAATTTTAGGTTTTTTGCTGCTTTAGGATCGGATGAGTTAGAAACCTGAATAGAGTCTAAATTATCAATAAATTGGTTAAAAACAAATTGTTGTTGGGACTGGGCATTATCCTCTTGAGCGGATAAGTCAACCGAAATAGTTCCATTACCTGGTAAAATATAATATAAAAATTACCTGATTAAGCTACATTGATAACGTGGGCCGACGATTGCAAATACATTTTCAAAGTATCAGGATGGCTACTATTAGGAATTAACGCGGTATGCTGCGTTTCCAATTTTGAAGGACCTAATAGTTGAATTTCTTGCGTATCCGCTGCGACGGTTATATTTAGTGGAAAGCTGCCTCCAGCAATCTTTTCAATACTTCTAAGCTGTAGGGTATAAATGCCATACTTTAAATAACCCGCTGCTAAATTAATGTCGATATGATCCGCATCAGGCTGAAAACCTTGCAAAATAAGCTCATCAGCTCCTCCATTAAAAATCCCTGTGACAATTTCTGTAGGTTGAAAGATAAACTGATCCGATCGATTTCCGCCATGAATACTTTTATTGCTATTATCCACTAAGAAAACGTTAGACAGTTCTGAAAAGTTCTCAATATAATCCGTTCCATTTCCTAATTTAAAAACAGCTTTACTGCCTGTACTATTGATGTTAGATAAACCGATGGCCGCTTCACATTGATAGGCACCCTCCGCCGGGAGTATTTTACCCTCAAAGGCAGTAGGTACACATAGCAGTGCACTACCGGTGGGTGGTGTAATTTCTTCTGGCATTATCCGAAAATCACTTAATTTATTTTTTAAAGTAAACTGAATTATCTTCAATCTCTTTGAAAATAGGTCTGGATTTTCTTATTCTGCAACCCTTTCCTGTTAATGGCCTAACCGCGCACCAAGTTATTTTACCCGCTTCCTGAATAGTCGGTGAAATAATATGTTTAACTTCAGGATGAAGTTTTAAAAATTCATATTGTTGCGGCAATATGTTCCTATCATATCCATTTATTTCATCTAGTGTTTTTTGATAGGCTGAATCCATGTTTAAAAAGGCACGTGTACCTTCGGTAACTTCATGCCAAGCAGTTAAATGCAACACATGATCTTCATCATTGACCTTAACTACAGCTTCATAAATTCTATCGCCGAGCATAACGATCGCGACTATTGCCCCACCTATAGGTTCAACGAGTGCAGAATATTCCAACACGGCGAACGCTTCTGAACTCATTTCCAGTGTCCTCACGCCCAATGTAGTCAAATCTACGTCAATTGTGCGCCATCATTAAAGGCACTGACTCAAGCACGAGTATTGCTGCTATCTTTCAACAAAATTTTGATATTTTCGTAGAGATCATCCCCTATCAGCAAGTCATTGAAAACTTGAGGCAGACCGCGCACCATCGGCACCCCAATGCCCAATAATTTTGCTTGCCATAATTTCCCTACACTCGAAAATTTAATTGCTTGTTCAATGAAGTTTTTAGCCATTTTCTCTGATAGATTTTGGGATATTTTAAAATACATCAACTGAGTCATAGCTGATTTATCTCCATTCAAACTCATTAACGCATCCAACCAAACGCTAACTCCATTGTGACAGACGAAATCTTTTCTACAGCTTCGCTTAATTCACTCGACGATTATTCGCCTTCATTTCTAGAGGGTTCTTGATGAGAGGCAACCGCTTGAGGAGGTTGGCGCAATACCTCAATTAAATCCATGCTGGATTGATTATTTTGTTGACGAAAGTTTGCCACATCCAAATTCATCCGCTGTGATTGTGACATCCCAGAACCAGCATAGTTATTGAGATCTTGGAATAATCCTTGATGAAAGGATTAAGCGGGTTGCAGCATCATCCTATTATTAGCTTCATTCCTGCATGTTATTAACGATTTAAAGAGCTGATTATATTTCCATGTTTCTGGATAATACTTGTTATGAAGGGGAAAATCGCCATACCATTGCCAAAATTCATTGTATTTAGCATTTAGCTGAGCTTTTGAAAAAGTCATTTTTCTGTTTAGCTCATCTATACGATAATCAACTTTTCTGAGGGGGGGTTGTAAATATTTATTAGTGTTAGATACTTCTATTCATCGCTAACGCCCGAGGATCTAAGCTGCTATCGGCACGATTTGGCATACGATGCTTTAAACGTTGCCCATCGGGTGCTTGCGGATCAAACACCACAGCCGGTGGCGATAGTTTATCTCCTACACTCATCTCTCGGATATTCATTAAATGAGCATAGACCTCAAGTTATTTTAACACTTGCTTGATATTACTATCTGCAATTTCCTTGCCAGTAGATTCGGTACTCTCCGGATCTTTTACATCTGAATGATCTCTACCACCGGTTACATACACATCCAGCTTATTTCTTCTATTTACATCAGGAAATTCTGCTAAAATTTGATCGATAAATTTTAGCGGCCCAGAAAATCAATCAAAATGGGATAAAACTACTTTTTGGGTATTCGGATCATGAGCAATAACGGTGACACATTGCTGAATATTATAGGCGCCCAATTTAGCTCCATTGGTACTCACACCCATTTCACGCTGTAACAACGTGCGCTTATGCATCGATCGGGCCTTGAGTGAATTTATAAGCTTTACTAAAATGGAAAGATTCCTTTTCAAATAAATTTTCTTCAGTAACTTCAAGAGGTAAGGGTGCACCTTCCTTCCTAAGGACCTGATACAAACTCGCTAATACCATATGTGCTTTTAATTGTTCATTATGACTTGAAGTAGCCGTATTCAATATCGTTTTTTGATTGAGTTCATACTCCTTAATTGTATTAACTGAATTCATGGACAGTCGTACTAACACTACAAAGGTTTTTTCTAAAAAATTATATTCTTTCAAATGGATATAATGCTCAATACTTTTCAGTAACTCAGCTTTACCATCGAATATAATACCCACATCTAAAAGATTTAATCCAAGATTATATTCAGTATGCGCTGAGGCTAACGCTACTTCATGATTAGCAACTCTTTCTAAGCCTGTAAAGCTATTCGGTAAACGTAATTTTTTTCCTGTATCCACGCATGCAAGTCTTCCTCTCTAACACTCGCTAAGGTTTCAATATAACCCGTTTGCGGATATCTTTTATTTATTTTAGCGAGTAGCGTCTCTACTGTTTCATGAAAAGCTTCAGTTTCTTCAATGCTTATCCATTTCTTTTGTTTTATCTCATTTAATTCATCAAGGATATCTTCTAATTGGTTACTAACACCCAGAAGATTGAGATCAAGATGGTCTGTATAGTGTAATTCATTAATGATTTTTTCAAATCGAGTAAACTCTTCGAAGTCAATTACATCGCGACCCGCTATATCCTTACCAACAAAAAAATTTTCTAAGTCATCGGAAATTATTTTTGTCGACTCGACTAAATTATGAATGAGTTGTGCTTCAAGTATCAAACGTTCATCTAGTAGTCTTACCGACTCTCCTCGTGCATTAACTGTAGCTAAATCAGTTTCTATAGCCAGTCGTAATAAAATCTTTAACCCCTTAGGGCCGCGATGTGCTTCTAACAATGCCTCATGAATCGCTGAATTCCCATTTTCATTGGTAATGCTTAATAATTTCTGTTGCGGAAATAAATAATCATTTTTACAAAGCGATTCTACGACATCAGAATTACTACCAATAACGGCGGTATGTAAAGCAGTATTTCCAAATTCAGCCTTAAGCCTATAGACTGGACCTGAGTGCGGAATGACTATATCAGCGATTTGCTTTTCCTTTTGCATCTGGATTTATGCGTTTTCTAGTTGTTGTTCGTTAGCACTGCGATATTCAACTAGCATATGCAAAGCACTCATACCATCAACGGAGGGCAGAGTAAAATCCGCATGGTTACCGGCTAATTCTCTAACAATGAGCGGTTTTCTAAGAGCAACACTACGATGTAACGCTGAAAAATGATCGGCACCGGTTTGCAAATTGATTGCAACACCATGCTCAATTAGTTTTTTTACGATCTTAATGGCTGTATGTTCTGCAAGCCCTTCTTTACTTAAGCGCGAATAATTTATAGAAGTGATAGTCTGTAATTGTTCAGCAGAAACAACCGATTTACTCTGTATCGTCGCAACCAAAGGAATATTTTCACCACGGTAACTGACTTGTTCTCCTTCTTGTCGCACACCTTGGGATATATTATCACTATCCCCTAAATTGGATCGGCGCCATAGCCTAATAAGGCATTAACCAATCCTATCTTTTAATTTCTCACAAGCATCATACAAGGGCGTTTTTTTATTTAAATCTTGATGATTAATCTCATGATCGGTTTCCTTCAGAAATATAATTAATACTAAATCTCCTTGTGCTGCGGCGAGATGTAAAAAGGATTTGCCTTCTCTGTTGACAACAAAAAGATCCTTTAGAATAGCTTGATTAGGTAAGTTAGCCAATTCCTTTAAAACTTCAGGGAAAAGTGTATTTTCATGCCGTTGCAGATAATCAACTAAGGCTTGATATTTTTGATTAAATAATTCAGTTTCTATTGATCATAATGATAAGAAGGCATCGGTTTATTATTCTCGCTAATTAAAAATAAGTCAGTTGAAGCGGGCGCGCAATATAACGATAATTTTTAAACTTGACTAGTATTTTTTTAATGAATAAATTATCTATTTCAGATGACACATCTTGGTATAATAGATAACAATATACGGAAAAAAATGAAAGATTAAAGTAGTAAGAGAAGTTTATGCCAGGACAATTTATCAGCGCCGTTGCAAAAAAAGAAAATAATCTTTTTTGCTGGATTTTATCTGGTCTCATTACCGATAAAGAAGGGCCAAAGCTGCAGAACAAAACATTTGTTAATTCAATTGTTAATCCTAAAGATCTATCACCCCAATGATCTTAAAGAAATTCAAGGCGGCTATTCCAATGACACCTATCTTTATAAGTAAGAAAATTTAGTATTACGTTTTCCTAAAGCCTATAACCCTTTTTTTCCTGAACTTTTCACAGAAATACAAAATCTTAATCAAGCACAATTACTCAATTTGACGCCCTTAAAAACCATCACCTATTATGCAAAATACAATCTTTTGGTGACTGAATTCATTCCAAACTATCAATCGTTAACGCCCAGAGATTTTACAAATCCTGCTAAATTATTGGCTTTAGCCGATCTCGTAAAAAGATTATATTATTCAAAATTCAATTTTAAAAAAATACTGAAACGGCTACCGCTGTTATCGACAAATTCTTACAATGTTTCCATACCATACAACCGATATTAACTAAAAAGGATTACTCAATATTAAAAAAACTATTAGGCATTAAAAGTTTTCTTGAGAAGGCAAATGACATAAAATCTCCCTATCATGGTGATTTACATCATTTTAATATCATCGAAATAAATGGACAATTGCAATTAATGGATTGGGAACTTTCAAGTTTAGAGGATCCTGCTTATGATATTTCTCGATTATTCTGCGTCACACAATTTAATCCGGCGCAAAAAATGATCTTTTTGAAAACCTATAAAAACTCTGCTCCTCTTTGTCTATCCGAAGAACAAATGAAAAATTTAATTAAAAGAATCCATCTCCACGATTCCTTAAATTATTTTTCTATCATTATTTGGTCGAGATATGCCATGCCGTTTTTTTATGCCGATAAGCAACACCACTTATTAAAAGAAACTATCAAGCACTCAAATCAACAAGATAAATTGATTCGCTATTAATTCCTATTTATTTGCCACTTAAACTAAGCATGTGGGGTGACAATATTAAACATCGGAGGAAAGCTATTGAATAAGCCCATAAGTTCTTCAAGTTTTTCCTAACTTCCGATCAGTTTAATATCGCCATCGGCAATCGCTTGCATTAGATTTTTTTGTTTTAATGTCAACGTATCAAATGTGCTTCGAGTGAGCTTCAATGTGGCATCGGCATTTTGAAATTGTTTTTTGGGTGTATAGATCAACACTGAATTTTCTAATTGCAATCCATATTGTTGGTTTTTGTCCGTTAAATTCAGATTAATATGAATTTTCTGCCATCCGCCTTTAACTATTCAATCGGATACCTAAATAGTCTAAATACATTTCTATCAGCATGGCGCGCAGTGTATTAGTACTGGCCGTTTCAGTACCTGCCACATTGGGAACACCGTGTCGCATTTCGTAAGCACCCATCAAATATTCATTGCGCCATGTAGCATTTTCAGTTTGATAATCCAATTGTTCCAATGCATCGGCTGCTAAATGACAAACGCTAGTATTTTGAGGATCAGCAAACACCACATGATTCATCACTTCAGCCGCCCAACGATATTCCCCTTTTTCATATTATTTCTGTGATTTATGTATCACCGCATCGGCACCACCCATAAACTCAACATAACGCTTACTCGCTGCAACCGGCGATAACGGATTAAGATGCGCAGGATTCGAATCACCAACCCAAATAACGCTGATAGACGGCTTGCGCATTATGACTGACGGATCCGTAGTAACCACGGTTATACCATTCATTGGTCAAGGATAAGGTAATTTAAGCTGATTGCCGACTTCAGTCAGTGTATAACCTTGATTGATCATATGCAGGGTTTGATCATGGATATATTTATACAGATCTCTTTGTTCACTTAAAAAGTTCACAATATTTTCTGTGCCCCACATCAGCCAATGATGTTGTGCAAACACGACATCAGATTTATTTCCGAACATTTCAATTGCTCGATTTAAGGACTTCCACCAGGTTACAGCATCTCTAACTTGTGCGCCACGTAATGTATACAGATTATGTAAGGTATGCGTTGCATACTCTGCCATACATAAAGCCCGCTGCTGTGGAAAATAAATGATCATTTCAGCCGGCGCTTCGGTATTAGTTGCCATTTAAAAGATCATTTCGACACCGTCGATATTCCGTTTTTCGCCGGTCTTGGTAATCAGATCCGTGGGTGGAATTAACGTAACCTCACCTAGAGAGACGGTTTTTCCTAAGGCACCATCAAGCTGGCCTGGTATTTTTAGGTAATAACGCCCCTAAATATAGATAGCCCGTCGGCTCATAGCGTTCCCTGCATACACATTTTCACCGACGGCGGCTTCCAAAAAACCTTGTGGAGCCAAGATCTTTACTTTACCACTGGCCACTGCTTCCGGTGTTGTAACCCCTCTGACGCCACCGTAATGATCCACATGACTATGCGTATAAATGACTGCAACCACCGGTTTTTCGGTCGATATCGATAATACAATTCGAGCGCCGCTCGTGCGGTTTGTTGAGTTAATAAAGGTCAATAATAATCAACCCTTGACGGCCTTCAATGATATCCATATTCGAAAGATCATATCCTCTTACCTGATAGATATTATCCTCCACATGACAAAGACCGTTGTTCATGTTCAGTGTCGACTGTCGTCAAAGACTGGGATTAACCGTAGCAGGCGCCTGCAGCGAAGCTAACAAGAAGACATAATTTTTCAGTGACCAAAAATAATCCGTCCCTGGTTATTCGTGATCTGTAAATTGGGAGTACTACCGACACAGCCATTTTTTTGCATCCGAAAAATCTTGTTTGTTATAAAAAGGTAATTGATCGACAAAGGATTGATTGATTTGTTTCGTCCAATGTGTCGCAGCTTTAGGTGCTAACTCATCGGCATAACTATTGATAACAAAAATCAATAGATCAGCTGTAAAAGCATAACGAAGCATAGAACCTTCCAATAAAAAAATAGCTCATCAGAATTATTTTAATCCGAGTTAATTTAATTCATCTAATTTACAAAAAAATGCACGCATTAATTTGCTTAAATACCAAAGACTTTGACAAGATTTTCTCGTTTTTACATAAGGGTAACGTTGGTCGAGTTGATAAAGCTTGACGGCTTTATTATGTTCGGCTAAATGCGCAGAAAATTGATGTGAACCATCCGCTTTAGCAACAAAATATAAATTTTGACTTTGATCGGGGTGTAAAGCCGCTATGATCGACGAATAACTTGGACTCGCTATCGGTGTCGGCGGTAAACCTTTGCGGGTATAGGTATTATAAGGTGTGTCTTTACGTAAATCTTCAAGCGTTAATTTTCCGGTGTAATGCATACCTAAGCCATAAATGATGCTGGCATCGATCTGCAAGGGAATGCCTGCTTGCAAACGGCGCACAATCACACCGGCAATCATCGGTTGTTCCTTAGCCAGCGCGGTTTCCTTTTCGACTAAAGACGCGACAATCAGTGCTTGATAAGGTGTTTTATACGGTAAATTCACTGCGCGATGCTCCCAAGCCGTATGGAGCTTTTTTTCTAATAATTGATAGGACCATTTTAATAAATCACTATCCTTAACACTGGCACTGAAGTAATAGGTGGCTGAATAAAATAAACCTTCTGGATTCTGTGCTGGTAGACCTAAATTGGCTAAGACTTGTTCTAGAGAAACATGTCGTAGTCTATGTTTAACAGAATCTAAGTTATTCAATGCACTGATTAATTGTTGAAAGGTCCAACCTTCCACTATCGTAAACCGATGAAAAATGGCTTTCCCCGCTAACATTTGATCCAATAACTGACTCGGCGTGGTTCCCGGATCAAACTGATATTCACCAGTTTTTAATTTATTGGTCGCCCCTTTAAGATAAGCTAACAATAAAAAATAACGCGGATGCGGCATATCAGCTTGTTGTTGTAAATCCGTAATTAAATGATGCACGGATGAACCGCGATCAAAAACGATATAGATTGTTTTTGTTGGGTTTAAAGGCGTAACTAAAAAACGATGATAATGCGAGACAAAATAACTGCATAAAAAAATGACCGCCAGAATGACAAATGCAATCAGTGTCAATCTTTTATGCATAGGTTACAATCGTGCAAAAAGCAATGAGGCATTGGTTCCACCAAATCCAAAAGAATTAGAGAGTGCATAATCCATTTTTAATTCTTGTGGTACATTCGGAACAAAATTGAGACTCACGAAATCATCATCAGGAATGTTGCTATCCGGTGGATTTCCAGGATTATCTAAATTAATAGTGGGCGGTGCTTTTTGATCCTTTAAGGCAAGAATGGTAAATATCGCTTCAACGGCACCGGCTGCACCAAGTAAATGACCGGTCATGGATTTAGTCGAACTAATCGCCATCTTCTTCGCGTAATCACCAAACACTCGACGAATGGCTCTTAATTCTAAATAATCACCTTGTAAGGTAGAAGTCGCATGCGCATTGATATACGCGACCTTTTCTTTATCGATATTTGCATCATGTAAGGTGTTTAATATAGCGGCCATAGCGCCTTGTCCCTCGGGCACGGGGTTCGTCATATGGTAAGCATCGGCACTCATCCCAAAACCCACTAATTCAGCATAGATCAGCGCATTACGCTGTTTAGCACGCTCATATTCCTCTAGGACTAAAATACCTGCGCCATCGCCTAACACAAAGCCATCGCGCGCTTTATCCCAGGGACGACTTGCCGCTTGTGGATCTTTATTACGATTCGATAAGGCTCGACAGGCAGAAAATCCGCCTAAACCTAAAGGAGTGGTGGCCATTTCTGCACCTCCGACCACCATGACGTCGGCATCACCATAGAGAATGGTGCGAGCACCTAGACCAATATTATGCGTCCCCGTGGTACACGCCGTAACCACCGCAATGTTGGGTCCACGCAGTCCGTAATGGATAGAAATTTGGCCTGCGAGCATATTGGTAATGGCACCGGGTATAAAAAAGGGTGATATTTTACGCGGACCCCCTTTCTCTAATTTTGTGTGATTTTCCTCAATAAAAGGTAATCCACCAATTCCAGAACCTACGGCAACACCGATCCTATCCGCATTTTTTTCGGTGACTTCAAGTTTTGCATCAGCCATTGCTTCCATCGTTGCGGCTAAACCATATTGAATAAACAAATCCATTTTGCGGCCTTCTTTCGGCGTAATACCATAATTTTCAGCGTGAAAATCACGCACGCTCGCCGAGATTTGGCAGGGAAAAGCGGAAACATCAAATTGAGTGATAGCAGCTACTCCACTTTTTCCGGCCAATATGGCTTCCCACGTTGTTTTGGTATTCAAACCTAGCGGTGTCATCATCCCGATACCAGTTACTACTATACGTCGCTTTTTCTTCACGTTACTCGCCCCCTGCATTCGAGTTGCTTTGATTTGCAGCCTAATCTACATGGATTTTATTCTTCAGTTTCTTCTGAGCCTTCAGTTTCAGCTTGATGTTGTTTAATATAATCCACCGCTTGCTGAATAGTACGAATCTTTTCAGCTTCTTCATCAGAAATCTCGGTATCAAACTCCTCTTCTAAGGCCATGACTAATTCCACGGTATCCAAAGAGTCAGCACCTAAATCATCGACAAAAGAAGCTTCCATCGTGGCTTCTCCTTCATTGATCTCAAGTTGATCGATTACTACCTTCTTGACACGCTCTTCAATTGTACTCACTGAGAATCTCCCCTTTTAGTATAAATAAAACCTGTCGCTTAGTTTATTCAATTCCTGAATGAACGCAAGCTACTTTAATTAAATTAATTGTAAGTTAATGGTTAATAAAAATTAAACTGACTGTGTAAATCTTTTTTGATCAATTCATATACATTCCGCCATTGACATGTAAAGTATTACCTGTCACATAATTAGCCCAGTTGGACGCTAAATAGACACAGGCATGCGCAATATCTTGCACCATACCCAAACGTTTGGCTGGAATCTTTTCCAATAACATCGTACGTTGATTTTCATTTAGTTGTTGAGTCATAGCGGTTGCAATAAATCCTGGCGCCACCACATTGGCAGTAATATTTCGCGTTGCGACTTCTTGGGCCAATGCTTTAGTAAAACCAATTAAACCGGCTTTAGCTGCCGCATAATTAGCTTGACCCGGATTTCCTGTACATCCTACTATAGAAGCAATATTGATAATACGCCCAGATTGTGCTTTTAGCATCGGTTTTAAACATAATTGCGTGAGCTTAAAAACACCGGTTAAATTAGTATTTATCACCTCATCCCATTCTGTTGCTTTCATTCGCAATAATAAATTATCCCGCGTAATGCCGGCATTATTAACCAATATATAGGGTGATCCAAACGGTTTTAATTCAGTCATTAAATTTTTAATGGATGACTCATCTTTTAAATCCAATACCAAACCTTGACCTTTTAAATTTTGTTCTTGTAACGTACGAGAAATTTGTTCTGCACCGGCTGCCGTCGTCGCGGTTCCAATCACACATGCACCTTGTTGCGCCATTGCCATTGCAATCGCCGCACCAATACCACGACTCGCGCCCGTCACCAGTGCCAACTTATCTTTTAATAACATAAATCTGTCCTTAACCTATTAAGGTATCTTGTAATATTTCAGGATCACAGAGCGGGATGGTCGGTATCGATACGATACGTTTGTTCAAACCAGCTAACACTTTACCTGGACCGCATTCTATCATTTCTTTAATGCCGCGATTCTCAATTTTTTGTACTATTTCTACCCAACGCACAGGACTCGTCAATTGATCGACTAATGCCTTTTTTATTAAACGGGGATCATGTTCGATAGCGACATCTACATTATTGATAATAGGAATATGAGAGACATAGATGGTAATGTCTTCCAATACGCATGCGAGTTGTTTTGCAGCAGGTTCCATTAAAGCACAATGCGATGGGACACTGACGGGAATGAGTTTTGCTAGCTTAGCGCCGGCCTGTTTAGCCCGATCAAGCAAACGCTGCACGGCAGCGGCATTCCCGGCTACAACAGTCTGACCGATAGAATTATAATTCGCGGGTGATAACACTTGGCCTTCAGCGACTTCTGTACATAAAGTCTGTATTTTCTCGCGCTCTAAACCCACGACAACCCCCATCGCTCCCACGCCGATTGGCACCGCCGATTGCATAAAACGTCCACGTTTAGCAACTAAATCAACTGCCGTCAGAAAATCCAATGACTCCGCACACACTAAGGCAGAATATTCACCTAAACTATGGCCCGCCATAAAGGTAGGTTTAAGACCATCATGCTCTTGCCAAAGCCGCCATAAAGCCACACTAGCGGTTAATAAAGCCGGCTGCGTATTTTCAGTTTGGTTGAGCACCACTTCTGGACCTTCTTGACATAATTCCCAAAGATCAAATCTTAAGACATGTGAAGCCATCGTAAAGGTTTCGCGAATGATAGAATAACGTTTCGCGAACGTCGATAACATACCTAAAGCTTGCGAGCCTTGACCCGGAAAAAGAAATGCAGTTTTTTTATTCATAATGGCCCATTTAAATATTTTAATTAAGTATTATAAAATCAAACAAAAGACGAGGATTTTAATTTTAGTAGCGTACTAAAGCAGATCCCCACGCCAACCCCGCACCAAAACTTTCCATTAACAATAATTGGCCACGTTTAATGCGACCGTCACGCACGGCAACATCTAAAGCCAATGGAATAGAAGCCGCTGAAGTATTGCCATGCTGATCTAAAGTAATTACCACTTGCTGCAGGGTCATTTTGAGTTTATTCGCCATGGCTTGAATAATTCTTAAATTAGCTTGATGTGGTATCAACCAATCAATATCCTTTTTATCAATTTGATTGGCTGCCAAGGTTTCCTCTAAGACTGCACTTAATTTATTGACGGCAATTTTGAATACTTCTGCACCTTGCATTTTAAGATGGGGCGTCTCCCCTTTTTTTAAGCCAGTCCCGAGTGATAATAAATCTTTATAGGAACCCGCCGCATGAAGATGAGCAGAAATAATACCCGGTTCTGTCGCATCTTGGAGTACCATCGCACCGGCACCGTCACCAAATAAAATACAGGTTGTTCGATCTTCCCAATCAATAATATTTGACATACTTTCACTGCCGATGACCAGTGCTGTCTGAACAACACCGTTACGAATAAATTGATCAGTGACACTCAAGGCATAATTAAAGCCGGCACAAGCGGCTACGATATCAAAAGCAGGACATCCGTCCTCCCCCAACGCGGCCTGTACTAAGCAGGCGGTGCTTGGAAAAAATTTATCCGGTGTGCTCGTGGCGACAATAATTAATTGGATCGCTTTGGCGGAGATCTGTGCCGCCTCAATGGCTTTTTTAGCCGCCGCCGTTGCCATGCTGGCCGTGGTATCATTAGGGCCAATGATATGCCGTTCGCGGATGCCGGTACGTTCAACTATCCACGCATCAGTGGTCGCTACCATTTTCTCAAGTTTAGCATTCGTTAATATTCTTTCTGGTAAATAACTACCCGTGCCCGCAATACGTGAATATTTCATAAAGATTGTTCTGATTCCTTTAATAAACCCGTCACGTGTTCGCGTATTCGTTCGGGGATATTTTTTTGGACTTCCAAGATGGCTTCATTGATAGCATTTTTAAAAGCTAATACATTGGCACTTCCATGGCTTTTAATCACTATGCCACGCAAGCCCACAAAGCTTGCACCGTTATAATGGGCCGGATCAAATTGTTTACGTAACCCTCTTAATATATGCAACGCCATCAAACCGGAAAGACGCGAAAACCAATTTCGATTAAACGCTATTTTAATGTAATGCCCCATTAATTTAGCGACACCTTCAGTCACCTTTAAAGCGACATTGCCCACGAAACCATCACAGACAATGACGTCCGCCAAGCCTTGATAAATCTCATCACCTTCGATGTAACCGATATAATTAATATGGGCATTCTTTAATAATTCGGCCGCCTTTTTAACCTGTTCATTGCCTTTAATTTCCTCCGCACCAATATTCAATAAAGCCACTCGCGGACTGGGAATATTGTCAATTTCAGAGCTTAAGATCGAACCCATCACCGCAAATTGCAACAGATGCTCTACGTCCGTGTCGACATTGGCACCCAAATCTAAAACGCGTACCTTGGTGTGTTCTTTCATGGTAGGAAGCATGGCACTAATCGCCGGCCTATCAATACCAGGGATGGTTTTCAAGACAAAACGAGCGGTCGCCATTAGTGCGCCGGTATTGCCGGCACTGACACAGGCCTGTGCTTCGCCTTCTTTGACAAAATTAATAGCAACGCGCATAGAAGAATCCTTTTTATTGCGCAATGCTAAAGCGGGTGATTCATCCATCGATACGACTTGAGTCGCTGCATGAAGTGTCAATTGCTCTAAGGCAGGTCGGTTTTTTGCCAGTTTCAGCTGTCGCTGCATCGCCTCCATGTCACCGACAAGGATAATACGCAACGCTGGCTCATCTTGTAGAGCTAAGAGTACTGCAGGTACGACGACCGAGGGACCGTAATCCCCACCCATCGCATCAATGGCCAGATTATAGCGAAACATTTAAAGGGGTTATTCCTTAACTTTGAGTACCTTCTTCCCACGATAATAGCCATCTTTCGTGATGTGATGACGGATATGCGTTTCTCCACTGGTGGCATCAATGGAAGTAGCCGGTAAAGTGAGTGCATCGTGCGCACGGCGCATGTTGCGTTTAGAGCGGGATTTACGTGATTTTTGGACTGCCATGATGGCCCTCTTGTAAACAATTCTAAAAGACGCTTATTATGCGGTCTGATGGTCGAAAAAACAACCATCGTTCGCTGGGCCGGCCGGTGGATTTCATTCTGCCACTTTGATTAAACCTTGGTATTTCAATAACAACTGTTCGGGTGTTTCTTGATGCTCTGGATTAACAACGATACAAGCTACCGGACAAACCTCGACACACTGTGGCGCATCAAAATGACCTACACACTCCGTGCATTTATTGGGCTTAATTTCATAGATAAATTCACCCTGAATGATGGCTTCATTTGGGCATTCAGGTTCGCAAACATCACAATTGATACATTCGTCGGTAATGAGTAAGGCCATAGCTAACTATTTTTTCTAAAAATCTTGTTCACTTAAATTTAGCCTGTAATGCTTCAGCTACCACAGGTGGTACAAACTGTGCCACATTGCCTCCTAAGCTCGCAATTTCTCTCACTAAATTAGCTGAGATAAACGAATGTTGCTCGGCAGGCGTTAAAAATAAGGTTTCTAAATAGGGCATCATTTTTCGATTCATGCTAGCCAATTGAAATTCGTATTCAAAATCAGAAACCGCCCGCAAACCACGCAAAATAACCCGTGAGTGATATTGCTTGGCACAATTAATCAGTAAACCGTCAAATCCGTGGACCTGAACATTCATTAAGTCCTTTAATACAACGCGTGCCAGATGGATACGTTCGTCGATGGAAAACACCGGTGCTTTACTTGGATTTTTAACCACAGCCACAATCACTGTTGAAAAAAGCTGTGCAGCACGTTGTACTAAATCAAGATGACCATTGGTCATCGGATCAAAAGTACCGGGATAAATAACTTTGGTTTTCATGAATCATGCCTCTCAACACGCTTTGCATTTGAATTTCTAATATGTTAACGCTGTATACCAAAGAAAAATCCTAAAAAAACCAAACCACCAATCCAGGCATTATTCAAAAAAGCTCGAAAACACGCTGCAGGTTTTCGATCTTTAATTAAATGATGTTGATAAAGGAATAAAGCCACGACCAAGGTTAACATCAGATAATAAATCGGTTGTACCTTTAATCGGTATCCGATGATACCTAACAGCAAAACAAAACCACACTCTAAAGCAGCGATAAACATCACATCATGACGACCCAAGGCAATGGCACTGGATTTAATTCCTATACGTTTATCATCTTCTCTATCCACCATGGCATAAATGGTATCATAGGCAACACACCAAGTATAAGCTGCCAAAAACAACAACCAAGCAATCCCGGGTATTCTCCCCGTTTCTGCACTAAAGGCTATTAAGATCGACCACGCACCAAATACGATCCCTAAAAATAATTGCGGCCAAGCGATATAACGTTTGGTAAAAGGATAAATGGCAATCATCCCTGCCGCCATAACGGCCAGCTCAATTGTTAAACGATTTAATTGATATACTACGAGCCATGCACAGACTGACAATAACATTAATAGCAGCACCGCCTCTTGCAAACTCACCGCACCTGTCGCTAAGGGTCGCTGTCGAGTTCTTGTCACAAAACCATCAAGTTTTCTATCGGCGATATCATTCATCACACAACCCAGAGAACGGGTCAGCAACGCACCGATAATAAATAAAACTAGGATTTTAACATCGACAACACCCCCACCGGCAATCCATAACGCCCATAAAGCGGGCCATAGTAATAAAAAGATTCCCATGGGTTGATGTAAGCGCAGTAATGCAAGATAAGCTCGCCAGCGTGGTAGGGTGTTCATACAATCTTATTGTATAATTAGGATATCTTCATTCACAAGGAGTATTATTCATGTTAAAAAAAATTAGGACTAAGCTCGTTTTTCTGTTCTCAGCTTGTATGCCGTTATTAGCCCATGCTTCCATTCCTGGATTTTACATCTTAGATCAACTCGGTACTGCCGATACTCATCAAGAAGCGAGCAATGCCGCTGCGCTATCTATTAATAGTAAAATAGCGTTTACCGGTCGTATTGCCGGTGGTTATCAATTTAATCAAAATGTTGCCTTTGAAATCGGCTATACACGATTTTCGGATGTCGATTTTTCCGGCGTCGGCGGTGTCCCCGGTGCTAATGTCTCTTTAAGCGAAAAAGCACTGGATTTTATGGCTAAACCGATGTTACCCATTTCAAGTAATGTGAATCTTTATGCCAAATTAGGTTTAGCTTATCTCAAAGCCAATGGTTCTGCGGTAGTGAATGGTCATAATTATTTAGGTTATTCAGATAGCTGGAATCCCAGTTTTGGTCTCGGACTCAGTTATGACATTACCCCTTTTGTACCCATCGATTTAGCTTGGACACGTATTCAAAGTGTCGGCGGTGGTAACAACATCCCCAGTACAGATTTTTATTCAATAGGGTTAGCTTATTATTTTGGTTAACACTGGGATGGTTATCAGTTGCAATGAGAGTACGACGCCTACTCATTCAGTCACATTAATTTTTTATATAATATCGTTTTAATTTTAGGAAGCATGATGTTAAAAAGAAATACAAGTCTCTTTTTGCTAGCAAGTACTGCGCTTGTTATCACGCAAAACGTACAGGCCAAAATGCCAGGTTTTTATGCCGGTGCGCACAGCTGGGCTATGCCAACACTCACCTTAATACCACTGATTTAGTGACCGTCAACCATGCGACATCACCGGTGTCATTACCGGGTCTAAACAATATTCTTTTAACGTATCGTCTTAGTTTTGGTTATCAATTCGATCAACATTGGGCAATGGAATTCGGTTATCGTCATTTTAATAATGCGAGCACCTCCGCCTTTTCTAATAATTACATCGCCAGCGCCTCAAGCAAAATGAGCGCCTTTGATTTAACAGCAAAAGGAATACTTACGGTTAACTCAAAATTAAATCTTTATGCCAAATTAGGCTTAGCTTATTTACGTCCTAATTCACAAGGTAGTTTAATAGGTCATTGCTCCGTATAACGGCATCACTCAAAGCTATTCGAAAACCTTAGAGCCCACGTTTGGTGTAGGCATTAGTTATGCATTAAAACCGAATGTTCCTGTCGAATTTTCCTGGAATCGCATTCAAAAAATGGGGGGTAGTAATCATGCACCGAGCTGTGATTTTTATTCCCTGGGCGTCTCTTATTATTTTGGATAACCAATACTTGTCTTTTCCAAATCCAAAATTAAACTGAATAATGAGCCGTTATCAGATCGGCTAGGTTTTCTTCTGTCAAGTCAGCCAGATGAGTCTGAGCATAATTATCAAAATAGTTTACAAAACGCTTAGCAAAGATTTGTTTCATCCTAGGCGTTAACATCTCATTGATAGCACTTGTAAATTCTACTAAGAATTTACTTTGTTTTAGGTATTCGCCGGTTTCTCGATTTTTATCTCGGATTTTATAAGAACTCTTTATATTGATATAAGAACGTGTGTAATCATAAAAAAGGCTCGCTCTAATTCTAAACGTGAATGATCCTTATTGGCTGAGCATAATAGTTTAATTTCACCCTGTCCTTTATACACAATGGGCCTATTATTCCTATAGAGAGTGCCCTTTTCGCCTTCCAATTCGATAACATCGATCTCTCTATCACTCATATGACTACTCACTCGATAAACCTTAGGCGGATAATCATTGATAACCTCAAGATACCGAGAAAATCTTTTTTACATGACTGAGTTTCGGTATTTTTAGCTTCTAACGAGATAAAATCCTTCACATGACTATTTAGCTGGTCTATGGCAAAGGATAACTCTGCTCGGAGCGAATTATCTATTTCACCTTGTTCATTGAGAAAAGGATATTCCAAAATAGTTTTGGTTTTAGCTTGGTCATTAAGTTTATTCAGGTTTATCTCATAAACCGTCACATGATGTATTTCATTCAATAACGTTGAACGCAGTTCCGCTTTGCTAAGACCATATTGCAATGCAATACCTATTTCTCTGGGTTGTAACACAAAACCGTAGCTAATGGCTTTATTCGGCGGATTAATTAATGAAGATACCATCCAATAAATGGTTGTCTTAGACAGCGCCATTTTTTGCGCTGTTGATAACGGAATTGAAGCTAATATTGTTTTTGCTGCTTGATATAGGTTTGCATTAGGGCGTAATCCTTAGCATTGGCGATAGACTTATCAATAGAAAATTTAAGCTGTTTTAACCAACCGCTTGCTTTCATTTTCAACAGAAAAAACTCGTTGTGTGTGGAAAATTTAAAGGTGTTGCTATTTCAGTGCTTGGATTAACTAATACAAACTTAGATTGGTTACGCACTAATGATAATCATAAAAAAATGGTCATCGCGACACCCACAAAAAAATTAGCGATAAACTAATTGAGAAACTTATCGTTATTGCTATCAAGATTAGCCCGTTCATTAACAGGATGATCTTCGTCACTCACATCACTTTCGCTAGCACTCTCATATTAGGTATTATTGACCTTTCTTATTATTTTTTTCAGGCATGCATCTCTCCATTATATCAAGTTGG
The DNA here is from genome assembly GCA_964417505.1 of Rickettsiella sp. Taxonomy (GTDB): domain Bacteria; phylum Pseudomonadota; class Gammaproteobacteria; order Diplorickettsiales; family Diplorickettsiaceae; genus Aquirickettsiella. The sequence goes on along the minus strand of CAYQIE010000091.1, from coordinate 979 downwards.
GACTCACTCATTTCTGATTAATTTAAAATAACCACTATCATTATACTGATAATTTTATTCATTCCTATTGCGCTTTTCAAAAACCGCTGGAAATTGACATTAATTCCTATTAGCGATTAAATAGTAAGTTCTAATAATAATATTTTTCCGCGGAGAAAATAATAATAATGTTTAAAAAAATTCTAAGCACAACCGTGTTAACCGTTTCTGCATTAGGTGTAATGGCAACCCAAGCGGCGACTCCCGGTTTCTATGTTTCTGGACAAGTCGGTTATGCAGCCACGCACATGAAACCTCACTTACCCACTGGAGCGGGCATCAGCTTAGCCAATGATGGTCTTGCGGGTCGTGTTGCTTTGGGATATAAAATTACATCTAAGGTCGCTTTAGAAGTCGGTTATCTGCAACTTCCTGGTATTAAATTTCCTTCTACAAAGGATAATACAACCTTTTCTAATGAACAATATGCCGTCGATGTGGCTGCAAAAGGGATGTTACCTCTCACCCATAATGTCGATATGTACGGAAAATTAGGCGTTGCCTATCTCACAACACAACTTAACAACGCACCTAAGGAAGACATTGCAAAGCGTACATTAGCCCCAGAAGTGGCTGTCGGTATGAGTTACGATATTACACCAAATGTCTCTTTAGATGCCTCCTGGACCCACATCCAACCTTTAGGTAACAACAAGCCTGGCAATATTGATTTTGCTACACTCGGTGTTGGCTACAACTTTGGTTAATCTGTTTTAACCTTTTTCTAGAGAAACCTCTTGAAAAAAGGGTTTCTCTTTTTCCACTCCATAGCTTTATCTCTACTACAAACCTAACCCCCCCTGAGCTTAGCACCTTTTGGTTAGTCTCACGGGTTTTAAAACCCCAGAAGTTTCTCGAATATTTATAATTAATGCTACAAAATGGGCTTTAAATTTCTAGTGATAGAAGATTTAATAATAAGCCAATAATCCTGTTAATA
>CAYQIE010000090.1:0-27474 GCA_964417505.1 Rickettsiella sp. | reverse complement strand
TCGCTTCTTCAAGCTCTGCTACTACTTCCTCTCCTCTTCACCCTCAAGCCAAAAACTCAAGAGTCCGCGAATTCTACATCATACATCCAGTCTGTCAAGCACTAAAAAATCTTTTTTAATAACTCTATTAAAAAAACTAAGTGACTTAAAATAAGTTAACGATTTAAGCTAATTTACTCGCTGTACAACACACCATTATACCATTTTTCAGTAAAAAAATTAAACGTTATTAACAAAAATTTTACTGTTTTTTAGTTGATATTCAAACTGCAATTTTCTAAGACATATAATATGCTTAACATTTGCTAATGATGATTAATTCTATTTTTTACTACTAACTATAAAAGGTTGTAGTTGCCCATTATGCCTGTTCAAATTCACGAACAGGTGCAAATGAACGGCGATGAATGGGACTAGGACCTAATTTCTTTAAGGCATATAAATGTTGGCGCGTAGTATAGCCTTTATGTTGTGCTAAACCATAACCTGGATATTCTATATCGAGTAAAACCATGCTGGCATCACGATGTACCTTAGCCAAAATCGAAGCCGCACTAATTACGGAAATTTTCTCATCGCCTTTAATAATCGTCTTAGTGACATAATTTAATTTTAGGCTATGTTTCCCATCGATTAAAACTAAACTCGGTATTATCACTAATGCACACACAGCACGTTGCATTGCGAGCAAGCTGGCTTGAAAAATATTTAAACTATCAATTTCTTCCGCTTCAGCGCGACCTATTGCCCATGCCTTGGCTTTTTCTTGAATCTTTTTAGCGAGGTATTCACGTTTTTTTGCTGTTAATTGTTTAGAATCAGATAAGCCTGCAATGGGTTTTCTGTTATCCAAAATAACCGCTGCGGCAAATACTGGGCCCGCCAAAGGACCGCGTCCTGCTTCATCAACGCCGGCTATACTTTTCGCAGTTGATTTTTTGTCAGTGTTGTCGCTCAATTCGCAATCCTCATGTATTTAAATACACTCCGGTTGCTCATTTTCACGACGCGTTGCCAAAAATCCAATGGCTGTGAGTCTATATCTTGCTTTTCCATGTTAACAGCAACCTATGGAATAAAAAATTAAACCACATCTAAAAAATATTTTTATTAGACATGGATACTTAAAATTTTTAATACTGCATCCACTGCTTGCTTACTGGCATGACAACGAAGTTGTCGATGAAGTACTAAAAATTCTTTTTTTAGTTTACTCACAAAATCTGGATTGTTCAAATAATAAAATAATGCTTGTGATAAATTTTCAACGTTGGCTTTTTTTTGAATAAATTCTGGAACTAATAATTTTTTCGTTAATAAATTAGGTAAAGCAATATAATCAACTTTGATCAGAAGTTTTGCCATCCAGTAAGAAAGCCTACTCATTTTATAAGCAACAACCATAGGTTTTTTTAATAACATGGCTTCTAGCGTTGCAGTACCCGAAGCGAGCAAAACAATATCTGCCGCTGTCATTACTTGATGCGAACGACCGCGAATAAGCTGCAAAGGAAGATTGGGTGTTATTTGTTTAGCCAGCTGTAGAAATTGTAACTCTCTTTCCTTATTAATCATCGCAACAACAAAGATCAGTTTTGGATTTTGTTGGTAACAACGCTGTGCAGTTTTAAGAAATACTTCTCCTAAGTAATTAATCTCATTACGTCGACTACCGGGAAGTATGGCAATAAGGGATGCCTTTTCAGGCAACCCTAAGGCTTTACGGGCAGCCAGACTATCGATAGTTAAAGGAATTTCATCTGCTCTAGGATGTCCGACAAATTCCACGGGGATTTGATGGTCGGTATAAAAACATTTTTCAAAGGGGAAAAGGCATAACATTAAATCGACTGCCTTCGCAATCTTTCTTAAACGCCAACGACGCCACGCCCAAACGCTAGGACTCACATAATGTATCGTACGTAAACCTTGTTTTTTTAAAGTTTTTTCTACATCTAGATTAAATTCGGGAGCATCGACACCAATAAACACATCGGGTGGATGCGCGCTAAAATATTCAGCAACCTCTCGGCGACTACGCAGTAGTTGTGGTAATTGCTTAAGAATTTCACCTAAACCCATGACGGATAAGCGTTCCATGGGGAATAAGGACTGCACACCTTGTTGCAGAAGTTCAGGACCTGCAACCCCAACTATAGTAAAAGGGATTTGTCTGCGTTTAAATTCCTTGCACAAATCAGCTGCCAGCATATCGCCTGAGGCTTCGCCGACGACAATGCCAATACGAATCGGAAGTTTAGCGAATGATACCACGTTCAGAATTTTTAAGTGCTGTTGCCATGAGTTTTACATGGGGAGAATCGATTTCTAAAGGTTTTAATTTCTCTAAAGCTTGATCAACCGTTAAGTTGTTCCGAAAAATTAATTTATAAGCACAACGTAAATCGCTTATCGCTTCCTCAGAAAATCCACTTCTTCTTAAACCTTCTTTGTTAAGACCACAAGCACGCGCTTCATGACCACCTTCTACCAAAATATAAGGCAACACATTTTGACGTACCATGCTGGATGCAGCAATAAAACTATGAGCGCCAATATGACAAAATTGATGCACGGCGCTATAAGCACCTAAGATAGCGTAGTTTCCGATGGTAACGTGTCCCGCTAAAGCGACATTATTAACAAAAATAGCATGGTCACCAATCACGCAATCATGGGCAATATGTGAACCCACCATGAAAAGATTATGATGACCAATCTTTGTTAAGCTTTTATCTTGAGCAGTACCGCGATTAATCGTGCAATATTCGCGAATGACATTATGATCACCGATTTCCAAATAGGTTTTTTCGCCTTGATATTTTTTATCTTGCGGATCATCACCAATAGAAGAAAAAGAATAAATTTTGTTATGCGCACCCAAACGCGTAGGACCTTTTAATACCACATGGGATCCGATGACAGTACCAGTACCTATCTCTACCTCAGGACCAATAATACTCCAGGGTCCGATAGTCACATTAGGACTTAGCTTAGCAGCGGGATCAACAATAGCCAACGGGTCTATCATCTTAGCATTTTCTCCCAGCACCCATCAGCGTTGCTTCACAGGCCAGTTCATCATCCACTTTGGCAGTCACTTTACACTTCCAGATATGTCCTTTTACCTTTATCACCTCTGCCTCTATCAATAATTGGTCACCTGGTACGACGGGTCGCTTGAAGCGCGCTTCATCAACACCTGCAAAAAGATATAAAAAATCATTTTTACGATCTCTATTTTCATGTAATGCGAGTATACCTGTTGCTTGCGCCATCGCTTCTAGAATAAGAACACCTGGCATTATAGGATTACCTGGGAAATGGCCTAAAAAATAAGGTTCATTAACGGTTACATTTTTTATAGCCTTTACCGATTTGCCTGGCACTATAGAAATGACTTTGTCGATCATTAAAATAGGATAACGCTGGGGTAAATAGGATAGTATCTCTTGAATATCCATAACTTCACTCATAATTCTTACCTAAGTTGTTATACTCTTTACATTTGAATTCAATAATCCCATTGTGGGGGGTATATTTTTTCTATTTTTTTGAATAGATAGTGTTTAATCGTTATCAATCAGTTTATTATTAATTATTGCTTCAGTTCTTCGTAATCTTTTAGCCAATTGATCCAGTTGGCGAAACCGGATGCTATTTTTTTGCCATTCACGTTGTGGTTGAGTCGAATGTGTAGAAGAATAAATTCCAGGACTACGAATGGAGTGTACTACACTTGACATTCCAGTAATATAAACATTATCCACAATTTCTATGTGTCCGTTAATACAAACTCCGCCACCGATCATGCAATTTTTACCAATATGTGTACTTCCAGCAATCCCAGTGCAACCCGCAATAGCGGTATTTTCGCCTATCCTAACGTTATGGCCTACCTGTATTTGATTATCTAACTTTACACCATCACTGATGATAGTATCGTCCAATGCACCTCGATCAATACTGACATTCGCTCCAATCTCAACATCGTTACCGACTTGCACCTTTCCTAATTGAGGAATCTTTATCCACTTATTATTATTATCTTTGACTAAACCAAAGCCATCACTGCCGATAACTGACCCATTATGAATAAGCACTCGTTCGCCTATTTGCGTATCCGCACACACGCTGACATGCGATGTTAAACGAGTATCAGTGCCAATAACGACATTATTGCCAATAACACAAGCAGCACCTACCACAACACCCGCCTCTAAACGCGTATTAGCACCAATGACTACATAAGGAGCAATGCTCACGCTCGGATGGATTTGACAATTTTCACCAATAATAGCTGTCGTATGTATTCCTGGATAACATTTCGGAACTCGCTCAAATAATTTAGCCACCTTAGCAAAAGCAAGATAAGGATCAGCGACGATTAAGGCATTACTCGGAGCATGTTTTAAACATTCTGCACGGAGAATGACCGCAGATGCTTGGGTACTCGCAAGATATTTTAGATAACGTTTATTATCTAAAAAAGAAATTTGTCCCTGCCGTGCATTTTGCAGTGTCATAATGCCACTGATTGAACAGGCCGCATCGCCTTTCAGATCAGCATCAATGAGATGAGCAATTTCTTGTAGTGAATGTCGACGTTGCATGTCTAACTCTAGTTTTTGTTTCAGTCTATAGTCAAAAATCTTTCATAAGGAGCACGCAGCTCTTAGAGTCATACGAGGCAAGGTGTCGCAAGCATGAACAAACCGGGATGTATCAACCTACATGCATGCAACTTGTTAAGCTAGCAACAGGTAAAAATTAAAAAGCGTACTAAGCCCTTTTTAAGGCGTCTAAAATTTGTTGGGTAATATCAAGATTATTTTTAGCATACAAGGTGCTGCCTTTTTGAATGACTAAATCATAACCTGATTGTGCAGCAACCTTACTCACTACACTGTCTAATTGCTGACTAAAGCTATGCAAGGACTCACTTTGCTTTTTAGATAAATCTTTTTGAAACGAAGTGATCATTGAATTCACATTATTACGATCAATCATCAGCTTATTTTCTAAATTACTGCGTTTATCGGCTTGCATGACAACCGCATTTTTTTGCAAATTATCGGCTTCTTGTTGTAATTCTTTTTGTGCTTTAACAATGTTATCTTGTCGACCTTTAAATTGGCGTGTTAAAGCATCATTAATTCTGGAAATCTGTGGAGCCTTTTGTAATATCACTTGCATATCAACAACCCCTAATTTTAGCTCGTCGGCATGAATGGGTAAGGTCAACAGACCTGCCATTAATGTCATGATAGATAGTAAGCAAACTTTGTTCATTATCAGCTCCTTAAATAAGCTAAAATTAAAAACCTGTTCCAATATTAAACTGGAAAACTTGGGTTTGATCGCCAGGCTGAGGATTCATTGCCTTAGCTATACTAAGGCTTAATGTTACATTAAAAACCGGAACTCGCCAATCTACATCTATTCCAGTGGAATAACGCAAGGGTCCTGACCCGCTACCTCCTCTAACCACCGGCGGCGGATTCACCCGAGTAATCCCTAAAGTAGAATAGGTATTACCCGCACTAACAAAAATACTGGTCCTTAATTTATCAGATATCGGATTTGGCACAATTAAAGCTAAGCTACCTACCGTCATCACATTACCACCTAGAGGATAGCCAAGTGTGTCTTTAGGCCCTAATGAACTGATTTCATAGCCTCTAACCTGACCATCCGTACCGATACCTCCTGCATAATAATTGGCAAAAAACGGCAATCCGCTCGTTGAAGAAAAGCCATTACCATATCCTAAGCTTAGACGACTTTGCAGAATAAAATTATGCTTGAAAGGCAAATAACCGATTTCTGAGTAAGCTCCTTTATAATAGTATAAAGGTTGACCACCGACGGGTAAGGCCAGTTGAACATTGGCATTTTGATAGAACCCACTCGTAGGAAAATACAAACGATCCAAGCTATTTCGTGACCAACCCAACGTAAATAAAAATTGATTAAATTGTACACCGTGTTGCGAAACAAATTTTTGCACCTCAAGTGATTGTTGTGAAGTGGGCGGCATGTTAAGTTTTAACTTTTGCAAACCTCCTGTGAGCAGCAAACTATCTCCCCGCTCATCAAAAGGGATACTATAACGGAGATCAGCACCGTAGATATTGGTATCATACGTTGTGGTATTCAGATCACTTGGGGTTGAACGTTGATAGAAGATATCATATCCACGTTGTATGCCCTCGAGTGTATAATAAGGATTATTATAACTAATACTATAAACCTTTGCAGCACGCGTATTATTGAAGTTTAAACCTAATTGATTACCCGTTCCGAAAACATTATTTTGATTTAATGATGCACCGACTACCGGCCCATTAGTACCATAACCTAAACTAAATAAAGCTTGTGCTGCATGCGCTTCATTGAGATTAATATCGAGATCGACCTGATCGGTATAACCGGCAATAGGGATTGGGTTGAACTGGGGTTCTCCTTCAAGAAAGCCACTCAGATTAAGCTGTCTCAAAGATGACTTGATATCGGATTCAGAAACCACACTGGCTTCTTGTTGGCGTAATAAACGCCGAAAAACCAAAGCTTGTGTTTTTAGATTGCCGGAAATATTGATATGTCGTACATAGACTCGATTACCTGGATCGACATAAAAGGTTAAAAAAACAGTTTTATTTTCGTCATCGATTTGCGGCGCAGTATTCACAGTTGCAAATAGATAACCAAAATCACCCAGCGCCTTTTTAATACCCTGCTTGGCTGCGACTATTTTTGCACGCGAAAAGACTTGGCTTCTTTGTAAAGGAGCTAAAAGCTTCTGCAATTTTGTTTGCGAAACAACGACATTTCCAGTGAGTTGATAACCGCTAAGTTTGTATATCGGTCCTTCGGTTACATGAATGATAAGATAAACATGCTTTCTGTCAGGCGTTAAACTAGCCTGCGTAGAATCAACGTTAAATTTAAGATAACCCCGATCCATATAATAGGACTGTAGCACATCTAAACTTGCCGATAACCGATCTTGACTATACTGATCGCTATTAGTGAAAAATGACCAAAAATGGTGTGTACCCATGGGTAAAGCATTGCGTAACGTTCTTTCACTAAAGGCATGATTACCAACAATAGAAATATCAGTAATTTCTACGGTAAGCCCCTCTGAAATAACAATTCGTACCGATACCCGGTTATTAGGCAATGTCCTAACAATCGGTGTCACGCGCGCCGAATATTTACCCATGTTATCGTATTGCATACGCAATTGTGCCACAAAACGATCTAAAGTGGCTTTGTCAAACAAACGACCACGAACGAGGCCGATTTTTTTTACAATTTGTTTTAACTTATCCTTAGGAATTTCTTTATTTCCAGTAATATCAACCTCACTAATGGTCGGCCTTTCAGCAACCTTTATAATTAAAGCATTGGCTCGTTCTTCTAAAGTGACATCACTAAAAAAACCTGTTGCATAGAGTGCATCGATGATGGCTGTTGATTGATAAGATTGAAAGGATTGGCCGGCTCTTATGGGTAAATAACTGAGGACGGTATCCCGACTAATGCCCTGCAGACCTTCGATCTCGATCCATTTAACCGTAAAAGCTTGCGCGGGCAATGCTAGAAAAAAAATGATCGATAACGATCCTACTAAAAAAATTCTCAATAAAAGTCGTAACATAGTCATTATTTTTTAGCTAAAAAAAGATCCTGCTCTTTCTAATGGATGATGGATTCTCTTCGCATCCTTTTCGTTTCTCTCGCGCTATAATGCTTTAAAATCATCTCTTTAGCAATCTCACGCGCTAAATTATCATCTTCCAAGATAATACTGAGATTAGAAACGGGTCGAGAATGAATTTTTTCCAATACATCCTGGTTGAGTTTGGCAATATCAGTAAAATAAATCTTGTCGTCTAAAAACGCTTGTACAGCAATTTCATTGGCAGCATTCAGTATTGTTGTTGCTGTTCCACCAATCCGTAATGCTTGATAGGCTAAATTTAAACAGGGGTAGCGTTTTTCATCAATCTTCAAAAAATCCAAGCGCGCTACCTTTAATAAATTTAGACGAGCGGCCGAATTATCAATACGTTCTGGAAAAGCCAACGCATAGGAAATAGGGATACGCATATCAGGATTGCCTAATTGTGCTAAAACGGATCCATCCACGTATTCTACTAAAGAATGCACAATACTCTGCGGATGTAACATTACTTCTATTTGATCGAAGGCGAGACCAAACAAGAAATAAGCTTCTATGACTTCAAAACCCTTATTCATGAGGGTTGCTGAATCAACACTTACCTTGCATCCCATACGCCAATTCGGATGTTGACAGGCCTGTGTCGGCGTTGAATCTGGCAACTGTTCCAAGGATTTATGACGTAAAGCACCACCCGATGCAGTTAAAATTATTTTTTCGAGACTTTTACAAACATTACCCGGTGCAACGTGCCCCTGTAAACATTGAAAAATAGCATTATGTTCGCTATCAACGGGGATTAAGATCGTCTGTGCTCGCTGTGCTTCCTCTATGAATAAAGGACCCGCCATGACTAAAGCTTCTTTATTCGCAAGCAGCACTTGCTTCTTGGCTTTTACAGCGGCTAAGGTAGGTAATAATCCTGCTGCACCCACAATCGCAGCCATGACGGTATCGACCTCATCAAGACTCGCAACAAAAACTAAGGCATCCTTACCGAACAATACCTTGGTGCTGGAAGATTCCGCACGCAAACGTTGCTGAAGATTTTCGCTAAGGTTTTCACTACTAACCACCGCATAAGCAGGATTAAATCTTAGACACTGTTGAAAGAGCAGATCGATATTGTAGTGCGCTGTTAAAGCGACTACCCGAAAACGTGTCGGATACTTACTGATCACATCTAAGGTGTTAACACCTATAGAGCCAGTTGCACCTAAAATAGTTAAAGATTTCATGTTACTAAACCTAATAGTAATAAAGATCCTGAAAACACAGGGGCAGCTGCTAATAAACTATCTATACGATCCAAAATTCCACCATGTCCAGGTAATAAATGGCCACTATCTTTTAAACCTCGCAATCGTTTTAACTGACTTTCAAATAAATCTCCCGCGACCGCCGCTAAATTGGTCAGTAACACCAATAACTCAAGTTGTCCAAACGTTAGCTTCAGCTCGATAAAATGTTTTATGAATATTGCCGAAAGCAAAGTAAACAATAATCCGGCAATAAAACCTTCCCAGGTTTTTTTGGGACTCAAGGTAGGCGCTAAAAGATGCCGCCCCCATAGACGCCCCCCCATATAGGCTGCCGTATCCGATAAACAAACAATCAATAACATAAACAATAAGTAAATCGGTGTCAGTTGTAATCTTTGTAATGATACCCAACACAAACTAATGATTAACCAGCCCAACATAGCACTAAAAACCGGAGTAATCATCGGTAATTGGGATAGACCGTGTGCCCAAATCAGATAAACACTTAAAAATAACCAAAAAACTAAACCACACTGCAAAATCCAGTCATCGCTTAAATAAGGTAAAATAAAGAATAAAATGGCCGCTTGCATGCCTACATACAAAAAACGCTGCGGTAAAGCGATATAGTCACTCAAAGGCGCCCATTCCCAGGCAGCCAATAGCATAATAGCTGCCGTGATGAGTTTAAAATAAAATGTCGATGTATAAAAAATTCCAATGATTACTAAAATAATCAATATTAGTGCTGTTAAAATTCTAAGTTTAAGCATTTATTTCTGCGAGTTGTTCGCTGATGCATCCAAATCGCCGTTCTCGTTTACTATAAAAATCCAGCGCTTTATTGAGTTCAGCTTCATCGAAATCAGGCCATAAAATATCGGTAAAATATAATTCAGTATAAGCCAGCTGCCAAAGCAAGAAATTGCTTATTCGATATTCACCACTGGTACGAATTAAAAGATCGACCGCTGGCAAATCCGCTAAACTTAAATAATCAGCAAAGACTGCTTGAGTTAATATCTCCTGCTTGAGCTCGCCGTTTTTAACTTGATCTATGATTTTCTGGGCAGCCTGCACGATATCCCATTGACCACTATAATTGACCGCAATGACTAATTGTAGACCGGTATTTTCAGCCGTTAACGCTTGAGATTTATCAATCCATTCACGTAATGGCTGATTAAAACCTTCTAAATGGCCCACCATTTTTAGCTTCACGTTGTTTTTAGCTAATTTATCAATTTCACTTCGTAAGGTATTTAAAAATAGCGTCATCAAATAATTGACTTCTTGTTCAGGACGTTGCCAGTTTTCACTACTAAAGGCAAATAAGGTAAGGGCTTCAATGCCCATTTCTCCACAAAGTTTAACGACCTTACGAACCGCTTTTACACCTTCTTGGTGACCTAACACCCGCGGTAAATGCCGATGTTTCGCCCAGCGGCCATTTCCATCCATAATAATAGCAATGTGGCGTGGACGTTTTAGTGCCTGAACATTGTCTGAAATTGGCATAAAATGGTGAGATTAAATTTGCATTAACTCTTCTTCTTTGATCTTTGCTAGCTTTTCTACTTCTGCAATATTTTGATCAGTCATTTTTTGGATCATATCCTTAGCGCGACGCTCTTCATCTTCAGTGATAAGCTTCTTCTTAATTAAATCCTTAAGTTGTTGATTCGCATCTTGACGATAGTTACGGATAGAAACGCGTGCATCCTCGGCTTCTTGTTTGACTAATTTACTCATATCGCGTCGACGTTCTTCGGTTAACATCGCTAGTGGAACACGAATCACGTTACCGGCTGTTAAGGGGTTTAAGCCTAAGTTCGATTGGCTAATGGCTTTTTCGATAACAGGAATCGAAGCCTTTTCCCAGGGTGTCACTAACAAGGTTCGTGCATCGGCAACGGTAATACTGGCCACATGATTTAATGGCACTTCTTTACCACCAAATTGAGGAATACGTAATTGCTCTAATAAGCTTGGATGCGCCCTACCCGTTCTTAACTTAGCTAAGTTAACTTTTAACGCTTCCAATGCCTTTTTCATACCTTGTTCGGTTGTTAATTTTATGGATCCTATCATAGCTAATTCCTCTTACTAACTAATGTACCTTTACTTTCACCTTGTAGAATACCCACTAAAGCATGTTTGCATTTAATGTTAAAAACAAGGATGGGTAAATCATAATCACGGCATTGTGTAAATGCACCTAAATCCATGATACCAAGTTCTTGTTCCAAGGCTTTTTCATAGCTTACATGGAAATATAACTCAGCCTTGGGATCCTTTTTGGGATCAGCATTGTAGATACCGTCAACATGCGTTGCCTTAAGTAATAACTCAGCACCGATCTCGATACTCCGCAAACTTGCTGCAGTGTCGGTACTGACTAGAGGATTTCCAGTTCCACCCGCAAAGATAACAATATAACTTTTTTCGAGGTAGCGAATCGCTTTGTAGCGTTCAAATAAAGGAGCAAAACCACCGATAGGTATCGCCGACATAATTTTAGCAATTTTTTTATGCTTCTCTAGTGAATCACGCAACGCCAATGCATTGATTACGGTACCCAGCATCCCCATTTGATCGCCAGTAATTCTATCGATACCGCTACGCGCTAGTACTTCGCCACGGAAAAGATTACCACCACCCACGACAATACCTATTTGCACACCTAAATCTACTACAGCAACAATGTCGGATACAATACGATTCAGCTCTGTAGGATCCAGCAATTGTGAAGTCTCACCGTGGAGCGCTTCCCCGCTCAGCTTAAGCAAAACACGTCGATACTTTAATGGATATGCCATGGTAAAATAACAAGTTAAAGATATGAGATAATAACCTATGCCGCGTACTGTTTCTAGCCCAATGCCAAATCTAAGAATAGAAAAGATAAATTTAGTTTAATTTCAAACTGCGAATTTCCTCAACCAATTCAGTCGCAACGTTTACCATTAACCTAGCTTTTAGTTGATACGCTTGAATTTTAACCTCTAGGATATTAAAAAATTGATTTATCCAAACTTTTGCTTGTGTTTCTATCTGGCAACTAAGATCGTTACAAATTTTATGTTTCTCGATTAAAGCAGCATTTATTTCTCCTTTCCAAATTTCATCCTAGTTTTGCATAAATAAGTCATTTAATATATTTTTGATTAGCTTCAATTTAGTCATTAAAGCTTTATGATGGTTTGCATTTAAAGGTAATCTCATCGCTATACAATGCTGTAATTTAATTTTTTCGATATCAGGCTCAGAGATTATCCTAGCTAAATTACCCATCAATTTCGCAGCCGTTATCTCATTAATTTTATCGACACGCATATCCATTGGATCGAGCACCCAACCTTCTTGCCAAGCTTCTAGCTTCTCATCGGGTTTAGCTTTACAACCTAAAAACTGAAAATTTCTATTTAAAATAAGAAAATTTTGCACCCCTGCCTTATTTAGAATAATTGCCTGAAACCATTCTAAGTTGATTTCTTCTTCGCTAAGCAAAAACTGATTAAAAGCCACTGCAACCCGTTCATCACATCGACCCACTTGAAAAGCCTCTGTTAAACTCGCATGAATAATCCGAAAAATAATATTAAATGCTTTTAAATCTTTTTCAAATTGCTTAAGAATCTTTTCTGTTAAACACAATATTTCTTGTAACACATCAATCTGATAAAAATTGGGATCATTTGCTTCCCATTCACTTGCGCAGGTAAGTTTTTGTTTTGGAAAATTAAATTGTTGTCAATTGGCGCACCAAAAACTATTTTTTGTTTAACAATCGCATTGATCGTTTCTAGAAAAATTGGATTTCTTAAGCTTGATTTTAAGTCGAAGTTTTTTATAAAATCTACCGATAATTTTTTTACAAACTCTAAAGGTTTGTTACCCTCATTATTTTTTTATGGATATCAATTTGATCTTGTTCAAAAAGAAACGCTAGTATTTCTTTATTGCGCTTTTCACAAGCTAAATGTAATGCGGTATTGCCTTTAGCATCCACCGAATTTAATGTATATGCATCACAATATCTTTGAGTATTTTCAAGATTTTCTTGCGCAACAGCAACCCGAAAATTAATTGCTTTTCTTTTTTGTTCCTGAAAAATAATATTTTCTTTAGGCATAAATATTTTATTTCCTCCTTCCAAACTATGCAATATTTCCAAAATAAAGCATTTTTTTAAATAACAATTAAGTCATTTTTTGCAAAGAATATTAAAAAATAAAGATGAAATAATCGCTTTCAATTTAAAGAAAGAACAACATTAGCGTTTATAATAAGGATATTGTTAAACAAAGAGGGGAAGCAGTTTTAACCATAGTGCGAATCATTCTAGAGGTTATTATAATTCACCCATTTAAATGACCGTATTTCTAATATACATTTTTAGCTATTTTGCATTTGCTTATTTAAATAGCCTGCTAACCTTTCCGCAGCGTTTATGATCTCAACACGATGTTCAAGTTTCGCAAGACTATCTTGTATTTCATAAAGATGTAAATTATCGGCCATGGCGGCATGAATATCGGTTTTTTTGCTAAGACATCCCAAAGTTTTTCTAACCAAGTCTTTACCATTCTTTCTTTATAAAGGCGAGTAGTTTTTTTCATCTCAGGCCAATAAAGATGCCAGTTCAATTCAAAATATCCCTTTAATAAAGGTCTTAAAATTTCTAAGGTTTCCGCAATTAATGCATGTTGTTTCCTATTAAAGGTAAACTTAACATCAAGTTAGTCGATAATTGGATTTGTTGTTTATCGGACTGTCCGATAATTCTCATTAAACCTTCCATTAACGGGGGTGCGTACTCTTGTAGAAACACAACTTTATTGTCCATTGGATCAATCAATAAACCACGTTCCCATGTTTCAGGTCCTCCATCGCCCACTTTATCCATAATAATAAAACTATGACCTCGCGTACTTTTTAAGTTCTCAGTCGGTTTCCATTTTAAGTTTTCGGCTTGCACCCAAGTTAAAGAACCTTTTTACCCATCATTAATAATTGATTAAATGCCACTGCCACTTGCTCGTAACAACGACCTACTTGGATCACTTCCGCTAGCGAGCTATGTATGATGCGAATAATCAGTAAACGCATAATAAATCGAGTGGAATTTCTGCAAACTCATTTTCTATGGTGCAAAGTAAATCTTGTAGTATAGCAACGCGATAATAATCCGCTTGCTTTTTTTCCATAGTGATGCACAGGGTGCCTGCTGGTGAGGAAATCTTTCTGATTTCCAATCCGGTGCGCCATAAATTAGGGTTTGTTTAACAGCCGCATTGATCTGGAATAAATCTTCAAGCGTAAAAGATTCATTGCTGTTATTTTCGTTATTCAATAGAAAATCATAGTTTTTCTTAAGTAAGTATTTTTGACGTAATACCGATGCCTAAACCAAATTCTTTTCTACTCGCAATAATTCTTGCCAAAGTTTAGCCGTTGATAGCTCAGTAATCAAATCAACTCCCTTTTTATTCTCAGCGTTGCGTAGATGGAAATGTATTTTAGACTGTTTAAAAAGAAACTCTAAAATTTCATTATGGCCGTTTTCCGAAACTATATGTAAAGCGGTATCACCTTTGGCATTACGACTATTTAAGGTATAAGCATCGCAATACTTTTGAACCTCTCCCAGATTTCCTTGTGCAACAGCCACTCGAAAATTAATTGCTTTTCTTCTTTGTTCCTGAGAGATAATATTGTTGTTAGGCATAAATAATCCCTTTTTTCTCTAAAAATAACCCTTGTTTAAAAATTAAAACATTTTTTTTAAGTCGTAATCAAGCGGTTTTAATGGCTAAGACTAATAAGAAAAACAAGAGAATAATTGATTTTTTTAATCTAAGGTGTTCAACACTCATTATTAGAAATCAGTGTTGAACATTAAGAAATTTAAGAAGGACTCTTAACCTGTGCCATCACCGCCTCAGCGAAATCTTCGGTGGGTTTTTCTATCCCTTCACCCACAGCGTAGCGCACAAAGTTGATGACCTCTGCGCCTGCATCTCTTAATAACTGCCCAACGCGCAGATCAGAATCTTTGACAAAGGCTTGACCTAATAAACTCATTTCATCGCGGAATTTGTTCAGTCGTCCTTCGACTATCTTATCAATTACCACTTGCGGTTTACCACTGCCCTGCGATTGCGCCATAATAATTTCTCGCTCTTTCGCGATAATTTGTTCGGCAATATCATCCGCCGAAATAACGACTGGATTATTGGCAATAATATGTAAAGCTAAATCCTTAGCGAGTTGTTCATCGCCACCTTTTAATTGCACAATAGCGCCAATACGACCCATGTGGACATAAGATCCCAAAACCGCATCCGCTTTCGCAGCAACAAACTGTAAACGTCTAAGCTGAATATTCTCACCTAATTTAGCGACTAAAGCCTCACGCGCTTTTTCTACTGTTTCGCCTGTATCGAACGTAAAGTTTAACAACACCTCGACCGTAGTCATCTGATGATTCAATACGCATTGTGCGGTTTTTTCGGCAAATTGTTTAAAGTTTTCATCGCGAGCGACAAAGTCCGTCTCGCAATTGACTTCTAAAATGATAGCAGGGCCTGTCACGGTTTTGGTTTTAATAACAATTAAACCTTCAGCGGCAACACGTCTCGATTTCTTTTCCGCTTGAATTTGACCGGATTTCCGCATCGCGTCGCTCGCTGCATCCAGATCGCCACCCGCCGCTTCTAAAACCTTTTTGCAATCCATCATGCCCGCCCCTGTTCGAGCGCGTAACGCCTGAACCATAGCGGCCGTTATTAATGTTGGTGTCATAAGCTTATTCCTTTTTTCCTTCTGTAGATGGGGTTGATTCGACTACAGACTCTTCCGTTTCGGCTTTTTCGACTTCAGTGAGTGTTAAGTCAGTGGGTTTTTTAGCGGCCGCGCGTGCTTCTAAAATAGTATCCGCAACCATCTGCGTATACAGTGTAATCGCACGTGCTGCATCGTCATTACCTGGAATGATGTAATCAATCCCTTCAGGTGAATGATTGGTATCAATAATACTCACTACCGGTATTTTCAACTTTTGTGCTTCACAAATAGCAATATGCTCATAACCTCTATCAATCACAAATAAGACATCCGGTAAACCACTCATGTCTTTAATACCACCTAAGGCACGTTCCAATTTATCCATTTGCCGCTGTAAATTCAGTGCTTCCTTTTTAGTCAATTGATTAAAACTACCATCTTGACTCTCTGCTTCTAATTCTTTAAGTCGTTTAATGGATTGACGAATCGTTCGATAATTGGTTAACAAGCCGCCTAACCAGCGATGATTAACATAAGGCATACCACAGCGTATCGCTTGTTCTTTTACTAAATCCTGTGCGGCACGTTTTGTTCCGACAAATAAGATTTTACTACCTGGACGAGCCGCTACTTTGGCAATATAATTCAGCGCTTGGGTAATATATTCTCGAGTTTTTTCTAGATCGATGATGCTAATTCCGTTGCGCACACCGTAGATATAAGGAACCATTTTGGGCTCGCGAAAACACGTACGATGGCCGAAATGCACACCTGCTTCAAATAACTGTCTTAATGTTGCTGTTGTTGACATCTTTTATAATCTCCGTGGGTTAAACCTCCACCTAAGCATCGCCTTGAAAAAAGCCAGCCTTTTTCAAGGTCCACTATCTGAAGACTCTGTTTGAGCAGAGCCACCCTTGAAATAATTTAGATACTAGGTGTGTGAAATAATCGCTTTTCAGCGCGGTGTTATATACCATAGAATAGCTCGGTGCAGCAACAGCAAGCCAAACCTTCGACGGCATCTACCAAGGAGTCAAAAGCCATGCCCTATATTTTAGTCCTTTATTACAGCCGTTATGGTGCAGTAGCCAAAATGGCCCAACAAGTCGCAAGAGGCATAGAGTCTATTGCAGAAGTGGAAGTAAGAATTCGCACCGTGCCCAACATTTCTACGGTATCTGAAGCCGTAGAAGAAAAGGTTCCGGCAGCAGGGCCACCTTACGCCACACTTGATGATGTACGTGGCGCCATAGGTATTGCCTTAGGGAGTCCGACACGCTTTGGGAATATGGCCGCCCCTTTAAAACATTTTATTGATGGACTAAGTGGTTTATGGTTTTCGGGTGAGCTCGTCGATAAACCCGTTGGTTTTTTTTCTTCGACCTCCAGTCTACATGGCGGTCAAGAAACCACACTGCTGAGTATGATGCTACCGATGATTCATCTCGGTATGATTGTTGTAGGTGTCCCTTATACAGAATCTGATTTAAGTACCACACAAACCGGCGGTACGCCTTACGGCCCCACACATATGGCTGGGAAGGATAGCAAAAATCCACTGAGTGATAAAGAAAAACGACTCTGCCAAGCCTTAGGTAAACGCTTAGCACGGATTGCGCTTAAATTAACAGCTTAGCCGTCATTTTCTGGGATCAGTCTCTATTGATCCCAGGATAACTCAACATTTAATTACGCTCCTGGAGGAACGATCACCACTTCAGTATTAGGATTGCTTATTGGAGGGAAAGGACAATTTATCGATTGCAAAGATTTATCTAAACAAACTCTAAGCTCTGAAAATTCTTTGTTGATATTAACAACACGAATAGAATCACATTTGAGATTAGGATTTTTCTGTAAGATTAATTCTTTAATATCACTCACTTTCTTTGTCGTACTCGTATTAACATCATTAAAATAACTAGGGATTTTAATCTTTTCATAAGCTTGAATAGACAAATCAAAAAATTGTTTTGGATTATAACCACTGCATCGACCATGTTTTTCCCATTAATGTTCGATTAATCTTTTGCTAGGGATAAAAGGCAATGTCAAATTAATAACCGCATCACTCAATCTTTCTTGTGTACAGGTTTTATCGATACTAGGCCATAAACCATGCAGTACAAAACGATAAGCTTGTTGAGGTTGTCTTTTACATTGCATACCCCGTTGCTTATGCATTTTACAATATTCAGGAGACCAACTTAACGCCAATACATAATAATCCAATCTATTTTTTTAGTGGCAACAGAAATAGGTGGTGTTACTGAAGAGAATCAAGGTGTTATTGGCATAATTTTATTTTCTGTGCGAGTACAAGCCACTGAGCTTAAACAGAAAAATAAGATCAAAATTGCGTAAAACTTAAAGCGACTATTTAGCATAATTAATTTTTATTTTATGTTTGGAAAACAAATATACTTTTAAAATCTTTTAATGTATATAACCATTCTTATTTAAAAAATAAATTTTATTAAATTACAATAATCATTTAATAAACTATAAATTTAAAATCGTTTTAACTAAAGGAATCGTTAATTTGCGCTTTAAGCATAAACTGGCTTTATCAAGCTGCGTCAATGCAGAAAAAAGTGCTTGTGGATCGCGCGGCAAACGCTGTAATAAAAACTGACCGACTTCCTCAGAAAGCGCTAAACCTCTTGAATCAGCCCGCTGTTGTAATGCAATGAGTCGTTCCGCATCATTTAATTCACGCACTTGAAATAACACACCGCTAGCAAGGCGTGAAATTAAATCAGGTAAGGATAAATTTAATTGGTTAGGAACATTTTTAGCAGCAATCAGTAAAAAGCGCTCTTGTTCTTGTAAACGATTATAGAAATGAAATAAGGCTTCTTGCCAACGCTTATCTCCCACAATACTTTCTAGTTCATCAATGCAAACCATATCCATCGATTCTAAGCCACGCAATATCTCACTACTATTATTCTTTTTTAAGGTATTTAAGGGTAAATAAGCGACAGAAAATCCTTGTTGTTGCGCTGCATGACAACAGGCTTGCAGCAAATGTGTACAACCGGCACCAGACTTACCCCAAATATAGAGATAAGGCTCACCTATTTTTCGAGAAAAATGTTGTAAACAATTTAATAAAATAACATTCTGACCGATATGAAAATTTTCAAAACAACAGGCATCGGGTGATTGTAGGGATAAAATGAGTTGCGTCAACATTAGACTTCAAACCGAGTTTAGACTTGATTTCATTTGTTACACTAGTTTATGGCCCTGATTTACGCATGTAAACATTGGTCATCGATGATTGTTCGCCACGAACTCAAAACGATAGCTCGATTTAAACAGAATACACACTTAACTTATTTAAGACCAACCTTGTTTTGATTCTTGGGGTTATTTTTTACCCGCTAATTTTAAATAATAAGTGGCTTGCCAAAACCACATCCATGTATATTGGATAAAACTTAATAAGGTGGTTACAAAAACCGCTTCAATAATCCGCGCAATGAATTCAGCAGAGATATCAAAAAAAGCTAATTTAATAATAAGTAAACTGACCAAGACTAATTGAAAAAAGGTATTTAACTTACTAATCCAAACTGGCTTATAATCTAATGGGCCTACCCAATAACGATACAGTAAAGCACCACCCATAATCCAAATATCGCGACCTATCACCATCATCGTTAACCATAATGGAATTTGTTGCAGATAAGCCAAGACAACAAAACTACCCATCAATAAAAGCTTATCGGCTAAAGGGTCCAAAAGCGCACCCAAAGGGGTTGTCCAATCAAAAAAACGTGCT
This sequence comes from Rickettsiella sp., assembly GCA_964417505.1. GTDB lineage: Bacteria > Pseudomonadota > Gammaproteobacteria > Diplorickettsiales > Diplorickettsiaceae > Aquirickettsiella. The sequence goes on along the minus strand of CAYQIE010000090.1, from coordinate 7,940 downwards.
AACAAACCATCTAAACCATCACTCAAGCCCGCTACCACAAACAAATAAAAAGCCAAAGGATAGCACTTTGTCAATAAGTCCCATAAAATAGGTCCTATGAGAATAAAACGAATACAGGTAATAACATTAGGTAGATGACGTAGTTGTAATTGCATCATTTTTTTGGCTTAATCAAACTAATCATAGGTGATCCATGCTGAAACCAGAACTCATTAACCAACTCATACTCAAGTTCCCTCAACTTCAGGCTGTTACAGTTAAGAAAAGTGTGGAACATTTAATCCAACTATTGGAACAAACATTATATCAGGGTCGTCGCATAGAAATACGTGGCTTTGGAAGTTTTTCACCCCATTATAATGCTGCACGTTATGCTTTTAACCCAAAAACCGGAGAACACTTTTTAGCGCCTAAAAAGTATCGCATCCATTTTAAAATGGGTAAAACGCTCAAATATTGCATTAATAAACCTAGCCAGCATACTGAAACAAGTTTTGTCGAATAAGTCAGACCCTATAGCAAGTCTCACAAAACCTAATTCGTTCATTGCGCGCAATGAAGCGGCGCAGAATCCAGGTAGCGACTCATTTCGTGAATTACCTGGATGATGCGTTCTCATCATTGGTTGCATGTTGTTCCAAAAAATCCCCAAGAGCATAACATAATGTTTGTGTCCCGACACGCTGTAAAGCCGAAATTTCAAATATCGGTACATGGGCTGGAACTTGGCTCTTGATAGCTTGCACAGTCTCCACTAACGCTTCGGTAGAAAGTAAATTGATTTTATTTAACACTAACCATCTGGGTTTTGCAGCTAATTCAGGACTGTATTTTATCAGCTCATTTTCGATCAAGGCCATATTTTTTAACGGATCACTACCGTCAATGGGTTGGATATCTAATAGATGGAGTAATATACGGGTACGATCCAAATGCTTTAGAAAATGGATACCCAAACCTAAACCTTCAGCAGCACCGCTAATTAATCCTGGAACATCCGCCATCACAAAGCTACGACCCGCTTCTAAGCGCACCACACCTAAATGGGGCTGCAAGGTGGTAAATGGATAATCCGCTACTTTAGGTGTTGCAGCCGATACCGCGCGTATTAAGCTGGATTTTCCGGCATTAGGTAAACCTACCAATCCAACATCGGCCAATAATTTTAAAGAAAGTTTTAAACGACGGGTTTCGCCTGGATGACCGGGTGTAAACTGACGCGGACTACGATTGGTACTGCTTTTAAAGCGCGCATTACCTAAACCATGCCAACCCCCTTTCGCAACACACTGTGTTTGATCGTTGCGGGTCAAATCACCAATCAGTTCTTGGGTATCGGCATCAAAGATTTCAGTCCCGATCGGTACTTCTAAAATGAGATCAGCACCTTTTTTCCCAGCGCAATCGGACCCTTTGCCGTTTTCACCTCGTGCCGCTTTATAGAGGCGGTTATAATGAAAATCAATCAGTGCATTAAGATTAGGATTAGCTTTTAAATAAACACTACCCCCATCCCCTCCATCGCCTCCATCGGGACCACCTAAGGGAATAAATTTTTCACGACGAAAACTAACGCAGCCTGCTCCGCCCTTTCCTGCTTCTACGAGTATCTCAACTTCATCTAAAAATTTCATAAAAAAACCCCGCTGAGCGGGGTAACCATTACAAATATCATCACGAGCGCCACACTGGCGCGACAATTTAACGAGCGTGTTTAGCCGTTTCAGTAACTGGGGGAACCACATTGACATAACATCTAAGTTTAGCACCTTTCCGAGCAAACTTAACCACGCCAGGCACTAAGGCATATAAGGTGTGATCCTTGCCCATTCCCACATTCTTACCTTGGCAGTAATGTGTGCCACGTTGACGGATAATAATATTTCCTGCTTTAACAGATTCACCACCGAAGTGCTTTACACCTAAGCGTTTTGAATGCGAATCGCGACCATTGCGCGTACTTCCACCAGCCTTTTTGTGTGCCATGGTATAACCTCTATTATAAACCCTTAGTAATTATCTCGGTAATTTTTACCGCTGTATAGTGTTGTCGGTGACCCATTTGCTTTCTATGGTGTTTACGACGTCGAAACTTAATAATGGTCACTTTATCACCACGACCATGTTCTACCACACGGACCTTAACCTTTGCGCCCGCCAAATAAGGGGCACCCATTTTGCAGCCGTCTTTATCCGCCAGCAGCATCACCGGAAATTCAACGATGGCCTCAAGCGCTTCCGGTAGCTTTTCGAGCTTAATAATTTCTTCTTTAGCGACTTTATATTGTTTTCCGCCGCTGCAAATAACTACGTACATTTATAATCTCCAAATGGTACTAAGAAGGTCTCTATCACATCTTAGCCTTTTGACTGGCTCCCCGAACAGGACTCGAACCTGTGACCCAATGATTAACAGTCATTTGCTCTACCAGCTGAGCTATCGGGGAATTTAAGCCGTTAAGGCCGCTTATAGTAATAGCAGCGCTAGCATGGGTCAAGTGCTGAAAGAAATTTATTTATTACATTTCATCATTTTAATAAACAACATTAGACCCCTCAATCTCACCTTTAAAAATAAATGAAAACCGTCGAGTAGATGACTATTAATCATCCACTAAGCAGTTATAGTTTAGAAAAAATAAAAAATATTATTCAGCAATTTCCATTATTTTGTCAGCTAATAATTCTAGTCCGCGTTTATTTTTAGAGCAATTGTCCTATCATTTGTCGATCAAGACTGTTAGAATGCCACCTTTTGAGCTAAAGATGTTACTTGGCTCACCTTTCTAGCCAGGAACTTTCTAGTGAACTTTACAGATTTTAAACTTAACAACCCGATTTTATCCGGTATTCAAGCCGAGGGTTATCAAAACCCCACTGCCATTCAAGCCAAAGCCATACCGGTTATCTTGCAAGGCCAAGATGTTGTCGGTTTAGCCCAAACCGGAACCGGCAAAACCGCCGCATTTGCTTTACCACTGCTACAGCGTCTTAATGGGTGGACCTAAAGGTCAATTGCGTGGACTTATTCTGGCATCGACCCGCGAATTAGCGGATCAAATCGGTGTGTCTATTAATAAACTCGGCGTTAAAACCGGTTTACGCTGTTCTACCATTTACGGGGGTAAGGTCAATTATCGTGAATAATATCGAACCTTACACGGGGGTATCGATATTGTCGTCGCTTGTCCCGGCCGTCTATTAGATCTCTTACAAGGAGGGAAAAACAAGCTTGAATAAGCCAATCTGCAATACGTCGAGGTATTAGTCTTAGACGAAGCGGATCACATGTTTGATCTAGGATTCCTCGAACCAATTTATCAAATTTTAAAGTACTTACCCAAACAGCACCAAAATTTACTGTTTCCAGCCACGATGTCGTCCGATATTCGCTTATTAGTCGACAAAGCCTTGAATAATCCCGTATCGATAAAGATTAGTGAATCGGCTCCGGCACACACCGTCACGCAAACCTTATTCCCAGTTCCAGAGGCCTTGAAAACCGATTTATTAGAAACCATTCACAAAACAATACCGTCCAGTCTGCCATCATTTTCACGCGCACCAAACATCGTGCCAAACGCTTAGCTGAACATCTTGGTCACCTCGGTTATAAAGCAACCTTTTTTCAAGGTAACCTATCACAAAGCAAACGTAAGATTGCACTGGGTAAATTCCGACATGGTGAATTGAAGTTTTTAGTAGCCACCGATATTGCAGCGCGCGGAATAGATATTGATCATATCTCGCATGTGATCAATTTCGATATGCCGAATACTGCAATAGATTATACCCATCGTATTGGCCGTACGGGACGTGCTTATAAATTAGGAGCGGCCTTTAGTTTGATTACCAAAGGTGGTGATCGCCGACAAATCCGTTCTATTGAACACCTACTGAAGAAACGTTTAGAAGAGTGTATTATTCCTGAATTCGATTATAAGGCAGCGGCCAAAGCCCCTGCAGAACTGACCATAGCCGATCGACCTAGACCGTTTTCTTATGCTCAGCAAAACACTGGCTATAGAAAGCCAAAACCACGTTCATTTCACAAAAATTTTAATAGTAATCGAAGAAGAAAAACTATCGATTAAATAGCAGAAGATGAGCGCTAGATGAACCCGCTAAAGAAAACCTTTCTAGAATCTTCCTACTCAATAACGCTTTACTGAACTGAAATTTGTTGTACAATAATGATCAGAATAAAACTTTAGGGTGGTTAACAGGCTATGAATTTTCTTGATGATTCGCAACGTATAAAAACTGGATTTTCCGAAATGCTCAAAGGTGGCGTGATTATGGATGTCACTAATGTTGAACAAGCGCTCATCGCCGAAGCTGCTGGTGCTAGTGCCGTTATGGCACTAGAAAGGGTACCCGCTGACATCCGAAAAATGGGTGGCATCGCACGAATGGCCTCACCTAAAATTATTAAAGATATTATGGAAGCCGTATCAATCCCGGTGATGGCCAAGGTGCGTATTGGTCATTTTGTTGAGGCACAGATATTACAAGCGTTAGATGTCGATTTTATCGACGAAAGCGAAGTATTGACCGCCGCTGATGATGAATTGCATATTGATAAACATTCTTTTGAAGTTCCATTTGTCTGTGGTTGTCGCAATCTTGGCGAAGCATTAAGACGAATTGGAGAAGGTGCGGCAATGATTCGTACTAAAGGTGAAGCAGGTTCAGGAAATATTCTTGAAGCTGTGCGTCATATGCGCGCTATTATCCGTGAAATCCAACAACTGACTATTTTTAAAAAAGAAGAACTGTACGCTCAAGCAAAAATCTTAAATGCTCCTTTAGAATTAGTACTCTGGGTAGCGGAACACGGTAAATTACCGGTGCCGCACTTTTCGGCGGGTGGCGTGGCAACACCGGCCGATGCCGCTTTATTACGTCAACTGGGCGCAGAAAGTGTGTTTGTCGGTTCAGGAATCTTTAAATCAGCCGATCCTGAAAGACGCGCTTGTGCCATCGTCCAAGCCACCACGCATTTCGATAATCCAGAAATGTTACTCAATGTTTCCAATGATTTAGCTGAAGGAATGAGTGGCTTTAATCTGAAATCAGAAGAAGAAGCCATTAACAACTTGATTTGAGACCTCTTTCTAAACCCTGTTGGGTTTGAGTTCGAGGAAATGATTTGCGAGGATCGGAGTTTATTAAAGTAAATGAGGACCGTAGCCAATCGTTTAATAAAAAAAGCAAGTCTAATAACGTAGGTTTAGAAGAGGTCTACATGCATATCGGTGTTTTAGCGTTACAAGGTGCTTATCAAGCACATATCCATTGTTTAAATAAGCTCGGTGTGTTTTGCTCATTGGTTCGGGATCGTCGAGCATTAATGGCGAGTGATGCATTAATACTTCCAGGTGGCGAAAGCTCAGTATTTATTAAGTTGCTGAAGCAACAGCAGTTATGGACCAGTCTCATGGATTACGATAAACCGATATTAGGTATCTGTGCTGGAGCGATACTGCTCGCCAAAACCGTCTTATCACCAGCTCAGGATAGTTTAGGCCGAATCAACATTTGTGCGACTCGAAACGCCTATGGTCGACAACTCGCTTCTAAAGTCGTCCATGGACACTGTCTTGTCAGAGATCTTGCAATGGAAATGGTTTTCATTCGCGCACCTAAATTAACCCCCTTAGAAAGGGCTGAAATTAAAATATTAGCTACCTACCAAGATCAAGTGGTTGCCGTACAAGAAAATAATGTTATTGCTGCGAGTTTTCATCCTGAACTCAGTCAAGATAATTATTTACATCGCTATTTTATCAAGCAAGTTGGATGAAGCACCGCTAACGTTTAAAAACTTAAATATTTTCACAGGCTCATTCTGCGGTTACGTGCAAAATTTACTTCTTCAGTCAGACCACTTTTGTTATTGTTTTCGGTAATGCCCGATTTGTGAAAACTTTGACTCCTTCTAAAGAATTCATGCGGATTATATTTGATGGGTTCTCTTATTTTATTTTCATTAATAACCGCAGTTTGTAGCTGCGCTTCTCTAAATTAATCTTCTTTAAGTAGTGACACATTCGCTATGTAACTCACACCTTCATCATTTTTAGCTAATATTTCAGTTATTTTTGTTATCGCTGTAATCAAGTTTTCTAAAGTTTTATCAATCTCTTTTCCATCTCTCTATAAGTTTTTAATTGCTGTAGATTTTCCAAAAAACTTTTATAAAGTTCCTTATGTTCTTGTTTTCTAAAAGTGGCCGCTAAATTCCATAGTCTATAAAACTCTTTATTCTCTATTTTTACTCTTAAACAAGCAATCATCTCAAAAATAGTTAATAAACACTCGCAATCAACACCTGTCAATATTAAATTTTTTAACGCAGGCTCCATAAAATTCTTTATTTTTCGGTAAACTTCATGATCTGATTGGCGAAAATCACGTTGGCCATGCCTATCTGTCATCATCTTTAAAGAAGGTGCGTAATTTTTTTTATAGTAGGTTATTCGATTAGTAACTCTGCTTAAATAGTTATCTGCTAAACTAATACAAAGCATTAAAAGAGTATGCCTTTCATTTGATGAGAGTTCATCTTCTAAGGCGATGGCACGATCTTCTAGCATTATCAGTGAATTTTCATCAATTTTTTATATCGGATCTATCTTTAAACATTTACAAATTTCTTCTTTAGAAATCTTTTCTTTAATATTAAACTTCTCGTCTGTTAAGACATTCTGTTCTAACAACTTTGAAGCTATTTTATGCTGTAATTCGCTTTGTACTTGATCGAGTGGTGACATTTGTGCTTCAGCTAATCTTTCTTGCCTCTTCATTGTAAAAAAAACTTCTTCTTGAAGTTCTTTTTTTTTTTTCTTGACCAACATTCTAGCCGCATTTTCATTAGCTTTTCCCTGAATAGCCTGAACCTTTGCTTGTTGTTCTTGCTGAAACTGCGCTTTTATTTTCTCTCGTTCCTTAATAAGTTGAGATCCATGCTGTTCTGATATTTGGTAAGCGAGGTTATTTTCATTTATAAAGTTGTCCCACTTTGTTTTTATACTATTCAATAAATGTAATTCGTCAGTTTGAGAAGAGACTTCAAATAATTTAATTAAATCCTCAATTAAAGGAAGAAAACGATTATAATACCCCAGTATTTTTTCACTATAACCTGTTTCGTTTGTGGATAAAACAAAATATAATAGCTTGTCTAAGAAAAAAATAAATTCTTGCTTTAGAGAATCTTGTAGAAAATTTCCTTTCATCTTACCAATAAAGCGTTTCTTTATAGTCTGCAATGAGGTTATTAAATGATCTAATTTTTCATTCTCTTAATTTCTTTGATTTTTTTCATTTTGATAATGTTCAATTAATACCGCGATCGTATTCAAAGGAGAAGGTAAAATCGTGATAATATCGGTTTCTTCTAAAGAATAATACGTAAACATAAAATCTTCTAATCGATGCGGTAATAAATTGGATAACATATTGAGCATAAAGAAAATAGCGGAATCTAAATCCGAATTTAAGATTTTTATATGATTTATCCACATCATCGCAGCACAAAGCACGTAAAGCTGCACCTGCTTTAAGAAAAAACTGAGGATTTTTAGGTGCAGGCTCTTTAGATAAAAGAATGGTTAAATTTTCAAAAAAAGGCTGGCGGCGAATTCTTTCAAATTTAACAAATAATTGTTCTAGATCAAAACAACAACGTATTTCGCTAGAGTAATAAGGAAGTACCTGATTAAACAATACAAAAATTCTCTTAGTCGTATCATGAGCGGTTTTTTCATCGTCTAAACCAGAAATCGATGACTTGAGATTAATGAACGAAATATACTTATTGACAGGCTTTTTAAATTCCCAGAAGTTTCTCGAATATTTATAATTAATGCTACAAAATGGGCTTTAAATTTCTAGTGATAGAAGATTTAATAATAAGCCAATAATCCTGTTAATAG
>CAYQIE010000089.1:0-6841 GCA_964417505.1 Rickettsiella sp. | reverse complement strand
ATTGTTCTTCACTTAACTCATGTCGTTTCATTTTTATTCTTTTCTCAACAACCCTTATAGAATACAATAACTTAATTGACGACACTCCCTAGTTTACTCAGCCTCAGCGCTTGCCATCAACATGAGAATTCCCAAAAAATTCGTTTAGGTGACGATTAGCGGACCAGAAACAGAACTCATGCAAGTCGCTAAACAAGTCGCACAACGTGATTATGGTTGAACATAAAGCTCATCGAGTTAACTGATTATTCATTACCTAATCGCGCCTTAAACGACGGTAGTCTCGATGCTAATCTTTTTCAGTATCAAGCGTTTTTAGATGACAAAATCATAATCGAGACTATGCATTAGTTGCCATTGCTAAAGAGTTTATTTATCCGATGGCTATTTATTCGATCAAAATCCTCCATTTAAGTGAACTCAAACCGCATGCCATTGTCGCTATTCCTAATGATCCTAGTAATGAAGCGCGTGCTTTGTTGTTACTGAGTTCAGCCGGTTTAATCACGCTAGACACCGCTAGAAACACACTGATCAATCTAATGATATCCAGCGTAATCCTAAACACTTGGTGATTAAAGAATTGTATGCCGCACAATTGTCACGGGTACTTGCCGATGTCGACTTAGCGGTGATTAATGCGAATTATGCTGCGTTAGTTCACCTTTATCCACAACAAGATGCAATATTTAGTGAAGGAAAAAACTCAATTTATGCTAATCTATTAGTGGTTAAAAGCGCTGATAAAAATAATCCTAAATTTATTAATTTAATTAAAGCCATACACTCCCTTGAGGTCGTCGCTGCTGCTGATAAAATATTTCATGGTACAGCCGTCTCTGCTTGGAAGTCGTAGCGTTTGAACTAAACTGAATAAGAAGAGAGACGATGGAAAATCATATTAAAGCAATCTTAACCGCATTAGGAGAAGACCCAGAACGAGAAGGATTAAAAAATACTCCCTTACGCGTAGCCAAATCATTACGTTATTTAACCAGTGGTTCGCGTGAAACCTTAGACGATATTTTAAATGGCGCCGTGTTTCACTCAACCATGGAAGAAATGATCTTAGTCAAGGATATTGAATTGTACTCCTTATGCGAGCATCATTTATTACCTTTTATTGGTGTCTGTCATATTGCCTATATTCCTAACGGAAAAATCATAGGCTTATCAAAGATATCACGTATTATTAATTTTTATGCACGACGCTTACAAATTCAAGAAAACCTAACCCAGCAAATCGCCGATACGTTGATGCAGGTATTATCTGCCAAAGGTGTCGCTATCATTATTGAAGCCAAACATCTCTGCATGATGATGCGCGGTGTTAAAAAACAAAAGGCTTCAATGAAAACCTCAGTGATGCTGGGCTTATTTCGAAAAGATCTAAGCACTCGATCGGAATTTTTAAGTTTAGTTGTCTAAACTAATCCAACTTGCCAGAGATACTAAATTTTAATTTTTAAAATACTTTAAATAAAAAAAGCTGGGAGCATGCGGCAAATAGGGTGGATCAATCCAGTAAGTATCATTGATAAATCGCAGGATTTCTTGGCGATAAACTGCATAATTAAACCGCGTACCGATTAAATAATAAAAAGTCGCTTGTTGGTATTGAAACGTATGCAAAGTCACCTTCTGAAAATAAGGCTTGTAATCATTATAAACGAGAGGTATACGTGAAAAGATTAAAAAGTTTTTATTTTTAAAATCTTGGAAATTGGTAATTAAATCATCTTCACGACCGTGAAAAGAACCTTTTAAAAACACGGAAGCATAATGATGGGTATCAAAAAAAAATAAACAAGCGTCCGCATAATTAGGACTCGCATAAATATAATGTTGCGGAAACCTTTCTTGTAATAAACTATTAATGGTTTTATGGTGAAAAAAGTATACGATCTTATTGTAGTTTAAACCGAGAAAATGCTGATCTTGTACTGATTTGAGCGGGATCAACATTAAACTCGCAATGAGAATAAGTTGTACTCCGCTCCAATAGACGGTAAAGCTTAATAAGCTTTTTAACCGTTCCGTACTTAAATACATTCCAGCCCAAACATAAATGAGTGGAATAAATGCCAGCGGCCAGTGCAAACCTATCGGTTTAAAACTGCTCAATATAAAAAATATCAATAAAGGTATAAAGAAAAAATAAAATAGCGGCTGATGTTTTAATGCCTGTCTAGGGTATCGAGTTACCGCAAAGACTAAGGGGGGTGTGATAAGATAAAGTAATATCAACAAATAGCCGAATAAGGTCTTAAGGCTAAAACCCATATTATTATTTCGATTGTAGATATTAAATAAAATATTCGACCAATCATGCTGGTAATTCCAATAAGCATTCTGTAATGCAAACGGCAATGCGAACAGAACGATTAAACCTAAACCGATCAGTCTTGCACGGTTCGGCGCAATAACAAGAAAGTAAACGGCATAAGCCAAACCTAATAAACAAGCAAAATATTTTGAAAAAAACGCCAGACCTAGAAATAATCCGCCTAGCGCAAACCAAACCCTGGCATCATTCTTACTTATAGCCAGCAGCACGCATATCACTGACAAAAACGAAAATATAAATAAGGGTGTATCCGTCGTGACTATGATGTTAAATAGACTCATTGGTGCAATCATTAATAAGATACTGGTGATCGCCGCTCGCTCAGGATCATCCTTTTTGAGAAAAAGATAGGTCACGACACCTAATATTAAGCTCGTGAAGATGGCGGGTAACCGTAACGTCAAGGTATGATGACCGAATTGCAATAGTGGATAAAGAACAAATCCAATCATCGGGGGATGATCATAACCACCGCCACTAAGAAAAGCACCCCAAATAGCATAGTAGGCTTCATCTGCCGTAATAAGGATAAAACGAGCCAATAGGAATTTAATAACCAGTACCGAAAAAAGCGCTAAACTAACGCGAATAGTAGGAGAAAAAATAGGTTTCACTTGTTATTATTAGCTAACATATTTATAAAAGAAATGCTATCGATACTAAACGCTGACTTAAATAAAAACAAGCCACTAAATGTAAGCATAGCTTCGAAATTACTCGGTTAAATGATCTCATTGGCTGCAAAAGAGAAAATAATGAAACAATTCGATTTGATTATTATCGGTTGCGGGAGTATAGGCAGTGCTGCTGCCTACCATGCCAGTCTACAAGGCTTAAAGGTTTTATGTCTTGAACAATATCACATAGGCCACACTCTGGGAGGAAGTCATGGTGAAACCCGAGCTTTTCGTCAAGCTTATTATGATAATCCTCAGTACCTCCCACTGCTAAAAGATGCTTATATTCATTAGAAGGATCTAGAAAAAAAGCACAAAAAAAATTGTTAGTTGAAAATAGGGTCTTAGAAATGACTCTCTTGAATAGTATTGAAGCTAAAATCGATTTTTTAAAAAAATATCATATCCCATTCGAATTACTTACTCGGACAGCGCTCAACAGTCGATTTCCTGGTTTTCTGATTCTTGATCATATGATCGGTCCTTTTCAACCACAAGCAGGATTTTTATACATTGATGATTGTATTCTTTATTTTGTGAATACATCCCTCTGCGCTGGAGCGCAAATTTTAACGAATGAAAGGTTATCGCTTGGGATAGTGATAAAGATATGAAAATAAACGTTAAAACAGATAAAGGGTTATATATAAAGTAAATTTTTGCTTATCACCACGGGTGCATGAACCCAAGAATTGCTTCCGGAACTTGATTTAAATTTATAAATTTTGCAAAAAAGATTAGTTTGGAGTACGGTTAATCGCGATAAATACACTATTCAAAAAGGTTCTCCGTGTTTTGCTTATCAATTTGCCGATGATTTATTCTATGACTTTCCAAATATAGATGGATACATCAAGGTCGCTAGGCACACGGGTGGATCGCCCTATTAATTAAAAGATAACAATAAATTAAAGAGTAATGAAGAAGAAATATGGCTATAAAAAGATTTATTCACCGTTACTTAAATGTCACCGCAGAAAATATTTACGCTAAAAATTGTTTATATGATAATTCATTCGACCAAAATTTTATCATTGATATTCATCCTCAGCATCCTCAGGTTGGCTTTGCAGCCGGTTTATCAGAGCATGCCTATAAAATGAGTTATGTGTTAGCCACACACCTGTTACTGTTAGATCGAGTAATGGGAATACAACCTAAGCATGACGTTTCTTTTTTATCGCTAAAAAGATTTAAGTCATTTGATTGCGTTATTCGCATACATAGTTGGCATTACCTCAAGAGGGTTCAGCTTTATTTTTTTAAGATTAGCTTATACTATAAATTTTCTTTTTAAGAAAAACAGAAATAATTTTAATAAAGTATATCGTCTTGGGTTTATTTTAAGTGTTATCTACATTCATCGGCGCGGAAAAGAACGTTATCCATTTCGGCGCCAGAGCTTTCCGATCATTCGACCTTTCTCGCACCACTAAATACTTTTATGTATTTGTTTTCCAACGTATCCCCTACCCCTTATCTTAAGCTAGAAAATTTTCCTGAGTTAGAAATTTTACATCAACATTGGCAGCTGATACGTGCAGAGGGGATGAATCTTTTAGCCCAACAACAGATTAAAGCCTCCGACAATTACAATGATGCCGGTTTTAATTTTTTCTTCAGAACCGGTTGGAAGCGTTTTTATCTGAAATGGTATAATAGTCAACATACTTCGGCTAGCGTTCATTGTCCAAAAACCACTGCGTTATTAAAAACCTTACCTTCGGTTAAAGCCGCTATGTTTGCAGAATTACCTCATAATAGCCGTTTACCGCGTCATCGCGATCCCTATGCGGGCTCGTTACGCTATCACTTAGGACTGATGACGCCTAATGATGATCGTTGTTTTATTAATGTTGATGGTACACGTTATAGTTGGCGTGATGGCGAAGCGGTCATGTTTGATGAAACCTATATTCATTATGCCGAAAACACCAGTGGTCAAAATCGTTTGATCTTATTTTGTGATATTGAACGACCCTTGAAATATCGTTGGGCACAACGATTTAATTATTTAGTCGGACGTTACTTAATGAGTGCTGCTGTGCGGCCCCTAATGACGAAACAGATGATACCGGTGGTGTTAATCGTATCTTTAAATACGTTTATTTTATTCGTCGTATCGGCAAATGCATTAAAAAATGGAATAGACCGACTTATTATTTAATTAAATGGACCTTATTTGGTGGTATCGTTTCTGCGATCTTTTTTACATTCTAATCGGTCAATCGCTGTTAGCTAAACAACAATGCGTCATAAACTTCTGTTCAAAATCTAAAAATTGTTGTTGCAATTTCCATTCGCTATCAGCTTTTTCGTTGCTATCCAAAAAGCGTTGACAATGGGAGGATAAATGACCTCTCCTTAAGCTACCCTTGCAAACACCAACTAGATTGCGATAATGAGCATCCTGCCATAAACTGGCTCCTGTAAGAAACTATAGTGAATACTATTCCGGGCTAAGTGCTTTAATGTCAAATAAGGCCAATGATAATTGGCTTCCGCTATTTCATTGCTTGGTTAGATTGGTTCTTAACACCCCCCTTCATCATCGGTAGATAACGCCACTGGAACGTGATGTTGTCGGTAAAGTAGTATCGGATGTTGCTGGCCTGTTACATTGAGTATCGCTGCATTACTGCTGAGATTAATTTCAACCAAGATCTGTTTTTTAGCCATTTCTTGTAATAATTGTTGGCTTTGATCTTCATAACGAATATCCACACCATGACCAATACGATTCGCATGCGCTACCTCTATCGCTTCACGAATATGAAAGCGCAAACCACTCCTGGGAACCAAACCCAGAACCAATTCACCGACGTGCAAACTAATTTTAACCTTCAGGTAGAGACGATGTAAAAATCCTATCATACGCATCTGTACGCTATAATCGCGCATCGATAACTTCCCATCTTCCGTTTGGACAAGATTGATACCTACCACACGTGGACGCGATTGGCTAATTCACAAAACCTGTTAATAATTGTGTGCAAATACCTGTGTAGGCGGCTGCTCGCGCAATACTTGATATAAATAACTCAATTTAAACCCCGGGCCCCCTCTTTTTCAGGCCCACTCAAAAATACTTGAATGGTTTTTTGATAACGATCTAACTGCTTATAAATTTCCTGAGTAATAGGAATGACACCCTGATTTAACAATTTTTTAAGTAAATCATCAAAATTATTATCATAAGTGATCTGACTGCCAAATAATCCGGATCGATTATCATCGGGCATCACCATCAGTTTTAGATAGATTAAATGTTCTCGACACGCCCTTTCCACTGCTTCATTGACCATTTCGGGTCGATGTTTCATCAAAATAGGTAAATACTTTATAAAGGTTGCAAAAAAATGATCATGTCCAGACTCTTTCCCTGGTTGAAAATTTCTCATCGACCAAGCATCGATCACTTGATTATATAATTGTGGATAGCGTTGAATCTTATCAACCTGAAAAGCTGAAGGACAATGATGATTTTCGATGATCGCAAGGCTTGGGGGTTATTGTGACGCATAAATTATCCTGTTTCGCATAGCGCAACATATTTTCCGCCATACTGATACCGCCGAGATGATTATGCAGATCCGCACCTTTCGGCATGTCATATAAAAATACACTTAATTTTTTTGGATTATTCTGGATTGAATTAAAATAGTTTTATGTCGCTTGTTCAGCCGTTTCTGCTAAGGCAGAATGGGTACTGAATAACAATATCTCAAGAGTTTCGCTCTGCTATATAAGGATTTAAACTAGAGGGGGAAGAGAAAAGGCTAAAAAGGAAAGAAGGTATCCGAATTTAAGTATACAA
>CAYQIE010000088.1:0-40253 GCA_964417505.1 Rickettsiella sp. | reverse complement strand
TACCCGATATTGTAAACGGGGAAAGTATTTTTTGGAGGCCGTTAAATTCGCTTCTTCCGTTATATTGATGACTTAATTGACAACACTCCCTAGAGGGATATTTTCTCTATCTGTACAGCAGTCGCTTGGGATATAGAATTTAAACAACATGAACAAGAAACGGCACTTTCCGATCTTGAGTCTGGAAAAATTATTTTTTGCCTACAACTTTCATTTAATATAGAACCCTCAGAGCGAATGCTCTTTATTCCTTATTTAATAAATAAAAAAACAAAAAATATTAATTTTAATTTAAAAAAAATCATTTAAAAGGCATCAAAGCAGATCTAAAACATCAAATGTGTTTAAAGTCTATATTAGCTAGTTTTTCTAAACAAGCCGACTATTTTATGAATTCGCTTATCTTAGGTCATACTAGTTATCGCCCTGTCCAAATAAGAAACCGTAAATCTTCTGTACGTAAGGATGATCGTCGATTACATGTAGATGCTTTTGCTGCAAATCCTAATCAGAGATATCGAATAATCCACTTATTTTGTAATATCAATCCTTATGGTGAACATCGAATTTGGCGTATAGGTGAAAATTTTGAAGAAGCAGTTTTGCGTTTTTGGCCAAAAATCAATAAACCTATTCCTGGTAGTGCAAAACTTTTACATTGGTTAGGAATTACTAAAAGTATCCGCACTCACTATGATCATATAATGCTAAAAATCCATGATAGGATAAAACTCGACTTGGAATCTCAAAAACAAATAAAATTTAAAGAAATCAGTTTTCCTCCGGGCACCAGCTGGATAGTTTCTACGGATCAAGTATCACATGCTGCTATTTCAGGGCAATATTTGCTTGAGCAAACCTTTTATTTACACACAACAGTAATGATAAATCCCAACTCCTCACCATTGCACATTTTAGAGAAATTATCAGGCTACCCTTTAACTTAATAAATAATAGGAGAAATGATAAAATCAATTAACTTCTAATTAAAAAAAATAGTTACTGAGATTTCAAATGCTTAAATCCACCCTAAATTTATTAGCAGATGGTAAAGCTCACTCTGAAAAAGAAATTAGCAAGTTATTAGGCATTCCTAGCCTAATGGTTTCAACCATATTAAAGCAAATCGCGAATGCATCAATAAATTTAGAAGTTATTAATGAAGGTTATCGTATTTTAGGTAGCTTAGAATTACTTAATGCTTCCTATATAGCTAAAGAATTAGGTAAAGCCAAGCAATTATTATCTAACATAGAAGTTTTAACGCTTGTCGATTCAACTAATGATTATCTGCTCAATAAAACAAAATACACTGATAATTATGCAGTTTTTGCAGAACAACAAACAGCCGGTCGTGGTCAGTTTCAGCGTACCTGGTATTCTAATTTTAGAAAAAATATAGCATTATCTCTTTTATGGCAATTTTCTATTCCACTAAATCAATTAACAGGATTAACTTTATTAATAGGTGTTGCGGTTATTAAGGCGCTTGAAGAATATGGATTAAAAGGAACGCAGCTCAAATGGCCCAATGATATAATTCATGAAGGTAAAAAATTAGCGGGTATACTAGTCGAATCACGATCTATGGAGCAAAAAATCAAAAAAATGGTTATTGGCATCGGTTTAAACCTTTATAATCCATTAACAGCTTCTTCCATTAATGATCACGCTATCACCAGTATTTTTTCTCTACAAAAAAAAACACCTCGGCGTAATCAGTTAGCTGGACTTATTTTAAAAAATTTACTTCTATCACTTGTTGACTTCGAAGCTAAAGGTTTAAATTTTTTTATGGAAGATTTACAACGACTCGATAGCTTATCGGGTAAATTAATTATAATTAAAAATCAAAACAATTTATTGGAAGGGATTGGAAAAGGAATAAATCTGCAAGGCCAACTTTGTGTGCAAATTAATAATAAAACTTATTTTTTCAATAATGGCGAAATTCGAGTTAAATTAAAGTCTATTAATACTTGATTCATAGTAAATACCTACCTCTGAAACTATTACAATTAATTTACTGAATCTACAAATGCTTAAACTATAACAAAACAATTCCCATGCCGACCTCTAAATATTCCTTATATAGAAAAGCTGTATTTACTGTAGAATAAAAAGCATAAAAAAATTAATCAGTCAATCAAGTAACAAACTGGAAGTAATATTGGATAATAGAATTTCTACACGATGCTCTCAACCCTATTACTGGTAGAAAATTACTCCCATTAAAAAAGATTAAATAGTAAATTGCTAATTTATTTTAAATTAACTACAATTTGGCTCTTTTATTTAGCTGGAATAGCTCAGTTGGTAGAGCAACTGATTTGTAATCAGTAGGTCCGGGTTCGAATCCTGGTTCCAGCACCAAAACATCCTATTTTAATTTTCAAACATATAAATTATCAGAAGTGACAATATGTTATCTATTATTAATCTAGCCGCTTATCGCTTTATTCAACTCCCTACTGAAATTTTACCTAAATTACAAATTTCACTGAAAGCCAAAGCTAATGAACTAAAATTGAAAGGTACGATATTGTTAAGTGTTGAGGGAATTAATATATTTATCTCCGGTGAAGATGATGCCATTCACTATTTTCAAAATTTTCTGAACACTCATTCATATTTTCAAAATTTAGAATTTAAAAAATCCTTTTCTAATTTTCAACCTTTCAAAAAAATGTTGATTAAAGTAAAAAAAGAAATCATTTCTTTTGGTATTACCAACATTAACCCTGAAAAACATACTGCACCCTATATCACCCCAGAAACGCTTATTAGTTGGTTAAAAAATAGACCGCAATTAATATTATTAGACACACGAAATAACTTTGAATTTGAACTTGGTAGCTTTAAAAATGCTTTAAATTTAGATCTTAAGAGGTTTAGGGATTTTCCTAATGCAGTAAAAAATTTACCTGAAAAACTTAAGCAATTACCAATAGTTACTTTTTGTACTGGAGGAATTCGTTGTGAAAAAGCAGCTGTTTATCTTTTAGCAAATGGTTATAAGGAAGTATATCAATTGGAAGGGGGTATATTAAATTATTTTGAAAAGTGTGGAGAAAAACATTTCAAAGGTGCCTGTTTTGTGTTTGATGCCAGAGAAAGGATATCCCCTGTGTTCCAAGCTTAATAAAACCTTAAAAATATATTTAATGTTTCTTGTCTTTAGTAAAATTTTTAGGTATTTTTAACCTAATTTTTATAAGATACTTATTCCTCTTTATGAAATATTTCATCATACCCATCCTATTTATAGCTCCTTTCTTACTAACTGCTTGTGGACTACCTAGAATTTTTGGCATACCTCAAGACCAATGGGGCCCATCAAATCAACATCAACGAAGTCAGGTTATCGAGGGTACAATCAATTAGCCCAAGCCGAAACACAGGTCGCTCCAATATATGCCATAGTGGATGCATTAATAGCTAAAAATAAAGCTGTCAAACGTAAAAATCCATTTAACTCTAACTTAGATGATAATTTTTTTAAGATCGATCACAATTTATGATGGATAACCATATTCTAAAAATCGGCGATCCGTTACCATTTCCAGATATAGATAATTAAACGAATTTTAGGTCTAACTAGTGATGATGTTTCACGTGAAACATCATCATCTACTTGAAACCAGCTTTAATCCAAGAATCGAGCCTATTAAAAGAGTCAAAAAAATTACTCTAATAAAAGATAACGGATTTTTAAAAATAATACTCCTACCAAAACTGTTCCAAACGCACCTATTCCTGTCCATATTGCATAGGTCGTCCCTAATGGTATTTGTACAACTGCTTTATTCAAAAAGAATAAGCTTATGCTTGAAAAAAATAAAAAACCTAATGTGTAATGCAGTTGGGTAAACCCCTTTGATAATTTCATACAGGTTGTAAAACCTACTTCAAATAAACCTGCTACTATCAAAATAAACCAAGGATTCATATTATTCCTACCTCTATTAGATATGCTTTTTAAATTAATTTTTTTTCCATAATTTTACCTTGTTGAACATGATATATTTTTCCTAGACCGAGAACTTCCAATCCCTTGAGCACAGTTTCATCTATTGCGGTAATAAACACTTGTGCTTTCAAATTTTGGAGTAAATGCATAAGCATTTTTTGTTTTTTCGGATCAAGCTCGGCAAATAAGTCGTCAAATAAATAAATGCATGACTTAGATGTTATTTTTTTTAATAAAATACCTTGCGCAAGCTGCAAGGCGCATGTTAATAATTTTTGTTCGCCTCTTGATAATACTTCATGCACAGGGTTTCCATTTAATTTTATTTCTAAATCAGCTCTATGTGGACCAAATTGCGTATAGGCAAGTTTGTAATCCCGACCTATCGAACTACTTAAAATTGAATTTAAACTTAATTTTTTTTCCCAACCTTTATAAAAATTTATATTTAAGTTTTGTAAAGTAAGTAATTTACTGATTAACTCGTTGATTAAAGGCGTTAATTCTTGTATGTACCTTTCTCGCATTACAGTAAGCTCATTAGCAGCCTCAACTAACCCTAAATCCCATATCTTAATTTGATTGTCTGGTATTTGCTGTTGTAAAGCCGCATTACGTTGCTTTAGCGCCTGCTGAAATCGTCGCCATACTAAAAAAAAATGTGGTTCCACGTGAAACACGCCCCAATCAATAAACTGTCTACGTGCCTTAGGGCCTCCACTTAACAATTGATAACTATTGGGATTAATAAGTTGTAATGGTAATAATTTAGCCAATTCGCTAACGGAATTAATATTATTACCGATTTTTATTTTTGTTTTTCCTTGACGTATTTTTTCCAGGCCTAAAGTTGTAGGCATTTGTCCTAAAATGACTGAAAATAAATTAAAGCTATCGGCTTCATATTGAATTGCCCGACTCGCTAAATTACTACGAAAAGAGCGGCCTAAACTTAAAAAATAAATAGCTTCAAGTAAACTAGACTTACCACTACCATTTGGCCCATAAATAAAATTAAAACAAGGAGAAAATTCAAGATCTAATTCAGCAAGATTTCGAAAACAATTTGCTTTCAAACGAACCAATTGCATATGACATTACAAACGCATAGGCATAATAACGTATACGCCAGCATCCTGCTCTTTAGCTTCAATTCTTACGCTCTCATCTGTAGATGTTAATGTAATTTTTACTAATCCAGGCGGTAGACTATTTAATACATCCATAAGATAGCTAATATTAAAGGCTATATTTATATCCTCTCCTCGATAAGACACATCGAGATGATCCTCAGCTTCCTCATGTTCAAGATTATTAGCAAAAATGCGCAATAGATCATTTTTTATCTCCAAACAAACACTTTTATGTTTATCATTTGATAAAGCACCCACTCGTGATAGAGATGATTTGAACAAATCTCGATCAATTTCTAGAGTTTTATCGCCATTTTTTGGAATAACCCTATTATAATTGGGGTATGTGCCATCGATTAATTTAGATGTAAATGTATAATCTTGCATCTGAACCCTTAACTGATTCTTAGTTAAAAAAATAGTTAAGCTATCGTTTTCTTCTTCACTTAATAAACGCGAAAGTTCATAAATAGCTTTTCTCGGAACTATAATTTGATTATCTATCATCACATTTGCATCTTTTACGTTAAGTGCTAAACGATGACCATCGGTTGCCACAGCTCGTAAGCTTCCCTGACTTAACTCCCACAGCATTCCATTTAAATAAGAACGTACATCTTGTTGAGCCATAGCAAAATTAGTTGATTCTATCAAAGAGCGTAAACCCTTTTGCGACAAAACAAACTCTAGATGTTCATTATGATTATCTAATGCTTCACTAATTGGAAAATCTGTTGCTGGTAAAGTAGATAAATTAAAACGACTGCGACCACATTGAAGATAGAGTTTATCGCCTTTTTGCTGAAATTTTAGTTCGCTATCTTCAGGTAAACTTCGACAAATATCCATTAGTTTTCTAGCCGGTGCGGTGGTCGTCCCAGATTCTCCTGATTTTTCTAAAATGATACGTCCAGCTAATTCTACTTCCATATCTGTACCTAATAAAAATAAATTTTTATCATTCAGCTGAATTAAAAGATTAGAAAGTATAGGCAAAGTTTGGCGACGCTCAATCACAGCTGTTACCAATTGTAAAGGTCTCAATAAGATTTCACGATTAATTGTAAATTGCATTTTTTAACCTCAACTCGATAAAGTGCGCAATAAATTTATAAAATCTTCCGCAACACCAGTATTTGATTTTTTTAACTCTTGTATTTTTCGGAATGCATGTAATACAGTTGTATGATCACGCCCACCAAATGTCCGTCCAAGCTCTGGCAAACTATGATTTGTTAATTCTTTAGCCAATGCCATAGCAATTTGTCGTGCCCGCGCTAAAGACGAAGTTCGACGTTTAGAAAGTAAATCAGAAACTTTAATTTTATAATATTCAGCAACAGTTTTAATAATATTATCTACTGTTACTAATTTATCTTGTAAAGCAAGTACATCTTTTATAGCTTCGCGCACTAATTCAAGTGTGATCTTTAATCCTGTAAATTGTGCATAAGCTACAACGCGTTTTAATACCCCTTCAAGTTCTCTTACATTAGAATGAATTCGTTTCGCTATAAAAAAAGCAACCTCCTGAGGTAAACTTATTTTGGTTTGCTCTGCTTTACTAATTAAAATAGCAACTCGAGTTTCAAGATCAGGGGGCTCAATAGCAACGGTGAGTCCCCAACCTAAGCGTGATTTTAATCGTTCTTCTACTCCTGACATTTCTTTAGGGTATCGATCACACGTTAATACGATTTGCTGCTGACTTTCTAATAAAGTATTAAATGTATAAAAAAATTCCTCTTGTGAACGATCTTTCCCTGCAAAAAATTGAATATCATCAATTAATAATGCATCCAACGAACGATAATAGGTTTTAAAATCATTAATTGTATTAGTTTGTAACGCTCGAATCATATCTGCAACAAAACGTTCAGAGTGTAAATATAACACTTTGGCATGTGGGTTTTTAGTTAAAATAGCATTACCAATTGCATGCATTAAGTGCGTTTTACCTAAACCCACTCCTCCATAGAGTAATAAAGGGTTATATGCACCTCCAGGGTTTTCTGAGACTTGTACAGATGCGGCACGTGCTAACTGATTAGACTTTCCTTCAACAAAATTAATAAATGTAAAATTTGAATTTATATGTGTCGCCGAAATTTTAGTAACCTTAGATTTCCCTTTAGAATCTTGGGTGTTTCTTAATATTGGAGATATCTGAGAGGTCTGATTATTACGGCTACCGACTCTCAATATAACTTCCGGGGGCGCTTCATCTAATTGAGCCAAAATCTGGTTGATATAAACCAAAAACCTCTCATTTACACAATGTAATACAAATTGATTAGGTGCCCATAGAACAAGCTGATCTTCTTTTTGTTCTGCCTGCAACGGCCGTATCCAAGTATTAAAATCTTGGAGCGATATATGATCTTGTAATCGATCTAAACATTTTTGCCAAACGAACGTTGCTAAAGCGGTTGCCACAATAATTCCTCTATCACATAAAATAAAACGTTTAACCGACCTAAGTTCATATCATAATTCATAGCGCTAATCTAGCCTAAGCTTATTAAAAAAATTACATATGGTTAATTAATAAAAATCTTTCTAGATAAAAAAACAAACCTTTCGTAATCGGAAAAAATACATTCACTCAGATTACACAAGTCAGTTATACACACCATTCAACTTCTAGATTCATTAAGCCTAGAGACCTCTAGATTCTTTTTTGTACAAATTAAAAGCATTAAAATCTGTTAATAAATGCAAACTAGCCTGTGTACATAATGATTGAAAAAAAATAGTAAGTGGCTTAACATGAAATTTATAGTAAGTCACTCACATTTATTCCCAGCTTATTCTGATTTAATTTTTAAGTTAACTCTATGAAAAATATAGTAAAAATAGAGTTAATAACATAAATATCCTTGTCTTATCATCACTCCTATCTATTTAGAATAAATTATTATATTAATAAGGATGAAAAAAGATGAGATAGAGGTTTTGTTGAAATAATTAACGCTAATAATTTATGTATCTAAAAAGAGACATAACAATCATTTTCATAGATTATATAAGGGATAAGTAATCAGACTAAGTTCTAGACAAATAATGTGTGGTAAATTTAGTAGAAAATTACTGAAAACTGTTCTTTATTTCAAAATAACTTTAAAACGATATCCCCCCCAACTGAATGAATTGACAATCTAAATGGGGTCACCTAAGATACGTCATCTTTGACAAGGTAAAAAGACCCTTAGGGGTAGTTATAATTATGAAAAGAACATATCAACCCAGTAATCTTAAACGTAAGAGAACGCATGGATTTAGAGCTCGAATGGCCACAAAAAAAGGGCGTTTAATCCTAAAACGGCGTCGTGCAAAGGGGCGCTTGCGCTTAACTGCCTAATTTTAGGTTGTTTCTTCATTTGAGAAAGACTAATCAAGGTTTCGTTAGGTCATTTAGACTACATCGAGCAGAAGATTTTCAACAGGCTTTTCGATTAGGGAATAAACACAACCAAGGTGGATTAGTTGTTTATACTAGGCTTAATGGCTTAACCTATGCTAGGTTAGGTTTAGCTATTGCTAAAAAAGTGATTCAAAGTGCATCGGCTAGAAATCGGGTTAAGCGCCTCATACGTGAAAGTTTTCGACTTAATCAGAGAAGATTACCCGATGTAGATATTGTTATAGTGGTTACAAGTCGGGCTTTATATAATAATCGAGTTTTATTGTGTGATTTAGATAAACAATGGTCAAGGTTAGAAGTTTATTACAAAAGAGCCTGATCTTTTTATTGCAGGTTTACCGTTATCTTATTAGTCCTTTACT
The DNA here is from genome assembly GCA_964417505.1 of Rickettsiella sp. GTDB lineage: Bacteria > Pseudomonadota > Gammaproteobacteria > Diplorickettsiales > Diplorickettsiaceae > Aquirickettsiella. Next base: position 31,364 of record CAYQIE010000088.1, on the reverse strand, counting down.
AGGACAGTATTGCCGTTTTTATCCAAGTTGCTCAAATTATGCGCTGATCGCAATTAGACGATTTGGTTCCTGTAAAGGGTCCTACATGACAATATGTCGACTACTCCGTTGTCATCCTTGGCATACAGGTGGCTATGATCCTGCTCCACCTTTTTTTGTTTCTAAACTACCAACCAAAATGAGTTAATCTATATGGAACTGGCTCGTGTTTTTTTATTAGGCGCCTTGTTTTTAATTGCATTTATGTTATGGAATGCATGGCAAAATGAATATCCCCCTAACAGTCAAGACATTGGATCTGCAAACTCTATAAAAAAGCAATTAGTTAATAATAAAAAAATAAAGTTAGCGACCCAAGCTGAAACAGCGGTTGTTCCAGCTAGAAATGCTCAACGACAACGTTTTATCCATGTAAAAACAGATGTTCTTGATATTTGGATAGATACTTTAGGAGGAAATATTGTCAAAGCAAGTCTTTTGCAATACCCACAGCATCCTAGTCAGGCTAATTCTGCTCCCTTTCAATTACTAAGCCCTAATTTGGCTAATTATTATGTTGCCCAAAGCGGGTTAGTATTTTCGGGTGGAAAACAAATATTTCAGTATCATAGTCCTAAAAATAATTATAGTTTAGAGCCTGGGCAGTCTGTGCTTAAAGTTAATTTAATCTGCGACACTTGTGGAAAAGCGGAGGTTCAAAAGCAATTTTTATTCAAAAGAAATGATTATTTAGTTCCAATAAGCTACCAAATATTAAATCATTCATCTGCTATTTGGCAAAGGCGTCTTTATCTACAATTTCAACAAAAGAAAATTGTGCAAGAGCATAGTTTATTCAATATTAGCTCTTATACAGGTGGAGCTATTTCTACACAAGACAAACCTTATCAAAAGGTGAGTTTTGATAAAATGGCCCAAGGAAATATCTCATTAGCTACTCAAAATGGTTGGATAGCTATGTTACAGCATTATTTTTTAAGTGCTTGGATTCCTCCCGTTGGACAGGAATTCCATTTCTATAGTTATGCAAAAGGTGATATTTACACTTTGGGTATGGTAGGTTCGCCCTTTCAGGTTCAGCCGGGTATGAAGTTTGTTAGCCAGAGTCAGCTTTATTTAGGTCCAGAAATTATGGATCGTTTAAAAGCCGCGGTTCCTCACTTAGATTTGACCGTCGATTATGGAATTTTATGGTTCATTTCCATGGCGCTTTTTTGGTTACTTAAGCATATTCATCAATATGTTTGGAACTGGGGATGGTCGATAGTTATAGTAACGATATTAATCAAATTAGCTTTTTATCATTTGTCGGCAAAAAGTTATCGCTCTATGGCTAGTATGCGTAATCTACAACCGCGTTTACAGGAGCTAAGAGAGCGTTATGGCGATGATAAGCAGAAGTTAACTCAAGTCACCATGGAGCTTTATAAAACCAATAAAGTCAATCCTTTGGGAGGGTGTTTGCCTATATTGGTACAAATTCCAGTATTCATTGCGCTTTATTGGATGCTTTTAGAAAGTGTCGAATTACGACAAGCTCCGTTTATACTTTGGATCCATGATTTATCGGCCAAAGATCCTTATTATATTTTACCCATCTTAATGGGTATCACTATGTTTGTTCAACAGCGCCTTAATCCGCCACCTCCAGATCCAACTCAAGCTAAAGTGATGCAGTTTTTACCTATTTTCTTTACTGCTTTATTTTTAAATTTCCCTTCAGGGTTAGTATTATACTGGGTTGTGAACAATACACTCTCAATTTTACAGCAATGGTTTATTATGCGTCGAGTAAGCATTGATTTATTAAAAAAGAAACGATGAACTATGGTTAGAAGTGAGTGAATAATTTTGAATCAACTTTAACTACAAATAAGGAAACTATAGTCGCTTTAGCGACCCCCCCCGGTAGAGGGGGGATCGCCGTTATTCGTGTTTCAGGTTCAAATATTCAACCTATCGCACTTAAATTACTGGGTCGACTACCTAAAAAAAGATATGTTGAATATCTATCTTTTTTATCTGAAGATGGAAGCATAATCGACAAAGGTCTTGCTTTATATTTTCCAGCCCCAAATTCTTTTACGGGTGAAGATGTACTCGAGCTGCAAGGTCATGGAGGGCCTGTTATTGTAGATTGCCTATTGAAGCGTGTAATACAGCTGGGAGCTCGATTGGCTAGGCCTGGCGAATTCACTGAACGAGCATTTTTAAATTCAAAACTCGATCTTATTCAAGCAGAGGCTATTTCTGATTTAATTGACGCTGAAACAGAACAAGCTGCGCGTGCGGCTATGCGTTCATTACAAGGAGATTTTTCGTGCCGCATTAACCAAATGAGGGACACTTTAATTGAATTAAGGGCATGGTTAGAGGCGGCAATAGATTTTGTTGATGAAAATATAGATTTTTTAAAAGATACGCAAGTTGTAAAGAAGTTACATTTTATTCTTGATGATATTCGAGAAATCAAAAAATTAGCTAAACAAGGCATTTTATTGCAGGAAGGATTAAGTTTAGCTATCGTTGGTCCTCCGAATGCGGGAAAATCGAGTTTATTAAATAAATTAACTGCACAGGAGTCTTCTATTGTAACTTCTTTTGCCGGAACTACTCGTGATGTTATTAGAGAGAAGATCCAAATACAAGGTTTGTTGTTAAACATTGTTGATACCGCCGGATTAAGAGTCACCGATGACGAAATTGAAAAAGAAGGTATAAAACGGACATTGGCAGAAATAGTTAAAGCTGATTTAATTTTATGGGTCGTTGATCATGCAACGACACCAATGAACGATTTAAAATTTTGGGAAGAACAAAAGAATTTCTTAAATAATATTTTTAACGATAAAAGAATGGTTATTATAAGAAATAAAATTGATCTTAAAAAAGAAGCAGCGACTTTAGATAAAGAAATTGATATTGATGTTATAAAATTATCTGCAAAAACCAACGAGGGTTTAACATTACTTTTTAATTATTTAAAAAAATGTGTGGGTTATAATAATACTTTAGAAGGAAATTTTAGTGCTAGACGAAGACACATAGAAGCTTTAAATAATACCGAAGTTGCTTTATATAATGGGATAAAGAAATTAGAAAATAATCAATTTCCTGAGTTGCTAGCTGAAGATTTATTAGAAGCGCAAAATTATTTAGGAGAAATTACTGGGAAATTTACATCAAATGATTTGCTAGGAAAAATTTTCTCAAATTTTTGTATAGGAAAATAAATTTTTGTCATTTATTAAATCTTGGATAGCATTTAGAACAATTTGTGGAGTTAATTGCTTTAAACAATTGAAATGAACAAGAGGACATATTCTTTCAAAGCAAGGACTGCAACTAAGTTTTAGATAGATTACCTTAGCTTTAACTGATAAAGGAGGCGTGAATTCTGGACTACTTGAACCATAGAGTGCAATTAAGGGACGATCTAATGCTGCGGTTAAATGCATCAATCCTGAGTCATTACTGATAACTAAATTTGCAAAAGATAAAATACATATGGCCTCTAATAAGGAAGTTTTACCAATGAGATTGATACAATCATTATTAGTTAATTCCTGAATTTTCTTTCCTATAGATTCATCAGAGTTAGAACCGAGTAATACAATTTGCCAAGCTTTCGATTTTTTGTAATTTGCAATTTCTGCAAAATATTCTGCAGGCCAACATTTTGCGAGACCAAAAGCTGCACCAGGACATAATATTAATAAAGGTTTTTCTTTAATCGAGAATAATTTTTTATGTTTTATAGTTTTCAGATTGCCAATTTCCAAATGCGGTTTAAAAATTTTCCAATCCAAATTCTGATTATTTGTTGTTTTTGTATTCCCTAATGCGAGGAAGCGTTGGACCATTAAAGGGAATTTTTTTTTATTCAAGATTCGCCAATCATTTAGTAACCTAAAACGCATTTCACCAAGCCACCCTGTTCTTAAAGGAATGTGGGCAGCGAAAGGAATTATTGCAGATTTCCATGAGTTGGGAAGAATAATTGCTTGATGGTATTTTTTATTTCTTAATATTTTTCCAAGCTGCCAGCGTTTTTTTAATTGAAATTGAGCGTGTCCTAAGGGCATGGAAAATATTTCGTTAATTTCGGGCATCACGGAATACAATTCATGGCTCCAAGCAGGAGCTATTACGTTGATTATTGTTTCAGAGTTGCGTTGCTTTATGTATTTAAGTAAAGATTGAGAAATGACTATATCGCCTATCCAAGCTGGACTGATAATAAGAATTTTTTTGGGGCCATTCATTGAGTAAATTTCAGCAAGAGCTCCTAACTAGGTTCTTTTTTTAAAAAATATTCAGTTCCGCAATAAGGGCAAGTAACATGGCCCGTTTTGGCGATAGGCAAATAAACTTTAGGATGGTAATCCCATAAGCTGCTGTTTTTTAATGGGCACGAAAGGGGCAGATTTTTGGAGGTAATTTCATAAAAATGCTTGGTTTGGCTACGTTTTAATGGTAATGACATAAAAGACCTTTAAATTATTGCACTATTATTTTGCCAGATCCATGCTAAACTGTATAGAAATTTATCTTTCTTTAAATGAAGCAGTTGAGGTGTATGGCATAGTTTGAAGAAAATGTATTTAACATCATTTCAGACGGGCTAATTTTTAATCTAATTTAATTAACTATTTTTATCATTTGTAATAAATCAATTGATTTAAACTATTTATAACATTGATCAGTTTGAATTTAGTATTGGCAAAAACTTCATGGGTATTAAAAAATGGGATTGTTCAAAGGTTTAAGATTTCCTTATAAAAAAACAATAAAAACTAAAAACCCCCAACCGAATCTATATTCTGTTAAAAAAGCAGATGATCTACTAAATACTGAAAATAACTTAATATTAGTTGAAAAGCTAAAATCGCTTATTAAGCCGACAAGTCGATTTAATTATTTTTACTTACCTATCATTAAGAAATTTTCAGAATTTGTCCAGGATATTCCTTTAGTACAACATGGTTTTTTTAATCAACAAATGAATTTTTTGGAAAGAGGGCTGGAAAGGTGTTCACGCACGTTAAGTTTATGTTTGGAATATTTTTTTCCTGAAGAGGTTAATTTTAGTAATATTTCTGACAAGAATACATTATGGATTTATGCAATATTTACTGCGGCTTTATTTTTAGATACTGGTAAACTTTCAGTTAAATATTCTATTAATCTCTATGAAAATGAAAAAAAGGATAGTTTTAAAAAGTGGAATTTGTATCTAGGTGCAATAAATAAAACATATAAGTATCAAATCGATTATATTAAAGAAAATTTCGATAACCTAGAACATGCAATCACACCTATATTAGCGCGTCAGATTTTGAATAGTGCAACCGATATTAGTTCAGAACGAGAAGGCTTTAATTGGATAGCAAGTGATTTAAAAGTATTAGAAACCTGGCTCAATTTATTATCTGGAAAAGAGGATCGTATTCCTATGACATCTTTTATGTCCATGGTTCCACAAGCTGAGATCGAAATTATAGAAAACACTCGAATAAATGCCCAAGTAGAAATAATTGATCCCGCAGGAGAAGCTTTTTTACAATGGTTACGCAAAGAGTTTACCGAAGGAAAAATTTTAATAAATGAAAAAGATTCTAAAATTAATATATCTAATGAGAAAACCTTTATTTCTTCAGATATTTTTCGAGAGTTTGCTGATAAAAATGCAAATTACGAACATCCGGAAGTTATAAGAAAACAATTTATTAATATTCTTGAACTTTATTTTATTTCTTACAGCGAATTGGATCAACGTTATAGAGCGTTTGGAGGTATGTCTGGACAGGAAAACTTAAATATAAGGTATTCTGCTATAGGTGGGATATCTACTATACAGAAAAATCAAAAAAATTCAGAATTACTGGCTATTCAAGCCTCTTGTTTTTTTAATTTGCTTCGATTGCCTCCTAATGCTTTAAAGACATTAATTTCTAGTACCAATTTAAATCTAAATAACACCAAAAATTTTAATTCATTCAATTTAACAACTTAATTTTATGGCAACCTATGCGATTGGAGATATTCAAGGTTGTTTTGATTCATTACGCAGATTACTAGATAAAATAAAATTTGATTCTCAAAATGATTCGTTATGGTTTACCGGTGATTTGGTAAATCGCGGTCCAAAATCATTAGAAGTCCTTCGTTTTATAAAAAAACTTAAAAATTTCCAAATAGTATTAGGCAATCATGATTTACATCTTTTATCTGTTGTTTATGCTGGTGTGCATTCAGATCCAAAAAATAATTTACAACCTATTTTAAATGCTCCTGATATAGATGAATTATGTATTTGGTTAAGAAATCGCTCATTATTGCACCATGACGCGCTATTGGGCTTTACCTTAGTTCATGCAGGTTTTCCACCTCAATGGGATTTAGATAAAGCTCTTATGTGTGCTAGAGAAGTAGAAAATATTTTAAGAGGTAAATATTACATTGAATTTTTGAAAAATTTGTATGGTAATGAACCTTCTAGATGGAATGATAATCTTAAAGGTTGGAGGCGATTACGATGCATTACAAATTATTTGACCCGTTTGAGGTTTTGTGATACCAAAGGAAATTTAGAGTTTACAGCTAAAGGAGTTAATGCTATATCAGACAATTATCTTCCTTGGTTTAAGCTACCTAATCGACGTAGTAAAGATTTAAATATTTTGTTTGGTCACTGGGCGGCGTTGCAAGGTCAAACAAATGAACCGAATGTATATGCTTTAGATACAGGTTGCGTATGGGGAAGATGTTTAACTGCTATGCGTCTCGAAGATAAGATGCGGATAAGTATTGATTGTTTAGACTAAATTTATCTCTATTTTTTAGATAGGTTAGATTTTGAATTAACTTAAATAGATTCACTTATAGGAACGCTAAGATCATAAAATGAAAGGGCAAATACTAAAATATAATTTAAAGTTAACAAATATCCTTTACCACAACCCGCAAAAGGTGTTGTTATCGGGTCGTTTATACGATTATATCTTTAAAAAATAGCATTGTAGAAGGTTGGTTTTTAATATGAAATTTTACCTTATGACTGTAAATACAGATGAGGCACTCATCTCTTTATTCCTGGCTAGCAATACTAAAAACAATACCTCTTTGAAGATTTTAAAAGTACGTCCTAGCTTTTAAAAATTTATTTTGAAAAGAGAATATATAAAGATGAAATTACAAACGATTGCGTCTGTTGTAGATAGCAAGCCCTCTTAGCCAGTTTTTGTTTTTAGATCGAATGTTATGGAATCTGCGATTCATTACTTTTACACGTGATTTCATGGACGTATTTTATATGCTGTTAAAACTAATCCCGAAACGCAAGTCATAAATCTTTTACATCATCAAGGAATTAATGCCTTCGATGTTGCTTCATGAAGAAATTCGTATGATTAAATCACTTATACTTGATGCCGAGCTCTATTTTATGCATCCTGTTAAATCTACTTTTGCGATTCAGCAAGCCTATTTTAATTGTGGCATAAGACATTTTTCCTTGGATTATTTGGATGAGCTTAAAAAAATTATTCGATTTACTGAAAATGCTAAGGATTTATATTTGTATTTACGCTTAGCGATTCCAAATACCTTTGGGAGAGCGCCATACCAATATGGGCAGTGGAATGGCTGATTTTTTTTCGGGTCATTCTCAATTCGGAGGTTTATTTTTAGTCGATCAGTATGTTGGAAGTGGGGGCTGATGCCAAAGTGTGTTATCAATTATTTCCAGGATCAGCTTGGAAGGCTTATATAGGTAGCTATTATTTTTCACCGGCTCAAACCAACAATATATTTGGTGGAGCGGCCGGCATAGAGTATTGGTTCACACAGAATGTCAAAATGGTAGGTGACTATATCTATGATAACTTCCGTCGTAGTACCTATGCTTTTGGTATCGGCCTAGAATGGGGTGTGGTACACATGTTCACCGTACTGATCCGGCTTTGGAGAACGTCTCACTGATCCTGTTGAACGTTATTTAGCAGAACTGGGTCGAGGATCCACAATACCAAGTAGCATAAAAGACCAATCGACAGGTGGTACCGTTCTCTTGGCTAATAATATTGTTTTTTTAGCCAAACCGGAGGGCCTAATAATGGTGGAGTAGGTTTAACTTTAGCCGATTGTACTTTTTAAAATCCCTGTAGACCAACCGATTTTACGCAAACAGCGGTAACTACCTTAGGTGGATTTACTACCCAATACGTAACTTTATTTCAATGGTGGTACTTATACTAGCAGTGGCGGTAATGTGAATCTCGATCCAGGTCAAAGTTTATAATCACGTTCTGCCGATTATAGCCAACCTGCGACTAGAGTAGCACGCTCGACTATTATTCCCTATGGTGATATTGGTCTACAAGGTAATAATACTATAGAAAATATGATTTGTTAGGTGGTATTAATGATTCAGTTATTATATCGGGTGCGAATAATACAATCATAGGAAGTCAGATTGGTAGCAATTTTGATCCTGTAATTGCAGTGATTGATTCAGGAACCAATACATTGATAAACAATAGTGATATTTTTGCTAATATTTAGTGCAGTCTAGGCGAATGGCTCACCAACAACTATTCAAAATTCCCAGCTGAGTGTTCAAGAGAATCTGGTTACAAGTACCAATAGTATCGGAATAAATGCTTTTAATGGTTCAACAGTGACTATAGACAATAGTCAGCTTCAAGTTCAAGGTTCAACTCCTAATCCAATTGGATTACAAACAAGTATAGTAGTACAATTAATGCAACTAACACGGATGTTACAATGGTAGGGGATGGACGGCCATCTTACCCCTTAAATAATAATAGCGGTGATATCGTAATATGACGAAAACTTAAGTGCTTTAGGTCCTGGCGCATCAATTTTAGTACCAGGTAGTCTTCCGTTAGCATTAACAGTGCTGCCTATCAGGTTAATGGCACAACTGTGGTATGTCCTTAATGCAATAAAAGATAAATAACTATTAAAGTTACTTTGCAATTAAATAATTGGATTACCTTACCTCTAAAAGGTACTAGCTAGTATTCGTTATTTAATAAACAAAACACTGGTATGATTGGAGTAATTTACCTTCTTTACCTTATAGGCATTGAGATATTGTAACAATAACTGATTAGCGGGTATGAGCGGTTGTACGGTAGGTAGTTTTTTTACGGGCTGAAACTGTAAATGCCAGGTTTTATGATAATGAACTAGGCCTAACCATAAAGGGATACCGTTACTTAATATTTTATGTGAACTCCAAAGGTTTAAGACTAATAAGTTGTGTGTTTTTGGAAAATATTTAGTCATTGTTAGCACGGGAGCTTGGCCGGCATTAGCTGAAATAAATAAAGGCACGTTGGGCTCATTGATATGTAAACTTAATTTATACAGCGTATTAAAAAATTTGGTTTTTTGAAGGTGATGCCAGTCTTGTTTTTCAAAGTGTTTTTGAATATCCTTAAGTTTTCCCGCCCATTGAATATTTAATACTTCAATTTTTTGACCAAAATGACCGAGTCGATAAATGGGTGTTTGCAATTGAGCATTTCCCCACCATTTATTAAAATTTATAGTTTGCTCTGAGTAAATAAGCTGAGAATTTGAGAGTAATGTTTTATAACCACGGACTAGATTAGTTCCCCAGCAAAGCAATAAAATTAGAGTACCGATTATCGTAATCCTATCGGACGAAATAGTCGTATGATCTAATTTTCTACGATAAGAAAGTGTCAAGCCTGCGAGAATACTGATTCCTAATAAAGCGCCTCCAAGAACATCACTAAACCAATGTGCAGTTAAGTAAATACGAGAAAACATGACTAAGATAATAATCAAACTGGTTAACCCATAAACGAGCAATCGTTGATTTTTAGTTTTCTCAATTGCAATTATTACAGCAAAAAATCCTAAAATAGAAATGCTGCTTACGGTATGTCCGCTAGGAAAAGAAGCGCCTAATGGTGTTTTTACTAAGCCTAGGGGACGCGCAAAATGTAAAATATGTTTAAACAAACTATCAAAGCCATAGCTTAATAACCCTGCTAATCCCCAGTGTAGACTTAACCAATAATTTCTTTTTATTAGAAAAAATCCTAACATCAATACCCAAAATATAGAGAGTATTCGTGGACTTAACTCAGCCATAGCAACAAAAAATAAATCTAAATTTTGTTGTCGTAGACTACGCATTAAATGGTAGATAGGTTCATTTAAATAAGTGGCTAGACCATGATGTACCACGCTAAAGGCAGTTAATAGAAATCCGAAAGCACAAAAAATACAGGTTAACGCGAGTGCTAATTGGGTATGCGAAAGAGGATGTCGATAATCTGTCAGGATAGAAGTGATAGCTTTTAGTTTTGGGTGATTGCGTGTGAAATACCAAAGATAAGCGACTTGTTTATCAAGTAAACGACTAAACCATGCATAACAAGATTTTATAAAAGCATAGACTAACCATATAAATAATAAAAGTAATACAACAAAGATCATTAATTTGGTTGCTACTTCAGGAGGTAACTGTTGGGAAGCTTGACCTAAAAGAATACCCAGCAACATATAAGCGGGTGCCCAGGCAATAGCTGAAATAATGTCTACAATCAAAAATTGGCGCCATGGCATACGTACCATTCCTGCGATAAAGGGTAAAATAGCGCGAATGGGTCCAAAAAAGCGACCGAAGAAAACACTTTTCCCCCCATGCTTATTAAAAAAAGCTTCTCCCTTTCGTAAAAGTTTTGGATAGCGACGGAAGAGCGGAAAATTTTTAGTATGGTGATGGTAATGTTTACCTATCCAAAAACTCAATACATCACCGGTGATAGCTCCAGCGATTGCCCATAAAACAATGGGTGTAAATTGTAGAACCCCTACCCCTATTAAAGTGCCGATAGCAGTCATGAAAACAGTCCCTGGGACTATAAAGCCAATCATTACCAGACATTCGAGAAAATAAATAAAATAGGTAATTAAACCTGCTAAATAGTTGTGAATTTGTAGCCAATCAAAAAGAGGTTTGAGATCGGGAGGTGTCATTAGGCTACATTCTCTCCAGCGGCTTGTTTATCAGCATGATATGAAGAACGGACGAGAGGTCCACTCGCCACGCAAATAAATCCCATTTCTTTTGCTAAAAGGCCGAGATCGTTGAATTCTTTGGGAGTTACATAACGCGCAACTGGAAAGTGATGACGACTTGGAGCGAGATATTGACCTAGAGTGATCATACCTACCTGATGTTTACGTAGATCTTGCATGACTTTTCTAACCTCTTCTAAGGTTTCTCCGAGTCCTAGCATAAGCCCTGATTTGGTAGGTATACCTGGGAAGCGATTTTTAAATTCAAGTAATAATTGTAATGACCATTTATAATCTGAACCGGGTCGCGTTTGTTTATATAAGCGCGGTACAGTTTCAATATTATGATTGAACACATCAGGCAATTCAGGTGCGATGGCATTTAGAGCGATTTCCATACGACCACGAAAATCGGGTACTAGCACTTCTATAGTCAAATTAGGACAATTTTGGCGCAATGCTTTTAAACATGCAGTGAAGTGAGCCGCCCCCCCATCACGGAGATCATCCCGATCGACTGATGTTATCACAACATAGCGAAGGCCCATTTGCTTAACTGTTTTTGCGAGATTTTTTGGCTCATCTGGATCTAATGGATCAGGTCGTCCATGGCCAACATCACAAAAAGTGCACCGACGAGTACATTTGTCTCCCATAATCATAAAAGTAGCCGTACCGTGGGTAAAACACTCACTTAAATTTGGACAAGAAGCTTCTTCACATACCGTATGAAGGCGATTTTTCCGTATCATAGTTTTAAGTTGATCGACAGCCGTTGTTGTCTGTAATTTAATACGAATCCAATCGGGTTTACGTAACGGAGCAGTAGGCTCAATTTTGATTGGGATGCGAGCCATTTTTTCAGCTCCGCGTTGTTTTAGTCTAGGATCAGGTGTTTTAAATTCCATAATTTTTTAAAATATTATATAAAAGAAGTAATTTTAGCATACAGTTAATGAGATAATATGTTCGTCTAGCACGATATTTGTTGAAATAATTCTTTAAGTAAAAATAAGGAAAAATTTATGTTAATGATTACTTTCAGTAAAGCTTAACATTTGTCAATCTCGATTTCTTGTTTAAATTGTTTAATAAAATCATTTGCCACTCTTGTGAGATCAGAGGGCCCCCCTAAATCAGAAAGCTGTGTTATAGCGAGCTGGCTCATACCACAAGGATTAATTCCGGTAAAAGGATCAAGATCCATGGCGATATTGAACGCGACGCCATGATAACAATAACCCCGTCGAATGCGTAGACCTATGGAAGCGATTTTAGCAGAGTTGACATAAACACCAGGAGCTTCTTTTTTTGCTTCAGCAACAATGTTGTAAATTGATAGTAGATTTATAATTGTAGTTTCTAGAAGAGAAACTAACTCACGAACTCCCAGATTTAGACGACGAAGATTCAGTAGTGGATAGATAACCAGCTGCCCAGGACCATGATAGGTTACCTGTCCGCCACGATCGGATTTTTCTATAGGAATATTTCCTGGGTTGAGAATATGTTCTAATTTGCCTGCTTGGCCTAAGGTATAAACAGGGGCGTGTTCAATGAACCAAATTTCATCAGGAGTATCGGGGGTACGTTTATCAGTAAATAAACGCATGGCTTGAGCTATTGTATTATAGTCACCTTGTTGTAAGGGCCGTACGATGAGTTGCTGATTTTTCATAACGAAGAAAGTATACTTGATCTCGATACCCTGTTAAATAGATGAAACGTTAAATGCAATAAAATATTGCTAATTAACTTAATAAATCCAATTTATAGCCTATTTTGGAACTTTATTTATGTTAAAATATGTAGTCCCACCGAATTAGGATGTATAAAAAAATGGTTAGTATTTCCTTTTTTATTAGTGAGTGCAATCAGTAGTATGACCTTTTCAATGCCTAATCCAGCTTCCGTTTATTGTGAGCGTCATGGCGGTCGATTAGAATTGATAAATGAGTCATAGGGTGTAACGGGCATCTGCATATTTTCTAACAAGAGCTATTGTTAGGAGTGGAGTTATATCAGAGTAGTTTGTAAACCCAGTCGGTTTTATCTGCCTGAGAGAAAAAAGGGGGTAAAATACTGCCTTACGCAATTACCAAATAAAAATTTAGTTATTTATTTATGTAAAGCTTAAATAAATGATAGAAGAAAAACATTTACAATATTTTAAAAAAATGGAAATTCCTCTTTGGATTTTACAAGATAGTGGTAATAAATTACTTAAAGAAAAAGTCAAGGACGATGATATGTCCAAAAAATCAATGACGCGTGAGCAAAAAATTGCGACACTAGATTGGCAAAGATTAAGATTGGCAGTAAATAACTGTAAAGCTTGTGATCTTTATAAAACACGCAGTAATCCCGTATTTGGGGTAGGAAATCCAAATGCTGCTTTATTAGTTATCGGAGAAGCCCCGGGAGCAAATGAAGATAGACAAGGAGAGCCTTTTGTAGGTCGAGGCGGACAATTATTGACAAATATGTTATCTTCGATTGGTTTTGAGCGTGAAGATTATTATATTGCAAATATTTTAAAATCGCGTCCACCTAATAATCGCGATCCCTCGTTAACAGAAGTAAAGGCATGCACGCCTTATTTATTAAGACAAATTAGTTTAATTAAACCAAAGTTAATTTTAGCGGTGGGCAGAATAGCTGCCCATTTTTTATTGGCAACGGATGCATCAATGGCGAGTTTACGGGGAAATTTGTTTCATTTCGGCGTAAACAAAATTCCTTTGTTAGTTACTTATCATCCCGCTTATTTACTTCGTTCTCCGCGCGAAAAAAGAAAGGCTTGGCTGGATATGCTATGTGTAAAAAAACAATTAGATTTGGAAATTATCGAGAAAAATGGATAATTAGGCCTTATAAAAATATTTTTTTCGAATTGGGTTTTAGCTTAGTTGAGTTAATAGTTATCATTACTTTAAGTAGTATTTTATTAACGCTAGCCTTTCTAGTTTATAATCATTTAATTTTTGATCTTCGATTATTTAATTTAATAGATCGAGTACTTTCTACTCTAAATTATGCTCAAAGTGAGGCAATTAGACGCCAAAGTGTGATAACACTATGCAAGAGTAAAGATGGAAAAAATTGTTCGGGAAATTGGAAGGATGGTTGGATTATTTTAATAAGTAACCATTCAACTTCTTCTGTAAGTCAAAATTTACTTCGTGTTTTTCCTGCGTTGAGTCATAGGGAGTTTTTGGAATGGCATGGTTTTCATTCGGACAATTATTTGCAGTTATTTCCAGATGGTTCTATTCAAAATGGCCATTTTATTCTCCGTGTTAACAGATTATCAAATAAAATGTCCCGTTTTATAAAAATAAGTCCCACTGGAAGAATAAGGATAGAGGGGGAAACCCACAAAAATCAGGCGTGTAATGGCTAAAATACTTTTATAATTTAGCGTAGGTCACAGCCTTTTTTCAGAATTTACGGTCTGGATATATTGCTCTTGCAATGAATTCAAAAAATTCGTATCTTCATGTACTAGTAAATTGCAGCTTCTAGGTTTTAATCTATTTAAATAGTTTGTTATGAAAAAAAATATTCTCTTTATCCTACCAATAACAGCTTCAATAAATGCCTATGCTTTAATTCCAGGCTCACTAGGTGATTTATCCGATAAGCTTTTATTGCCCATGTCTTTACTGACCGGTGCATTGTATAATATGAGCTTAGCTATAGGGATAGCTTTACTATTCGGCTCCCTAATCCAATATAAGAACTATCGAAATAATCCCTCCCAAGTTCCTCTAAGCCGGCCTATTACTTTATTGATTTTCGGTGTAATTTTAGTGGTGTTACCTATACTTACTAAATTTTCTGAAAGCGCCCTTTTAGTTTCTAGAGTTTCATAATATGAAAATTTTGATTAGCAATGACGATGGGGTTCATGCTCCTGGGATATCAATTTTGGCTAAAGCCTTAGCCCAAATTGCAGAAGTGACTATTGTGGCCCCTGATAGGGATCGCAGTGGAGCGAGTAATTCGCTAACTTTGCAGCATCCTTTAAGATTAAGATACTTTGATGATAATATAATTAGCGTTCAAGGCACTCCAACAGATTGTGTGCATTTAGCCTTAACAGGCTTGTTAAACGAAGATAAGCTTCCTGATATGGTTATATCGGGTATTAACGCAGGTTCTAATTTAGGTGAGGATGTTTTCTATTCTGGAACTGTGGCAGCTGCAATGGAAGGACGTTTTTTAGGAATCCCAGCCATTGCTTTTTCAATAGCCGGGAATGAACCTATGTATTATTCTACCGCTGCAGAAGTTGCCAAAAGGCTGGTTACCCTCCTATATGAAAAACCAATTCCAGCAAAAACCATACTCAACGTAAATATCCCTGATATTCCATTTGATGACTTAAAAGGATATGAAGTGACGCGCTTGGGAACACGTCATAATGCCGACAGGATGACGCCTAGCAAAGATCCACGAGGACATACAATCTACTGGATTGGTAGTTCCGGGAAGGAAGATGATGCAGGAAAAGGCACTGATTTTTATGCTCTGAGCCAATCCCAAGTTAGTATTACACCTTTACAGCTTGATTTAACTCATCATACTGCCAGAGACCAGATCGAAAATTGGATTGTTAAGATGGATACTAGGCTATAAGTTATTTTTATAGTTAAGTATTTACCAAATTTTATCTATTTATCTAACTAAACTATATAATGAAGTATTTTTTTAAGCTTTATGACAAAATGCTTCATTGGCGAAGCATGCCCATGCGCCTTACTATTTGTTTGTTTTAAGTTTTGCCGAGTCTTCTTTTTTTCCTATACCCCCTGATGTCATGTTAGCTCCTATGTCATTAGCTAGGCCCGAATGTGCATGGCGTTATGCATTTTTGACTACAGTGGCATCTGTTCTAGGCGGATTATTTGGTTATTGGATAGGGAGTATAGCTTTTGATTGGGGGACATCCTTATATTTTACATTTTGGTTACGAGAATACTTATCTTAAGATTGAGCATGGCTTTAACCAATGGAATTTTTTGATCCTTTTTCTAGCAGGATTTACACCTATCCCTTATAAGTTGTTTAGCATTGCGGCCGGGGCCTTGCATGTTGCGCTATTACCCTTTATCTTTGGATCATTGGTTGGACGAGGCGCAAGGTTTTTTAGTCACCTTTTTGATGCGTTGGGGTGGTGTTCATATTGATAAATTATTACAACATTACATCGATCGATTATCTTGGTTTGATCTATTACTAGCGATCGCTGTTTTTGCCTCTCTTAAAATTTGGGGTTAAGAAAAGAGTTTAATAGAAAAATAGGGATATAAATTTCCTAGATTTCAATGATTATAATTACAATGTGTATTTGGCATAAATATTTATATAAGTACTAATGTATACATATTCACAAAACAATCAAAAGCTTTTATTCAGATCAAAGAATTCTTAAACTATGTTAATAGCCAGCATTGTTATTATTATCTTTCTATAACGTTTAGAGGGTTGGCTTAAGCAATTGTCAACCAATCAACGTGAGGTTATTGCGCTGCATTATGGGTTATTGGGTTGTGATCGCATGACATTAGAAGAAGTTGGTGAAGTAATTGGACTGACTCGAGAGAGAGTTTGTCAAATTTAGGTTGAAGGTTTAAAGACCTTACGGAAAATTATGGAAAACAAGGATTTTTTTCCAATTTGCTTTATGATTAATTTTTTTTAAAATAAAAATAAAATAGTTTAAAAATATGAAGTGGTTATTGAATTATAAATATAGTATTTCTTATATTATTTTAATAGTTTTACTGAATACCTTATTTACTTACATTCCATTAATGCAAATATTTAGTACTGAAATTTCTCCCATGGATTGGACGGTAGGGGTTGTTTATGTATTACGCGATTTTGCTCAACGTGAATTAGAGCATAAAGTTATTTTCGCCATGTTTATCGGAAGTTTAATTAGTTACGTTTTAGCAGGGAAGGATTTAGCGATTGCAAGCATGAGTGCTTTTTTAATTGCGAATTTGTAGATTGGTCCGTGTATACTTTTACTAAACGGCCTTTATCTCAACGTATACTTTGTCTGCCAGTCTAAGTACACCTATTGATAGTAGTGTTTTTCTATGGATTATCCATCAATTAAATGGGTTAGCAGTCGTAGTCCTGTCATTAGCAAAAATTTTGGGTGTATTGTTTGTTTAGTATGGTTGGCGTAATAGTGAAAAACGCACAGTGAGAAATGCTTTAGATATACTGACCGTTAATCATAATTAGTTATGAAACCTTTCGTTTTATAACTTATAAAACTCAGTAAAAAAATCATTTATTATTTCAATGTTTTTTTTATCGACATTTCAGTAATATCACACAATTTTTCTAAAATATCTAAAGGGGTATTTAAAGGGGGTAACCAATAAATTGTATTTCCTAAAGGACGTAACCAAGCACCCATTTCTAGTGCTTTCTGAAAAATTTGATATCCAATGCGCATTTTTTTTTCTTTTTCTGTTAAGTTTAAATCGGCTGCAATAACTGCACCAATCACACGAATGTTAGTTAATCTTTGTGTATTTGCATTTATCTCATGCATAAATTTTTTTAAAAAAAATTCTTTTTCTTGTACTTGTTGGAATATTTTTTCATCTTCTAAAATATTTAGGCATTCTAGTGCTATGGACGCGGCTAAGGCATTCCCACTAAATGTATGGGAGTGTAAAAAACCTTTCCCAGAAGAATATTCATCATAAAATAAATTATAAATTTCATTGTGTGTTAATACTGCGCTCATGGGTAACCAACCTGAGGTTAAACCTTTACTTAAGCAAATAAAATCAGGTTTTATTTGTGCATGTTCACACGCTAAGCCTCGTCCAGTTCTACCTAATCCTGTCATGATTTCATCGGCAATCAAATAAATACCATGAGCTTGTGTCCAGTTACGCAAGCGCCGAAGAAAATCTTGACTATAAATTTTCATGCCTCCTGCCCCTTGGACTATTGGCTCAACGATGATAGCTGCTAAATTTAAGGCTTGTTTTTCTAACTGATTTTCGATGTCAGGCCAAATAGATGAACAATCAGTCCATAGGGGGTCAGCATTAGAATGCACATACGGTACATTTTGAATAAAATTAGGTTTTATTAAGTGGGCCTCATAGGCTTTTCGATAAAGACCGAGATCGCTAAGCCCTAAGGCCATAAAAGTTTCACCATGATAACCATTTTGCAGGGAATTAAATTGGGTACGTTGGCTTTGACCGAGTAATTGCTGGGCATGTAGGCTCATTTTTAGCGCAATTTCAACCGCCGAAGACCCTTCACTTGCATAAAATACCTTATTTAGTCCCGGGCAAAGAGTACTTAATTTTTCAGAGAGTTGGATGATAATTTCATAGGTACTGTTGGCAAATATCACATGCTCAAAGTAATCTAACTGAGTTTTAAGGGCGCTTTTTAAGCGAGGATGATTATGTCCCAGCGATTTGCACCACCAACTAGAAATGGCATCGATTATTCGTCTGCCATCTGTCAGTTCTATATAAGAACCATGGGCTTTTTTGATTATTAACGGCGGAAAAGCTTCATAATCCTTCATTTGTGAGCAAGGATGCCAAATATGTTGTTGGTCGCGATTGATAAGATGCATAAAATAGAGTAAAAAGAAACTAGTTAAACATAAAAATGACTGAAAATGCCAATGAGCATTACTGGAAAAATGGCCCAATCTGAAAAATAAATAAATTTCGAGAAGGATTGTGTTAAATAAAAAGAACAAAATAAAGCTAAAAGTTTGTATTAAAGCGATACGGCCTTATCATACCATAAAAAATATCTTAATATTTGTACCCATTTTTGTTGGGCACCAATATTTTAATTTTGTTGCCCTAAAAAATTGTTTTTTAGGGTTTTTGGTTTTTTGTCTATTAGCTTCAAGTGCCTATGTTATTAACGATTTACATGATTTAGAAAATGATAAAAAACACAGTAAAAAACAAAAAAGACCTTTTGCCTCAGGAAAATTATCCTATAGAATAGGTTGTCTACTTGCTCCATTATTAACCTTAACTGCTTTAATTTTTACAGTATCATTACCTTTAAATTTCTTAATAATTGCAATAACTTATTATTGCTTAACCTTATTTTATACATTTTTTATTAAACAAATAAAATGGTTAGATGTCATTCTTCTTGCTTTTTTATATTCCATACGAGTATTTGCAGGAATGACTTTAATAGTAAATGGATTTTCGTTTTGGTTAATTTTTTTTGTATTATCTCTATCTTTTAGTTTATCATTACTTAAACGCTATGCTGAGCTTGCAACGATACAAGCCAAAAATGGATTATCTATTTTTGGTAGAGCTTATGCAGTAAAAGATAAAACAAAAATAGCTTTATTAGGATATATAAGTGGTTATTTGTCAGTTTTGGTCTTCACCTTCTATATTTATTCCAAAAAAGCACAGCTATTTTATAAAACCCCTTTATTACTATGGTTAATTAGTCCTTGTCTATTTATTTGGCTTAATCATATGTGGCAGTTTGCTCAAGAAGGGAAAATCAACGATGATCCGGTAATATTTACGGTCAAGAATAAAAGCAGTTGGATTTTTTTACTGTTAATACTAATTTTTAGCTTGTTGGCAACAGAGGTTAAGCTTCCATTTTACACTTTATAAGGTTTTATTTGAGGAGTTGACAATGTCCGGTATTCATTTTATCTTAGTAATTTTAAGAAATTATTATGTTAAGTCCTGAAATTCGTCATGATTGGACACGTGAACAAGTTCATGTGCTTTTCCAATATTCTTTTAATGATTTAATTTATCGCTCACATTCAGTTCATCGACTATCTTTTCAAGCCAATGCGGTTCAGATTAGTAGTTTACTTAATGTAAAAACAGGTTTATGCCCTGAAGATTGTTCGTATTGTCCTCAGAGTGGACATTACAACACTGGACTAAAAAAAGAACCCTTAATGACCGTAGAGCAAGTAAAAATTGCCGCTAAAAAAGCAAAAGAAAAGGGTGCGGGCCGATTTTGTATCGCGGCTGCATGGCGTAGTCCTCCTAAAAAAGAATTCAATAATATATTAGAAATGGTTTCTGCAATCAAAGCATTGGATTTGGAAGCTTGTGCTACATTAGGTATGCTCAGCAAAGAACAAGCTATGCAGTTATCTGATGTAGGTTTAGATTATTACAACCATAATTTAGATACCTCGCCAGAGTATTACAAAACGATTATTTCAACACGAACTTACCAAGAACGCCTAGAAACTTTAGCTTGTGTTCGAGAAGCAGGGATAAAGGTTTGCTGTGGTGGAATTATTGGCATGGGAGAGACACAAGAGGATCGAATAGGTCTTTTACAACAGCTTGCTAATCTACCTGAACATCCTAGAAGTGTGACATTAAATAAGTTAATTCCTATTTCCGGCACTCCTTTAGCAAATAAACCCGCAGTAGATTCGTTTGAATTTATTCGCGTTGTTGCAGTAGCGCGTATCATGTTACCAATAAGTATGATTCGCTTGTCGGCAGGACGGGATAGATTGAGTGAAGAAGCGCAAGCGTTGTGTTTTTTTGCTGGTGCTAATTCTATACATTACGGAGAAAAATTATTAACAACAGAAAATATTACCCCTGACCAGGATATTGCATTGTTGAAAAAATTGGGATTGGAGCCTGTATTACTTGATACCGAATTGCATGCATGTCATTAACTTTTGAGCAAGCATTAAATCTACATATACATAAACAAAAGGGATTATTTAGAGAACGCAAAATCTTGCAAAGTATGCAGTGTTATGAGGGTAAAATTTTTTGTTCTTTTTCTTCTAATGATTATTTAGGTTTATCCAAACACCCGACTATTATCAAAGCTTTTAAGTAGGTTGCTGATGGCTTTGGGGTTGGTAGTGGTGCATCGCATTTCCTGGGGGCTTATAATCTTTTCATCAGGAGCTCGAGTTTGCCTTAGCTGAATTTCTTAATTTTCCTAAAGTTTTAGAATTTTCTACTGGATATATGGCAAATTTGGGCATTTTAGGGAGTTTATTGAAAAAGAGAGCTGCAGTATTTGCTGATAAATTAAGTCATGCTTCTTTAATCGATGGAGCGAGATTAAATACCAATTTATTTAAACGTTATTCACATAATAAACCTTACTCAACTGGAAAAACATTTAATGAAATGTACTTCTAGGCAAAAATTTATTATGACGGATGGTGTATTTAGTATGGACGGTGATATAACCTTATTGCCAACCTTAATTGAAATAGCTCAGAAATATTTATCTACATTACTAGTGGATGATGCGCATGGTGTAGGGGTATCGGGAAAAAAGGGATAGGTACTTGTGAGCTTTTTCAATGTAAGCCAGATATTTTATCAGGGGGGTTTGGTAAGGCTTTTGGATGTTTTGGCGGATTTGTAGCATCGAATGAGATTATCATAGAAAACCTGACTCAATTTGCCCGTCCTTATATGTATACCACCGCTTTGCCTACTGCTTTAGCTAAAGCTGCCTATACGAGTTTATTTAGTATTACAAGCAGAAAGCTGGCGCAGGGAGAAATTACAGAGTTTAATTACTTATTTTAAGCAGATGGCACAGCAATTAGAGTTACCGATTTTGTATTCTCAGACGCCGATCCAACCCATTTTAATAAGGAATATACGGAGCAAACCCTAGCACTTTCGGCCTATTTATTTAAAAACGGCATTTTGGTTAATGCTATTCGACCCCCCACGGTTCCAGAAAATACTTCACGACTACGAATTAATTTATCTGCATTGCATTCGGAAAATGAAATTGACAGATTGTTATAGCATATAGCCTTGGGTCTAAAATTGATAAAAATAAATGATAATCCAGTTAGAGCAAACACAAATTGCCCGGCGCTTTAATAAAGCGGCAAGTACTTATGATCCAGTAGCCGTGCTACAACAACGGGTAGGAAAATCTTTGTTGGAGCGTTTAAGAGGAATTCGTTGTTGCCCACAAACTATATTGGATCTAGGTTGTGGTACAGGTTATTTCGAGCCTTTTTTAAAGGAATTATATCCGACGGCTAAAATTGTAGGATTAGATAAGTCGAGTGGAATGTTGTCACAAGCACAACTTAAAGAACCACCTAGAGGTATTAACTGGGTTAATGGATGTGCTGAAAATTTACCATTTAGTAATCATAGTTTCGAGTTAATTTATTCCAATTTAATGTTGCATTGGAGTAACAATTTCATTGAATGCCTTAAAGAAATTTATCGCATATTAAAACCGGAAGGGTTGCTACTATTCTCTATGGTGGGGCCTGATACTTTACAAGAATTGCGTTATTGTTGGAAAATGATCGATGGGTATCCGCATGTTCACCAATTTGCTGATATGCATGATTTAGGCGATAATTTACTACATGCATCTTTCGCTCATTCTGTGATGGATATTGAGTATTTCACTTTATTGTATGCAGAAGCTTTAGATTTGATGAGGGAGTTAAAAAAATTAGGTGTGCAGAATATTGCTAAGAATCGTCAACGAGGTTTAACTTCTAAAGGAGTCTTAAAAAAATTAATTCAAGCCTACGAAGGTTTTCGTAACAAAGAAGGAAAGTTGCCGGCTACTTGGGAAATTATTTATGGACATGCATGGTCTGTAGAAAAACATTCCGAAAACCAAAAGGGAATTGATGAAATAAAAATTCCCATAAATAGTATTATTCGCGGATAAATTTTTTAATGCTTTAGTAAAGAGACGCATGCAAACTAAAAAAGGCTTTTTCATTCTTGGTACAGATACCCATGTTGGAAAAACAACTATAGCTGTAAATTTATTATCTTTTTTAAAAAAGAGTGGGTATTCTACTTTGGGGCTAAAACCCATTGCTACGGGAGCTCTGCTAACGGAATATGGATTAAGAAATTCTGATGCAGTTCATCTGCAAAAGACAGCAACTATACATATTCCTTATGAACAGGTTAATCCATTTTGCTTTTCAGCACCCATCGCTCCGCATATTGCCGCAGCACAACAATCTAGCCCACTTAGCGTTGACAAAATAATGGATCTTTGTGAGTTAGCGTTAAATTTAAAAGCCGATTATTATGTTATTGAAGGACTTGGTGGAGCTGCTGTTCCTTTAAATAAAAAAGAAACAATGCTTGATTTAATCCAGGAATTAGCCTTACCTGTTATCCTTACTGTGGGTTTGCGTTTAGGATGTTTGAATCACGCCCTTTTATCCTATGAGGTCTTAAAAAAAAGAAATATTCCGATTGTGGCCTGTATTTGTAATCAGATTGATCCTGATATGTTATTTTATGAAGAAAATGCGTTATATTTAAAGCAAGCTATGAATGTGCCTTTTTTTAGTTTTGTTCATTATCAGAAGCTAAACACTTTAAATTCTGATGTTTCCATAGACTGGACGAATTTAATTAAAGTGGAGAATGAGTCATTTTTTGTTTTAGCATAGACCAAATCAGATAAAAAAACTTTTGAGGAGATTATGCTGGAAGGAAAAGGCACGCATCTCATGGCGTGATACATGCTCAAATATTGTAAGTTTATATGAAGTTTCTTCCATCTGAGTATTTTTTTATGAAATTTTTCAATCAATACCGACTTATTTTTTTTGGTTTGCTCTTGTTGACTTCTACCCAAGTCCTAGTAGGTGAAAATTTAAGTGAGTTATTATCTCATATGCAAACTTCTCGTGCTGATTTTACACAGACGATCATGAATTCTAGGGGTCAAATTTTGCAACAAGTCAGCGGTAAAATGAGTATACAACGTCCTGGGCATTTTCGGTGGGAAGTTAAACGGCCTAATAGACAGTTATTAATCGCAGATGGTCAGCATATTTGGTTCAATGATATTGATTTACAACAAATAACTATCCAGAAACAAAAAACTGCCTATACCGATTCTCCCACAGCTTTATTGAGTGAGTCTCCACAAAATTTAACCCAATTGTTTATTATTCATCCTTTAATGGATGTTCAGGGCTATACCTTATTTCCAAAAAATAAAAATGCATTATTTCAATCAATTACTTTGATTTTTCAAAAAGATCGCTTAAGTGAGATGCGTTTTACTGATAAGCTAGATCAGCAAACTGTAATTAATTTTTCACAAGTTGAAATAAACCCTTATTTACCAACCAAGACATTTCATTTTTTTATGCCAAAAGATAAAGATATCGAAGTTGTAAATGGTTAAACTTATGGCACACACTTATCATCACCATAATACATTGGTTACTTTAAATATAAGATTTGCGATTGCTATTTTTTTAAATTCAAGTTTTTTACTTGCAGAAGTAATTTATGGGTCTATTGCTCATTCGGTGAGTTTATTGTCTGATGCAGTGCATAATTTTGGTGATGTTTTAGGTTTGTTGATGTCTTGGGGGGGCAGCGTTTTAGTTAAAAGACGAGCGTCAAAACGTTATAGCTATGGTTATAAAAAATTAACTATTTTAGCCGCATTAGCCAATGCGTTATTACTTGTTCTAACATCTGCTTTAATCGTTTATGAATCTATTTATAGACTTAACAATCCAAGCAAAATTAATGAAGTTATTGTGATGATTGTTGCTTTTATAGGAATGTTGATCAATGGAGGAACCGCTTTATTATTTATGCGGCAAGGTACCACTGATCTAAATATAAAGGGTGCATTTTTGCATTTAGTTTATGATACACTTATTGCTTTAGGAGTTGTACTCGCCGGAGCGACAATTTATTTTACTGGTTGGCTATGGATAGATCCAATAGTTGGATTATTGATTGTAAGTATAATTATTTGGGGTAGTTGGAATTTACTTCAACGTTCAGTAGAGCTAATTTTAGGTGCGGTTCCTTATGGAGTAAATCAGAAAGCGGTATATACTTATTTAAAAGAGTTGCCTGGGGTTCAAGAAGTTCATGATTTACATATTTGGGGTTTAAGTACTCAAGAAACAGCACTAACTGCGCATCTAATTATGCCAGAAAGTCGTTTATTGGATGAGGAATATTTAAAAATTAATCAATTTTTGGCTAAGGAATTTCAAATTCAACATATCACTTTGCAAGTTGAGCAAGGACAAAAAAAATATCCTTGTGCACAGTCTTTAATTTGCTAATTGGTTAATAACACATTGACTTTAGCTTAAGGTAATTTACCAACCAATTTTTGGCATATTTAATGTTTTTTCTATTAATGTAACGATGGGTTTGTTAGCTGGATTTTTAGCGGGGTTATTAGGTATAGGTGGCGGAACAATTTTAGTTCCTGGACTTCTTGCCATATTTTCACATGCAAATATCCCTAATTATTTGCAAATGCATATGGCAACTAGTACGGCATTAACATCTATTATTTTTACTTCGCTTATTGCTGTTTGTCATCAACAACGTAGTTTTTCTATAAATTGGCTTTTATTTCGACAGTTAGTTCCAGGAATGGTTGTTGGTATAATAACGGGAGCTTTATTAGCTTTATTATTATCTACACAAACATTAAAATTATTATTTAGTTTATTTCTTTTTTCAGTTGCATTTAAACTCTATTTTCATAGAAGTCCAACTATAAAAAAAGAAATTATTGTCTTAAATACTTTCAAAAAGTGGTCTATAGGTTTTTTTATTGGAATTATTTCAGGATTATTAGGTATTGGTGAAGGGGCCATTTCAGTTCCGGTTTTTTTACGTTTGGGGTTGTCTATGCACCATGCAATTGCGACTTCGTCTGCTTGTGTTTTGTTACTTGCAATCTTAGGAGCAATAACATTTACTTTAACCGGCTTGCATGCTAATAATCTTCCATCTGGAAGTCTTGGATTTGTTTATTGGTCGGCGGTATTAGCATATCGATAGGGGAGTGTGTTTTTTGTTCCTCTGGGTACTGGGCTCGGAAAACGCATTACAGGGAATATTTTACGTCGGTTTTTCGCGTTTTTTCTTTTTGTATTAGGTATTACCCTTATAATCCGTTAAAGTATCGTATGTCTTCAAATCTTTCACAACCCATCGGCATATTTGATAGTGGTATTGGTGGTTTAACCGTTGCTCATGCAGTAACTAAGCTATTACCTAATGAATCTATTATCTATTTTGGTGATACCGCTCATGCACCTTGGGGGGATAAATCTGCTGCAGCCATTCAAGCTTATTCCATAAAAATTTGCGATATGTTACTTAGGCAAAATTGTAAGCTAATCTTAATTGCTTGTAACTCGGCCTCGGCCGTAGCTTATGAGCTGGTTAAAGAATATGTACGCCGTAAAGCGATCGTGGTTGATGTGATTGATCCCATGGTTGGCTTTTTGGCTAAAAATTATATTGATAAAACAATAGGTTTAATTGGCACTAAACAGACAATAAATTCCAATATCTATAGAAAAAAATTAGATGAATTAGGTATAAATATTCAATTAAATACCCTAGCCACCCCCTTACTTGTACCATTGATTGAGGAAGGTGCTATTGACCAAGCTATTATGGCTGATGCAATTAAGTCTTATTTGAACGAATCATCGCTTCATAATCTTGATGCCTTGGTCTTAGGGTGTACACATTACCCTTTAATTAAACAGCATATTAAACGCTTTTATAATAATGCTACCATTATTGTTGATTCAACGGATATTGTCGCAGAAGTGGTAAGAAACATACTTAAAGAAAACAAGCTGCTGGCTCTTGCATCTAAAACTCCCAAAAAGAAATTTTATGTTTCAGATTATACATCGGCATTTTATTCGTTAGCTCGACTTTTCTTTAAAATGCCAGTTATTTTGGAGAGATATTCCTTATGGGAGTGAATCTATGCTATGAAGTAGGTTTTATTGTCTTTTAGCATAAAACTACTTATGGTAGAATAGGTAAATTTTTAGACTTTTACGAGGGAAGTGGTATGGCTTCTAGTCAAATACGTTATAACCAAGGCCTGGAATCCGTTTTAGCCACTAATACTGTATTACGTCAAACTTACATCCTCCTAGGACTAACTTTGATTTTTAGTGCAATAACGGCCGGGATTGCTATGTTCACAAATGCTTCCCCCTTAAATCCTTTTGTTACGCTTATTGGATATTTTGGGCTGCTGTTTCTGACCAATTATTCACGTAATAGCTCTTGGGGGCTTTTGTCAGTATTTGGCTTGACAGGATTCATGGGATATACGCTGGGACCCATTTTAAATCATTATATTCATGGATTTACCAATGGGCATGAATTAGTCATGATGTCACTGGGCGCTACGGGACTCGTCTTTTTTACCCTATCCGCTTATGCTTTAAGCACCAAAAAAGACTTTAGTTTCATGGCAAGCTTTTTGATGGTGGGGATGGTAGTCGCTTTCTTGGTGAGCATAGCGACACTTTTCTTTCATGTACCCGTTTTAATGCTCACCTTGTCAGCAGTGTTTATTTTATTATCATCGGGTATTATTTTGTTACAAACTAGCCAAATTATCCATGGCGGTGAAACCAATTATATTATGGCAACCGTAACGCTCTATGTGTCTCTCTATAATACCTTTTTGAGTTTACTAAACCTACTCGGGGCATTCAGCAGTAATCGAGATTAAAAATTAGTTAAGCAAACTGATTTAAAACAGTCGCTGAAATAAAGATAAATTCTTTAAGATAGCAAAATTTCCGTTGGTTATGTTTTGATCTTATAGCTTGATTTTTATGCTATTCCAGCTGGAACAGAAGAGGCTTATTAACTATCATTTAAAGGAACCTTCTAAGCAGAGAAAAAACTCTGCTTAGAATACCTTATTTTAATTTTAAGAAAGTTGTAGTGGTCTTGATAGCAGGTGGAAAATGTCAGTTTTAATAGTTAATGGGGAGAAAATTTTAACCGATCAATTTGGCTATCTTATTCATTCAGCTGATTGGCATGAAGAAGTAGCCACTAAAATAGCAAAAGATGAAGCAATAATACTTATTAAAGATCATTGGCATGTTATCTATTTTTTGCGAAATTTCTATCAGCAATACCATAAAACTCCACCGATCAGAATGTTGGTCAATCAATTATCGGTACAATTAGGTTCTGACAAAGCCTGCAGTATTTATCTCAATAATCTATTCCCTCAAGGTATACTTAAGCAAGCAAGTAGGTTGGCAGGATTGCCTAGACCTACTCGTTGCATGTAATCTACTCTAAAAGAATTTTACGGAAAATTTAATTGTAAAAAATATAACGCTAAGGCGGAGCTATGAATGTTGAAAAATTTAAATGTCTGATTAAAGAAATAGAAAATGAAAAGTTACGTGATTATTTGCTGAGCTGTCTTAAAAATGAATGCAAGCTTAATTTTTTAAAGACTCCTTCATTTCTTATCGAAAGGGTAACTCAATGCCTTGAAAATAAAATAAAGGTTTGTCAAAAAATCGAAAAAGATCTACCTAATCACCTTATTTTGCATAGAAATTCTTATCTTCTTACAAGAAAAAATTGGCTACTTTAAGGCTTAACTTAGATATTTTATATGCCAATGAAATATATGATTTAACTAAAGATAACTACAATGAATTAAAAACCTTTATTTTTAAGATTTTAAATTTTCATAACATTCATCTTAAATTAAAAGTTTTTGATTTAACTATGAAACTATTAGAAAAGACTACTGAACTTCTTAAGTTCAATAAAGATTTTATAGATGTTTTAGATTTATTAAAATTGTTAATTAATGACCATCATGCTTTTAAACCAGAACATTTAAGGGTTATAAATAATTTTCCTGAAAAAGATATCAAGAAGGATTTTTATGGAATAGTTAATGAATTAAATCAGAAATTAGTTTTCCAAGATTTGTTGAATCAATTATCTTTGATTATAAGAAGTTGTGATAAATCATTACTGATGCAGTTTAATCTAGAATTAATTACTAATTGCATCAAAGATCAAGTAATCGATGCTGATGATTTTACACAACTGTTGATTTTGGTTTTTCGATCACTTAAATGTTATGAATTAGTATCTAAAAATGGATTTTCGAGTATTAGAAATAATATACTGAGTCCAAAAAGTTTAAGTGATTATTTACTAGAATTTGAAAAAGAATTTGGAGAAAGAATACCGAAAATAAAGTTAGAATTAAAAGAGCCCTTGCCTAATCTGTCAACAGACAAACGATAAGAATCTGATATTAGTATTTGTTTCCCTGCTTCAATTGAAAACAAAAAGTTAATGATTAAGGTTAATGAAACTAAATCTCAAATTTTCGAAAAAGATGAAAATTCCGAAAGTAATGTTCATTTTTCGCTTAATTTTTGGAAAAGGGTTAAAGAATTAAACAGTAAAGCAAGTGGTTTAAAAGTAAATGCAATAGTATTGGCTACAAATGCGACAGAAAACTTAAGAGTAATTGCTGGAACAAGTACCGAACGACTAAAGGAATTTATCATAAAAAAACCGAAAATCCCGATCTAAAAGGGAATGAAGAAATTACTGAGAACGGGCTTGATCTTAAGGACTAATTAATAAAAGCTAAAGCTGATCTATCATCAATTAAAAAAAATTAGATATATGGAAATCAAAACTTAATTATCTCGTTGAACAATCCGATACTAGAATTGATACTCCTTTGATAGATTTAAATCAAAATCCAGGACTTCTAGTAGATGCCCTTCGCTCTAATATCGATGAAAACTTTAGCGCATTCATTCGCAGAACACTTGATGAATTAGAAAATATAAATGCTATGTCAGAAAGAAAAGGTTATTGGTTAGCAAAATTAGAAAACAATAAACCTAGTTTTTGCCAAAAAAGTATTGACACGAGGGTATTAATATTGATTTTTCGATTAAAAAAATTAAAGCTAAATTAGGT
This sequence comes from Rickettsiella sp., assembly GCA_964417505.1. Lineage (GTDB taxonomy): Bacteria > Pseudomonadota > Gammaproteobacteria > Diplorickettsiales > Diplorickettsiaceae > Aquirickettsiella. Next base: position 1,464 of record CAYQIE010000088.1, on the reverse strand, counting down.
GATGCTCCAGCTTTCAACGAAATTACTGATTTTATCTTGAAACAGAGTTTTTGGGCATTGTTGTTTACCTTTGGTATTGTATGCTGGCCTTGGAGGGATAAGACCGCTTTTGCCCACAGCTGAGCGGAGCAATTATGTTTGCCTGAAATCATTAACGCAACTGAAAAATTAAAGATCTTAACCTTAGATAACAAAGATGAATTTCTTGAAAACGTAATAATATTATCAAAAGGTTTTTTTCTATATAAAAACCAACCTATTGTTGAGATTCTGAAGGGTTTTAAAAGTTATATAGTCCTCACATTTGGGAAATTAGAATCAATAAACCAAAAAATAGAGGAGAGTCTAAATGAAAGTAATTATGCTCCTCACTTATGCACTCCAATCAATGGATTGTTTGATAAAATTTCATCTCAGCTAAAAGTTAATTTAATGACGGGTTCAGCGATAACGTTGTGTGCGTGATAGCTTTATCTTGGTCATTTAATATATAAAAAAATAACAATAAAATTTTTTTGTGTAAATTATAATAATAAAATAAATAAAGAGAATTTAAATGACTCTTGAAATAGAAGTAGGCGCTATAATTAAAAAAATTAAAGAACAAAGTAATGTCATTATTGAAAAAATAACAAATCGTCAACCTTTTGATATATGGATTAAACAGCAACTCAATAAAGAATTACAGAGAATTAATAATGAATCTTTGTCGGATAATTTTAAATTTTTAGCAATTATTATTGATACAATTTATCAATTTTTTAAAAACAAAGCTGGTGAAGATAAGACGAATTTAATAGAGAATTGTTTGACTAATTTAATAAATAAATGGAGTGATTTATCTAAGAAGGAAATAGAGGAAATTGGTTATCTTCTGAAAGTATATAATAAAACAGACGATCAGGATGCCCAAGTAGCATTAAAAAAGTTTATTGATAAACATGGTGAATCTATAGGCTTTTTTGGAGATTTATCGAAAAAATTAGTATCTTCTTGTGGAAAATCTCTATCGAAGCTTTCCATTACCTTTAAAAATGAATTTATTGACAATCTGCAGTTGAATTGGCAAAGGAAGCAGGTTTACCCAATCAACCCCCTTTTTTTAAAAAAACTCCATTAGAACAATCTATAAATAGACCGGCTAACTATAAAAAAAATTAAACCTCGAATAATTGAGTTTGATGAAGATGGTATTGGTTACGACATTAGTTCCCCCTATTTGTATTTTAAGGAAATTAAAAGATTAAATAATATTAATTTAGAAATTAAACTTCCTGGTAGAATTAAAAAAAATTGTTCCGGGAAGAATTATTGAATGAAGAGTTAGAGCGTTTGGCTAGAATAGAAATTTATGAGTCTGATGTAAATAAACTAGGGAGTGTCGTCAATTAAGTCATCAATATAATGGAAGAAGCGAATTTAACGGCCTCCAAAAAATACTTTCCCCGTTTACAATATCGGGTA
>CAYQIE010000087.1:0-2597 GCA_964417505.1 Rickettsiella sp. | reverse complement strand
TGCGCGACTTTTGCGCGACTGAACATGACCTATATGGCCATTATTATACAGTTGTAAGGATCGTCCGGTTTATAATAATGTCGTTTTTTCAATAACTTAACGCGTAAGTTGGCGACTGAAAATCTTTGTGTCGGTGGTTCGATTCCACCTTCGGCCACCAGAACAATCAAACACTTACATCACTTTTATACTTTCCCTCAAATTCCCGTGCGGGATTTTTGCGGGAGCTGTCATTTTTCTTTTTAAACGAAGTACAGTCAACTGAGATTTTTCTTCCCCACAGATCTTATTGGCTGCTGGAATTAAATGACCCAATTATACTTGTGAATAATGCGTAGTGATACGGCTACTCTTATGCCCAAGCAAATCCTGTCGATCTTCAAAGCTCACTTCAGCTTCACGCAACCGCCGACCAAAGGTGTGTTTCAGATCATGGACTCTAACATGAGGAAATCCTGCCCTCTTACGTGCTTTGATCCAAGCTGAATTTAACATCCGTGTCACTGGCTTATATCTATAAGTAAGAACATAGTCCCGATGAGCACCTCGTACTTCTTCAATAACCTGATGAGCTACTTCATTTAAAACGACTAACCGATCTTTACGATTTTTCACTCGCCATGCAGGGAGGATGAATACCGATCCTTCTGGTATTTTAACTTCCCATTCCCACTTTAAATTACAAACTTCCTGATCACGACATCCTGTGTTAACTGCAAATAAAGCCATTCTTCTCAAATGAGGTGGAAGTTCATTGAATAATCTTACTTGCTCATTCTGTGACAGAGGATAAGATTCATTTCTATCAGTTTCTGGCAATAACTCAATCTTAGATGCTTTATGCAATCAACTTAGATTATCTTCATCTTTCCATACATTAGTAGCTAAATTTAAAATTTGTCGCACAACTTGTAATCCGTAATTAATCGTTCTTTTCTTCACTTTATTCTTCTCCCGCTCCTTAATATATTTCTGAAGATTACACATATGAATCGATTCTAATGATAAATTTCCAATAAAATTATCTAGAATCTTTATATGCATTGCCTTAACATAAAGGCTTGCCTTATGTTGATTCGCTTCTAAATACTTAGTAGCCGCTTCACGAAAAATCCGCTTTGGCCTAACACCATAAATTTTAGCTTGTCTTATTTCTTCGGTACGTTTTGCAAGGTATAATTCGGCTTCTTCGAGAGAACTTGATTCAGACCCATTATTATCGATGAAAATCAACAACTCATAGCTAATCCAAATACTTATTTGGTTTACCAACAACAGAATAAAAAATGGTTCCTGCTTGGCTATTTTCCTTATCTGATCTGTTAACCAAAAAATACGAGCTAGCTGCGCTGCATTGGTTCAAACTTTTTTAATCTGCGAGCGAGTTGCTATTGGAATTGCGATGAAAAAATATTTAGGAAATCGCCAAGGTCCTCGCTTTCATAAACCTTTTCGTCGAAATTTCGACGAAATAAAAGGAAGAACAGATCAATTAATCGCTGCTTTACTCAGATTTGGTTTAAAGATAGTTATCGCCAAGCTGAAAAAATTCAACTATTTGGCAGTTCTGAACTTATTAAAGCGGTTAACGAAAAATCACTAAGAACTTCCGCTGCGGCGTTACTAACTCGCTTCACTCACAAAAAACAACAAAAAATATTAACACTTAATAAACAAAGAAATTCTTGCTGTTATTTATCAATCTAAAAAAGGAAATAATTCAAAATGAGAGAATACGGTTCTGTGAAAACTTAATTTTGGTCTGATTTGTCACTCCAAAATTTGTCGACTCATGCCAAATTATTGGCAGTTTATTTATTGACTGGACCACATACTAATATGTCGGGTTGTTTTCGATTACCCATTGGTTATGTGGCAGAAAATTTGAAATGGGACGTGTAGACAGTTGGTAAAGCATTTACTGAATTGGTGCAAATTAGATTTTTAAGCCGTGATGATAAATTAGATTGGGTCTGTATCCAGCATTTTTTAGTATGGAATCCCATTGAAAACCCCAAACAAGGTAAAAGCATAGTTAAGCTTTTCAATCGAGCTCCATCCCTATCAACAATCTTCAAACCCTTAATAAAAATCTTATTAGATCAAACAAAATACTTAAATAAAGGACTTCAAAACCATTTAGAAACGCTATCGCAACCCTTGCACAACCAGGAACAGGATCAGAAACAGGATCAGGAACAGGATGTTGTTGGCGAGCCGTCGATAAACGACGGCTCGCCCAGCAGCAACTCAAAAATTCCCTTATTGATTCATAAAAAAAGTGGCGCAGATTCTGATCTAGACAAAGAAATTATCTATATTCCACTTAAAAATAATGACGTGTTTAAGTGGGAGAAAAGGATATCAATCTATGGAAAAAAGCTTATTCAAAGATCAATGTTTTACAAGAGCTCCATCAAATACAAGCTTGGAACAAAGCTAATCCAAATGCACGTAAAACACAATCTCAGATCTTACGCCACTTTAACGCTTGGCTTTGTGGAAGTCATCAGCTAGGTTGACAAATCTGTTAAACCTTTAAGTCATTCTAGGAGATCTTACATGAATAATAAAGCAAAGAGTAATATATCCCGTAA
>CAYQIE010000086.1:0-44359 GCA_964417505.1 Rickettsiella sp. | reverse complement strand
TTTGTATACTTAAATTCGGATACCTTCTTTCCTTTTTAGCCTTTTCTCTTCCCCCTCTAGTTTAAATCCTTATATAGCAGAGCGAAACTCTTGTAATAAAGGGAAGTAGTGCAGTTGACGAGATAGGAAGAGCTGCGTATATTCAACGCTAAATACTTATGTTTACAGAACATAACAGTGTGATTATGCTTAAAACGGTCTTATATAAAAACTATCTTCTTGCTTTTGATGATGTCTCCAAAGCGTTAAAAGCTTGGCGAATTTGGTTATTATTGGCTTGGCATGAGGTAAAATTACGTTATCGCCGTTCAACATTGGGTCCTTTTTGGATTACCATCAGTATGGCTATCACTATTTATACTATGGGCATATTATATGGCCACTTATTTAAAATGGATTTAGCTACTTATTATCCTTTTCTTGCGACAGGTATTTTGGGTTGGAATTTAATTTCGTTGATCGTTAATGATGCAACCATGACGTTTGTCATTGCGGATCAGTTTATTAAGCAAATGAAACAGCCGTATTTATTTTTTATATTGCAGTCCGTTACGCGGAATTTTATTATTTTTTTTCATAATATTTTAGTATTAGTCCCTTTAATATTTTTTTTTCATCTGAAAATTAACTGGAATACTTTATTTATCTTGGTCAGTTTATTAGTGCTTTGGGTTAATGCTGTTTCATACAGTATGATACTTGCACTTTTTGGAACGCGATTTCGAGATATACCGATATTAGTCACCAGTTTAATACAAGTGGTTTTTTTCTTAACTCCTATTATGTGGTCACCTACTATTTTACCCACACGCTATCATTATATTATTGACCTTAATCCTTTTGCCCAATTCATGGAATTATTTAGAAGCCCTTTATTAGGAAGCTTGCCTTCCAATTATGCATTATTTACAACCCTAGGCTTAACTGTTTTAGGTATTTTTTCTGCGTTTATCATATTCAGCCGCTACCGTGCTAGAATTGCATATTGGCTTTAAATGAGCATTTTGTAATGGCATTAATAAAACTTAACTCTTTAACGATTGATTTTCCTATCTATCACCTCAATGCCCGAACAATTAGAAAATGTTTTCTCCGTTTAACAGGTGGTGCTTTACGTAAAGAAACAGAACATACCGTTATCGTTAAAGCGTTAGATAATATTACTTTTACCTTAGAGCATGGTGATCGTGTGGGTTTGATTGGTCACAATGGGGCAGGAAAAAGTACTTTATTACGCGTACTTGCTAAGATCTATGAACCTTCTCAGGGAAATATAGGTATTGAAGGTAGAGTATCTCCGCTTTTGAATGTCATGTTAGGAATTAATCCTGAGTCGACAGGCTATGAAAATATTTTAGTGCGTGGCATTTTGTTAGGTTTAACTCAAAAAGAGATTCAAGCCAAGATGCAAGAAATCGCTGATTTTACTGAATTAGGTGAGTATTTATCAGTACCTATTCGTACTTATTCTACAGGAATGCAATTACGGTTAGCTTTTGCTGTTGCTACTTGTATAAAACCAGATATTTTATTAATGGATGAAATGATTGAAGCAGGTGATGCTAACTTCAAAAAGAAAGCAGAAGGACGATTGACTGAATTCATTGAACAATCTAGCATTATGGTGTTAGCATCTCATTCTAATGATACTATCCGAAGACTTTGTAACAAGGTGACGCTCTTAGAGAAAGGAAAACTCAAATATTTTGGCCCTCTAGAAGAAGGCTTCAAAGAATATGATAAATTAGAAAATCTTTAAACTAACTGCTATAAATATTAGTTTTTTAATAGACTTTTTTAAGTTATTTCTGATACAAGACCTAATTTCGAAAATTTTTCTAGTTTCTGTAATAATTCTTCTTTATTAAATCCAGCGATAAGGTTTAAATATTTAAAATAAATAAGATGAGCATGGGCAATTTGGTGAAATTGATTTGGGCAGGTAAAATCTAAAAAAGAATAATTTTCAATGGCGAAAACAAAAGGAAAAATGGCTATAATAGGCGCTCGCGAAACTCAGGCAAAGTAATTCGCTGAATGACGTTAAGGCACCAATGATTCATTTCAAGATAAACAATGGGCTTAAATTCTTTTAAACTTTCTTTAGCCCCTTCAATTACAAATAGTTCATATCCTTCAACATCTATCTTCAAAAAATCTAAGCGATGCATATTGAAAGAATTAAATTCGTTATCTAAAGTTTTGACAGGAACCTTGGCGCTGAATTCTTGAGATGTTAACGGATACGAGTCTGCTATAAAAGAACCTGCTAAGAAAGAGCCCTGCATAATAGAGACGCTTTCCTTATTTCCTAGAGCAAAATTGCACTCTTTAATATTTTTTAAACCTGATTGATTTATATTTTTTTAAGTAGGTTAAACGTGGCTGGCACAGGTTCGATAGCCATAATTTTACTATTTTTACAAATATTTGCAAGGGCTATTGAAGTTATACCAATATTGGCGCCTATATCTAAAGTATAAAAATTATTTTGACAAAAGCTTTTAAAAATATCAATTGTACTTTGTTCAAAGTGCTCATTGATTCCACCTAAATATTGCGTATCTCCTTCAATAACATATTTTTTTGAATCAATAAAAATATTTCTTATCACGTTAAGTCCTTATAAAAGATTACTATATAACTTCAATTAACGGAAAAGGAAAAATAAATTTTCCTCCTCGAGCAGAATATTATTTTTCTTTTCGTAAGATACTCTCTTTAAAATGCCATGGCAAAACTGAAAAATAATCAGGGTCCATTTTTTTGCTTCTTCATCAGAGATGATCGGAATATGAGTTCCAGGAGTTAAGCGTCCAAATTTTTCTGTATTGACTTCAGCAATAGCTAGAATTTCTGATGAGCTAAATCCGCATAATTGTAACAAAACATTTCCTTTAGTGGATGCACCATAACCAAGTATTTTTTTCCATCTGCGATAAGTATATTGATGAGTCTTTTTAATTTGTCTCTGTGCTCAAATACCTGATTTTTAAAAAATTGATAGGGTTTAATTGTTGAAAATCCCATACTATCTTCTGGCTCTAAAAGCCAATCGATTAAAGCAAAATCAGGCTTAAATGTGTTATTATTTTTTTTGTTGCTGTAATTGCAAAACTTCCGCCGTTAACATTATTTAAGCTTACGGTAATTGGTTTTAATTCTGAAGCATCTAAAATTTTCATTATGACACTTAATGAATAATATTCTAGATGTTCATGGCATATAGTATCATAAGTGTTTAATCGAATCATGACGGGCATATAACTTTGTTCAAAATGTCAGCAGATTCCATCGTTTGCTAAAATTGATGCAATTTCTTGGGCAAAATGAATAGGATTTTCCAAGTCATAAAACATTGCAATTGATGTCACAATTTTTGTAAGTTGATTGGTAGTAGAAAAAAAGTTAGCAGCACTGAAATAATCTGGAATTAATTTAATGTTTTTGGGATAATATGAAGAAATTTTTTTCCTGTCGGGCCGATGCCAATTCGTTCTAAATTTTCATTTGAATAAGCCTTAAGCAGAGTACAGTCATTACTACCAATATCTAAAACGGTATTTCCATTTTCCAATTTTACTAATCGAGCTAAACAATTTATTTTTTGTGTTAGATGTTCAACCATTGATTGATTTAAACCTGAACGATATCCATAGTTATCACCATACATTTCAGAAAGATTACATGAATGGTTAAGTTGTAAAAGACCGCTTGATGGACACCTTACTAACTCTAAGGGAGCAGTTGTTATATTTTCTGTATTACTAATTGGAAAAACACCTGTTAATGCCTGTTCTCCCAAATGTAATATGCTAATCAAATTTTTATCCCCTGAAACTCTGCAATGTTCAATTTTTTTATATCCTATCAAAGTGATTCCTACTTAGTTAATGAGGTAAAGTTTTTAGAAAAAACTTCTAAAAAATTATTAGAAAACTGGTCAGCTGAAATGCTTCATAGAATATTCACGTGCCTTTTGTTGAACATTTAAAACTTTCTTTCGGTTATCAATTGTGTACAAAATCGCATCGGCGAATTTTTCACAATCACCTACTTTTATCAACTGTAAGAAATTAGAAATTGGGCCCAGTTCATTTGTAATTTGTGGGATATTGGTGACTATAACGGGCGTATTAAGAAAAAGTGCTTCATTAATTTGTGTGGGAAAATTACCTTCATTCTCTGACGTAAAAACCAATGCGCTAGCGAGTTGGTAGACCTTTGTTAATAGGGGATCTGGTAGAGTGAATAAGCTTATGAGGTATTTATTATCATTTTCTTTTGATTTGAATTTTGTAGTGAGTACACCGTAAACTCGCCTTATTTCTCCATTTGCTTTCAAACGGTGGTTCACTATGTCTAAGCACCTTGAGAAATTATTCAGCCGCTTGGAGGTTCTATCACGTGTAGGATAAAAAATGAATAAAGGAGGAAGTTCTTTTTTCTTTTTTTAATTTTAACGCAGAATATGATAGATAATTTTTTGTAAACGTAGAATTAGTTAGAATTATTTTAGCTTTTTTAGCTAATTTCTTTCCAATATAACACCATGTCCAATGATCTCCCATTTCAAGAGGGCCTTTGTAAAAATGTGGTAAGTAGTCTGTAAGATATAAAAGAATAGGTTTGTTTGCTGCACATGCTTCAGGAAACAAACAATAATTTGGAATTATTATATGCGAGATATCTTGATCTTTATTAATAACTTTAATATAGGATTATGATAGGATATTAGTAATCTATCCAATAGAAAACTGAAAATACAAAAATAGTTTTAAAATGCTATTTTTTTAAATAAATATTCTCAGGTTCTTTTTCCAGTATAAGTATTTTTAGTTTTGTGTAGTCATTAATATGAGCAGCAAAAAAACCATGAATTTTACCAAAGTCGCAGCGATAGCTAGTAACTATAACTGAAGCATACTGAGTTAGTGCTCTAACCATCAAGGCTATAACACGTATAATACCCTCAGCCGAATAATAGTTTAACTCCTGCCCTGTTTCTACATTAGGGCCAAGCTTATGAAAAAACAATTAAAATTGAATCTTTATTTTAAAAATCTTTATTTAATTTTCTTTTTTTGTGATTTTTTTATTATAAAGTAAACCTGGGGCAGGAGTGTGTTCAGTATTTAAAATTTCGTTCATGGGAAAATAGGCCATACGTAATTAGGATCATACAGTTTTCTCACGTGTTTTTGGCTTTCTATGATTTCATTACTCAGGGTATAATTCTCTTTTTTTAATTGTTGTACCAGTTTGGCAAGACCGGGCAAATCTGCAGTTTCACCGGGTGTCGATGAACTTTTAAAGTATCGGGACAGTAAACTACCTTTTAAAAAAATAACAGGTCCACCTAAGGTCATGAATTCAATGGGTGGTAGATAACAGGTGGTGGATTCACGGTAATGATAAATAAATCCTCTAAGTTTACTAAAAAGTTTTAGAAAATGTTTTCGCTCCAAAGTTCCAAGAACTTGAGAGTAGGATATAGGAATTATTTGTACACTAAATATTTTGAACTGATCGGACAAAAAATATTTTTTTATGAGTTTATAATAGTAATTATAATAGGGATTATCTAAAATGCGTGGACACATTAACCCCATATTGTTATACTCTGGTTCGTTAATTTGATTGGGGTCTCGAAATATCCACTGATCTTTCAATTCCATAATGTTATCTGATAAGCAATAAGGAATTACCCGAGTGTTTAAACATTTTAGCCGGGAATCTTCAACATTAAAGGTTTCTTCATGATGAGGACAAAACCAAAAATTTTCATGCTCGGAAATAAGATCGAGTATATGAGTGTTCACCACATATTCAGATAAACGATATGGTTGACCATAAACTCTATAAATTACCTTTCCATGGTAAGCCTTCAGGAAATTTTTCAACCAATTAGGATCAATAGTAACTATGGCTATTTCAAAAAAATGATTTAGAATTTCTGCTGCTTCAGGTGCAATAGGGTTATAGAAAAATTTAGTTCTGGAAAGAATAGCGATGGCTTCTACAGGCAGTGTTGGATCGGTTGCAGGTATCCAATCCATAACTGTAGATTGATCAATAACTGAACTTAAATAAGGAGGATTAAACACTTCATAACCTAACATTCGAAGTCTTTTAAGTTCTGTTTCGACCAGCAATTTATGCATATCCAACCAAAATATACGTTTTTTTCATAACTCAAAGTTTTAAAAATTTAAAATTTTTTATTTGGAAATAATGAAACATCTTTTTTAAATGAGATATTATTAATTTAATTATAATATTCAACTCACGTAATGGACGAGTAATTTTCCAAGAAGTACTTTGCAGTAATGAATTTATTCTCATTTTATTAATCTGATTGTTTTTAATATAAAATATTCTGCTTGGTTATAAATTGAAAACCCATTAAAAAAATTAGGAGGATAATTAAAAGCGGAACGAAGTTCAGGATGCTTTGGGCTAATATAAAAACGATTTAATTGGTCAGCATACACAAAACAATAACCTGAATTTATTAATAAGTGTTCCCAATTATAATAAGTTTCTTGGTAATCAATAGGGGAAATTGCTTCAACTAATACTATCCAGGGTTGATATTGACTCCAGTTATTATTCTGAATAACTTCTTTTTCAAAACCTTCGACATAGATTTTTAAAAAATGTATTTCTTGATTGGGTTGTATATATTTTTTAAATATAGCTGCTAAGGTAGTTACCTTTATTTTTTCAATTTCTACTAAACAACCTTTTATTACATGTTGTTGAGCGATATTATTATCAAATGTTGATAAACCCGTCGGAGTAAGTGTTGGATCTTTTACTACATTGAACTTCAAATAACCTTCTTGATTACTAATTGCGAGATGTAAATTAATATCTCTAGGCCTATGGATCAAAAATTCTTTATGTTGTACAAAGTTCGGTTCTATATTAATGCCAATTCCAATTTTTATGTGTATAAAAAATTTAGTTATTGAGTCTTTATTTGGACAAAAAGCACCCACATCCACATAAAATCCTTTTTGAATGTGTTTTAATGCACGCCAAAGCATAACATCTTCAAAATTTTGTGCGTAAGAAATTAAGGTCATTATTTATCTCTCAAGCGATTTATACCACTATCAACCATCATTCCTATTAAATTAGTTAAGTGTGTTTTTGCTTTCCAACAAAGTTTTTTATTGGCTTTAGTTGGATCACCCAGCAATACATCTACTTCAGCAGGTCTAAATAACATGGGATCAATAGCAAGATAATCTTGATAATTTAAGTCTACGTGGTTAAAGGCTAATTAACATAAATCTCTGACGGTAGTACTATACCCCGTCGCAATAACGTAATCATCCGGAGTATCTTGTTGTAGCATTAGCCACATTGCTTCAATATAGTCACCAGCGAATCCCCAGTCTTGTTTGGCATCAATATTACCTAAGCATAATTGTTTAGCTAGACCTAAGTAGATTTGGGCGACAGCATAAGCAATTTTGCGACTAACAAATTCAATTCCTCTTAATGGAGATTCATGATTGAACAAAATTCCATTTGAAGCATGCAAGCCAAAACTTTCACGATAATTAATTGTAATCCAATGTCCATAAACCTTAGCTACAGCATAAGGGCTTCGTGGATAAAAAGGAGTTTTTTTATTTTGTTGTTTTGCTTGAATAAGACCAAATATTTCACTGCTTGACGCTTGATAAAATCTAGCTTTAGGATTAGTTAATCGAATAGCTTCTAAAAGATTGGTTATCCCTGACGCAGTTACTTGACCTGTTAAATTGGGTTGCTCCCAGGAGGTGCCCACGAAACTTTGATATGCTGGGACTAATAAGCAATCGGGTGTAAGTTGTCCTGATTTTTCAGCGCTAGCAGGAGCCTTTAATATCCCCTCGTTCATTATTAGCAGTTGGGCCGATGTAGAATCAGAAATCCCCAAAATACAAAGCTTAGCTGGACCTGTCATTTGCGAAGTATTTATTCCATCCAGAACAGTTATTTAGCCCTAAATTATCCTTGGCTTTACAAAGGGATGGTTCAATTGTATCCCCCACCCTTAGAGGATCTTTCGCCACTTCTTCCGCGAGAGGAATTAGAGGAAAATATGTTGTTGATAGGATTGCATCCAAAATCTAAAGCGATCGAAGTAAAGGTTGAACTAAAAAAACCTCAGTTTGTCATTAAATGATCTGATCCAAAACGATGGTTTCATCTCTGTCAGCGCCAGTCGAGATAATGGTTATCGGTACGCCGATCGATGATTCAATACGCCGTAAGTAATCTTGGGTATTTTTGGGAAGCTTGGTAAATTCCTTAATCGGAGTTGTTGCTGTTTGCCAGCCAGGAAGCGCTTCATATTGTGGAATGCATTGCGCAAGATCTTCTGGATTTAGAGGTAAGTCAGTTAATAGTTGTGATCCTAATCGATAAGCCGTGCAAATTTTAATAGTCGCGAATGTATCGAGGACATCGAGTTTAGTTAAACATAAACCGGAGACACTATTCAGCTGAATAGCTCGGCGGAGTAAAACCGTGTCTAGCCATCCACAACGACGCGGGCGTTTAGTAACACTTCCATATTCATTGCCGCGATCTATAAGATTATCACCGTCTTTATCGAGCAACTCGGTAGGGAAAACACCATTACCGACACGAGTGCTATAGGCTTTACTCACGCCTAACACATAATCAAAACAACGAATTCCTAAACCACTACCTGTGGCTGCAGAGCCCGCAATGGTGTTTGAAGAAGTGACATAAGGATAAGTTCCTTGATCGACATCTAAAAATGTACCTTGGGCACCTTCAAATAATAGTGGTTGTTTTGCTTGATAGTATTCTGCTAAAAGTGCGGGGATATCGGTAATTAAAGGAACTAATTGTTTGCCAAATGCTAATAATTCTGAACAAGCTTGCTCATAATTAATCGTTGGGGCTTGATAATAGTGTTTAAGTATAAAATTATGATAATGGAAGAGCATTTTTAATTTTTCTGAAAATTGTTGCGGATTAAAAAAATCGCAAAGTCGTAAACCGCGTCGCGCTACTTTATCTTCATAGGCAGGTCCTATCCCACGTTTTGTAGTGCCTATAGCATTCTTTCCATCCTTTTCACGAGCTTCATCGAGAGCGATGTGTGTGGGTAGAATAATAGGACAGGTCGTACTGAGCTTGAGACGTTGGAGTGCAGGGATGCCTTGTTGTTCTAATTCTTGCATTTCTTTGATCAGCGCTTTGGGTGAAATGACCACGCCATTCCCAATTAAGCAAGCGACACTGTCATGTAAAATTCCAGAGGGAATCAAACGCAGAATAGTTTTTTTACCTTGTATCACTAAAGTATGGCCGGCATTGTGTCCACCTTGAAAGCGTACGACAGCCTTAACGTGTTGGGTTAGCCGATCAACAATTTTCCCTTTACCTTCATCGCCCCATTGGCAACCTACAATGATGATAGTTTTTGTCATGATTTTAGTTCACTTAATATAAATATTGTGATTTGTGATTGCACTCTAAACTAAGAGAGTGATTTTGCATAATTCTAGACTATCCGTACGCAATTGGTTAATTATTTGAGTTTGGTATGACTATGCGCTTTTTTAAGCAGGCACTGTCATTTTTTGTATTTGAGGACAAAAAATCATTCATAAAGGATGAGTTGTTATGCCCCAGTTGATCGGCGGTTTCTAGATTGAGATAAAAAGCAGCAAACTCAGGATTTTTATTATAGGCTTGATTATATATTTTGGCGGCCTCGGCATCGCCTTGTGCACGAATTTTTGCAGCTTGTTCTTTTGCCTTAGACAAAATGAGGTTAACTGAACTGTTTACGTTCGCGCGAATCAATTCGGCATTGGCTTTGCCTAATGCGCGCTGAGCAGCCGCACTATTTTCTTGCTCAATACTCATATTGTTTAATATTCGTGCATTACTGTCAGCAGAAAGATGTAATTGTTTAAAACCCATCGCGATGAGCTGGATACCGGCGGTTTTAAGCTGTTTATTAGCCATAGACAAAACAGCATGGATTTGCGCAGGCGAGCCATGTAAGATGAGTTGGCTAAAGGGCATAGGAACGCCTTTATCATTAAATAACGTTGTTATTTGCTTATTAATTAATAATTTAATAAGTTGAAAATTATTTTTTGTTTGTTGATAATAACGTACGGGATCAATCACGCGCCAATTTGCAAAATAATCAATAGTAATTGGTTTTTCTGATGAATTATTACTTTCATTACTAGTTTCACTTAATATCAATGTTTGCAAGCGACTATCCAGCAATATTGGCCTCGTGAAAAAAGGGATTATAAAATGTAATCCAGGTTTAAGAATCGAGTTTGACTCAGGGTGAATTGATTTTTCTTCAGATAATACTAGACCATTATGGCCTTCAGGAACGATAGTAACGCTTTGATAAGCAATAAATAATAAACAAATTAACAGACCTAAGAGTAAATAAACCTTATTTCTTAATGAGATCATTCATACCCTCCGGAAATATTATAGCTACTAGGAATAGAATTGTCAGTTTTATTCCTAGGGTTGTTATTATTAAGCTGTTCTTTTTTATCATTATTCGTAATAACAGTAGTCGTTAATTTATCTGTATTGACAGAGGCTGTTGTATTGGATGAGTTGAGCGCTAAATAAGAATGGTTATCGGCATTATTTACACTGTGCAATTTATTGCTCTGTACCATCAATGTTTGTAACGCGGCTAAGTAGAGCCGTTTTTTGGTCAAGGTAGGGGATGCTTCATAAGCAGGGAGTAAGGCTGAAAAGCGAATCATTTTGATTTTAGCTTTTAAGACTATTTCTTGTTGATAAGCTTTAGCCTCTGCTATCAGCTGTCGGGCTGATAATTGCGCACGCGGTTCCATTTGCATAGCATAAATATCCGCGAGCTTCTCTAATTGTTCTTTATCGCTTTTGGCATTAGCCACATCGGTAAAGGCAGCTTGTAACTGCTCAGGCATTTGGATTGATATCAATTCAATATCTTTGATAGCTAAGCCTGTTTGCATGTTTATTGTAGTTTTTAGTTGTTTTTGTAAACGTTCTGTTAAGGAATAATGTGAAGTACTTAATAGTTGATTTAAGGTCAATTGACTGAATACTTGGTTGACTACATTATCTAAGGTTTCTTGCAAATTGAATAAGGGATGAGTACTGGAAAATATAAAGTTGTGTGGATCAGCAATAGAATAATCAATATTTACATTCACCTGAATCTTATTCTCATCAAGTGTTAATAAATTAACACGAGTGGAGAGCTTATGTATTTTTCCAGAATTGACTATTGTATAGTGTTGGAAAGGTTTAAGTATCCAGTGAAAGCCCGGACCGACGGTCTTATCATAGGCAGCAAAGCGGGTAATAACGGCAGATTCATCGGTATTGACCTTAAAAAAGCCGAGAGCGAACCCTATCAGTAAACAGAAGACCGCAATCAGACCCATCGTCTTGGCATTAAGTGTTGCCAATGAAAAAGGACGAACAAATACTGATTTTTTATTCAAGGTTCTTAGCTTAAATAAGGCGACGATTTTTTTGTACAAATCACGTAGAAATGCTTCTAGATCAGGTGGAGTTTGCTTGGGTCGTCCTGTCCACGGATCTTTGTTTTTTCCGGAATCACCCAGTTCGTTCCAGGGCATAATAGGCTCCAATTGTTAGCTTTTTTTAAGGTTTTTCGAAGACATATCTTTCCACCCAACAAGGCTTAGTGATAAATACCTTCATTTCTTCCACTTAGAAAACCATTTTATGCATGCTGAGCCATTCTCGCAACTATTAATTCAGCAACGGGTTTACGATCCAAGGAAGGATTCCAATGCTCCTGCATTTGATAATTGAACTGATCAGATTTTTCACTGATATTTTGATAAATAAGACATTCGATAATGGCTTGACGTAATAAGTCAATACCTGTTCCAAACTGAGCTGAGATCCAAACTTTAATCGGTAGACCTGCTGCATTGCGTTCCAATCGAGGTGGCGTATCTTCCAATAGATCAATCTTATTAACAACGACCAATTGAGTAATATGATCAGTGTGTATTTGTTTTAAAACGCTCGAGACTGCCTGATTGCATTCGTTTTTCTCAGGATTGGTAGCGTCTACAAGATGTAATAAGAGATTAGCGTGTTGGGTTTCTTCTGAAGTCGCATGGAAAGCAACCACTAGATGATGAGGTAGCTGACGTATAAAACCTACTGTATAGGCCAAAATGGCTATTTGGTCGTTGTTAAGCGACATACGGCGGATGCTGGGATCGAGTGTGGCAAAAGGCTGATTGGCGACAAAAACAGTTGCATGCGTTAAACGATTAAATAAGGTCGATTTTCCAGTGTTGGTGTAACCAACTAAGGAAATGTAGGGCAGTTGTGATTTTCTTCTGGCTCGTTGACTTTGTGCGCGTTGTGTACGAACCTTTTCTAAGCATTTTTTTATCATTTTAATTTGTTGGCGAATTAAACGTTTATCCGTTTCCAACTGTGTTTCACCAGGGCTGCGTAAACCAATACCACCGCGCTGCCTTTCTAAGTGAGTCCAGCCACGAATCAGACGCGTAGAAAGACGCTCTAGCTGAGCTAGTTTTTAACCTGTAATTTCCCTTTAAAGGTACGTGCACGTTGCGCAAAAATATATAAAATTAACCCAGTCCGTCCTAATACTCGACATTGTAATTTTGTTCTAAATTACGTTCTTGAGCGGGACTTAAATCATGATTAAATAAAATTAATTGTGCTTTATGCACAGTTATTGCGGCGACTATTTCTTCTAGTTTACCTAAGCCTATGAAATACTTTGCTTGTGCCTTACGTTGCCGCCAGTGATGAGTCCCATCGCATGGGCGCCCGCTGCTTGAGCTAGCTCCTGAAATTCTTTTACTATTTCTTCGGGTTCATATTTTTAAAAATATATATGAACTAAGAGTGCTAGCTCACCGCGTTGAGGACGTTCAAACGTCATTGATTTCTAACTCCTCGTCACACACGTTACAACTTTCTAGATCATTATTTTCATCAACACTGGTTAATTTAACATTCTTTGCTGGAACGACTGTTGAAATAGCATGTTTGTAGACCATCTGGCTAACTGAGTTTTTTAATGTGACTACGAACTGATCAAATGATTCTACTAAACCCTGAAGTTTAATTCCGTTAATAAGATAGATTGAAACTGGAATTTTATATTTACGCAATGCGTTTAGAAAAGGATCTTGTAGTTGCCCTTTAGACATAATTAGCTTCTCCATGCAAATTTTAAATATAAATATAATCTCAAAAAGCCTTGGTCTTAAATTTATTTAGCTTATAACCAAGCGCAGTAAGTTTAGCATGGGAAATGCATAGGGCATAGCCTTGAGCGTTAAGAGTTTGCTTAATTGAAGGAGAGTCAGGGACCTTATAGTGTAATCTATAGGTTCACTGACGCAATGCTAGGGAAGATGGATAAAAAAAATAGCGAAAAGAAAGAATTTTTTGTATTTTTTAAAACATCGATAGTTAATACCAAATGGGTAATTTTTGGTAAAAATCAAGTAAACCTTTTAAGTCACAGTTCATTGTCCCAATTCGAGCCTATCTGAATATCGACCATGAGTGGAACGGACAGCTTTGTCGTATTGACCATTAAATCTTCAATTAATTGTTTTACGGGTTTTAAGTCAGCATCGGCGACTTCAAAGACCAATTCATCGTGTACTTGCATAATTATATGTGCTTTAAGATTTTGTTGGATTAATGCATGATCAATGGTGATCATAGCTTTTTTTATGATATCCGCTGCGCTGCCTTGTAAAGGCGCATTGATGGCAGCACGCTCGCTGGCGCGACGCTGCAAAGGATCACTGGAATTAATGAAAGCCAAATTTAAACGTCGCCCAAATAAGGTCGTGACATAAGCTTGATCATGGGCTTGTAAGCGTGTTCGTTGCATATACTCCTTTACACCAGGGTAACGAGTAAAATAACGATAGATATATTTTTTGGCTTCTTCGCGCGAGATGTCTAATTGTCTGGCTAAACCAAAGGTGGACATACCATAAATGAGACCAAAATTAACTGCTTTTGCACTACGTCGTTGTTCGTGTGTAACCTGATTTAAGGGAATATTTAAAACTTCTGACGCTGTTGCTTGATGAATATCAAGTCCTTGTGCAAAGGCATCCAGTAAGCCTTTATCTTGTGAAAAATGGGCAATGATACGTAATTCAATCTGAGAATAATCTGCCGCAATGATTTTATAACCAGGTGGAGCAATAAAAGCTTGGCGGATTTTTCGACCTTCTTTGGTGCGTGCCGGAATATTTTGTAGATTAGGGTCAGAGGATGAAAGTCGTCCGGTAACGACAGCTGCTTGATGATAAGAGGTATGGATACGGCCGGTTTTTAAATTAATCTGCTGGGGAAGTTTGTCGGTATAGGTTGATTTTAATTTACTTAGACTACGATGTTTTAAAATGACTTTGGCCAAGGGAAATTTTAAAGCAAGGGCTTGCAAAACATTTTCAGAGGTCGATGCTTGACCTTTGGGAGTTTTTTCCAAAATAGGCAAGCCTTGTTCGATAAATAAAATTGTTTGCAATTGTTTGGGAGATCCTAAATTAAAGGGTTTACCCGCCAATCGATAGGCTTCCTCTTCCAGTTTTATTAAGCGTTTGGCGATAGAACAGCTTTGTTTTTGTAATAATTGGGTGTCGACTAATACGCCATGACGCTCAATACGTGATAACACAGGGACTAAAGGCATTTCGATCTGCGTGAAAACCTTTGATAAACCGGGTAGAGCCTCTAACTTGGGTTGCAGTGAAGCCTGTAAGCGTAAAGCAATATCGGCATCTTCAGCGGCATAGGGACCCGCTTCCTCGATAGCGATTTGATTAAAGGTTTTTTGTTTCACGCCTTTACCGGCAATTTCTTTAAAGCGTATGGTTTTGTGATCCAGATGTTTTATGGCTGCGCTATCGAGACTATGTGAATTACTTGCACTATCGAGTAAATAAGACTCCAACATGGTATCAAAACCCAAGCCTTGTAATTGTATCCCATAATTTGCCAAAATTCCCATATCATATTTTAAATTATGGCCTATCTTTATCTGTTGAGGATCTTCAAATAAAGGTTTTAATTGTTGCAGAACCCAATTTCTATTTAATTGTTTGGGCGCCCCGGGATAATCATGCGCTAAAGGGATATAAACTGGTTTTTCACCTTTAATGGCAAAGGACAGACCGACAAGCTCGGCTTGCATGACATCTAAACTTGTGGTTTCAGTATCGAATGCCCAAGCTTTTGATTTTATTAATGGTTTTAAGAATGTTTGAAAGGCCTTTTCGTCGAAAATTAAAGAATAAGCGGTTCGCTGGGTTTCAGGTTTGTCGAGCATTGCATGGGATGGATCCAAATTTTTTTCTAATTCTCTTAACCAGTCTTTGAATTCTAGTTTTTTATAGTTTTTCATCAAGATAGGGACATCAGGCGCTTTGGATTGAAATTTCTCTAAATCGAACGCCAGGTCAACATCGGTTTTAATGGTGACTAATTGCCGTGATAAGGGAAGTTTATCAAGATGGGCTTTCAGGTTTTCTCCAATTTTACCTTTAATTTCATTGGCGTTTTTTATCAGTGATTCCAGGTTGCCATATTGATTAAGCCATTTTGCTGCAGTTTTTGGGCCTACGTTGGGAATCCCAGGGACATTATCCACCTTATCACCAATCAAACTTAAATAATCGGTAATTTGTTCTGGAGTAACGCCAAATTTATCAACAACACCTTGGTAATCCAAACGTGAGTTGGTCATGGTATTTACTAAGATGATATCTTCACAGACTAATTGAGCAAAGTCTTTATCGCCGGTGGAAATCAAAACCGGTAGCTGTTGTTGTAAAGCTTTAGCCGCTAAAGTGCCTATCACGTCATCCGCTTCAACACCAGGATGGATGATAAGTGGCAATCCTAAACCACGAATGATAGCGTAGAGAGATTCTACTTGACGTTGTAGATCATCCGGCATCGTCGGACGGTGAGCTTTATATTCGGTATAGAGTTCTTCACGAAATGTTTTACCTTTAGCATCAAAAACTACGACCATATATTCGGGATTTGTATCCTTGATTAACTTGCGTAGCATATTAATTACCCCATACACAGCACCTGTAGGTTCTCCTCTAGAATTACTTAAAGGTGGAAGCGCGTGGAAGGCACGGTAAAGATAAGAAGCACCATCGACTAAGACTAAGGGTTTTTTCATAAGGGTATGATAACATATGCCATCTTTATACTAAGCATTACTTCAAATCGTTGGGTAGTGAAATAGCTTAGCTTAATCAAATTATTGAGTCATGGGGTTTATTATGCGTATTGAGCACGAAATAAGATTAGATTTTAAGGACGTATTAATCCGTCCGAAACGTAGTACATTGAAAACCCGGGCAGATGTCGATTTAATTCGTGAATATACCTTTAAACATTCGCGTCATTCATGGAAAGGGGTACCTATCATTGCTTCAAATATGGATCATACTGGTACCTTTGCCATGGCAAAAAGCTTAGCTAAGCATCGATTACTCACCGCTATTGATAAGTTTGCAAGTTTGCAAGACTGGAAAAAATTCCATAAACAACATCCTAAGTTTATTTCTTACTGTTTTCCTACCACAGGGATTAAAACAGAGGATGTCGATACCTTAGCAAAGATTATCAAAATAGCACCGAGCCCTTTTATTTGTATCGATGTTGCTAACGGTTATACCCAACGTTTTGTTGATAGTATTCGTGCTTTACGAAAAAAGTATCCGAAGAAAACATTGATTGCCGGTAACGTTGTGACGGCAGAAATGGCTGAAGAACTGGTATTGGCAGGAGCAGATATTGTCAAAGTAGGCATCGGTCCAGGCTCTGTTTGTACCACTCGTTTAAAAACGGGAGTAGGTTATCCACAATTATCTGCAATCATAGAATGTGCCGATGCTGTTCATAGTTTAGGCGGACATCTATGTGCCGACGGTGGTTGTGTTTCACCGGGTGATATTGCCAAAGCATTTGCGGCTGGGGCAGACTTTGTTATGCTAGGAGGTATGCTGGCAGGGCACGAAGAATGCTCGGGTGAGAAGGTTGAAGAAAATGGCAAATGGTTTATGCGATTTTATGGAATGAGCTCGAGTGAGGCGATGCATAAACATCATGGTAAGATGAATGTCTATCGCGCTAGCGAAGGTCGTTCAGTGAATGTCCCTTATCGAGGAAAGGTAGAAAATACCGTACTTGATATTTTAGGTGGACTGCGTTCTACCTGTACTTATGTGGGTGCGCAGCGTTTGAAGGAGCTTTCTAAACGGACAACTTTCTTACGTGTTGCTCAACAATTAAATGAAGTGTTTGCAACGCTACAAGTAAAAGAATGGGTGAATGATAATTAGTTCTCCTCTTTGCGAGTGTGTCATACGCAGTCATTAATTCAATATAAGCAGCTCCGCTCTTTGAGATTAGAGATCCGAAAAATGCAATGAATGCACTTCAAAAAAACGTTTAAATTTTGTTTTACTCATGTTACTGGTGGCTGCTTTAGTGAGAGGTTTATCGGTGTATGCGTTAAAGCAAAACATTAATTTGTTTTATACACCGACACAGCTTGCTGAACGGCATTTAAACCTGGCCGGTTTTTTCGTTTAGGCAGAGAGGTTAAAAAAGGCACGGTTAAGCAAAATGAGCAACAATTGTTGGTTTCTTTTGTAGTGAGTGATACAAAACATAACGTTCTCATTGAATACCGAGGGGGATTACCTGATTTATTTCGTGAAGGACAATCGGTGGTCATTAAAGGAAGTTTGGATCAATCAGGTATTATGCAAGTGAGACAAGTGCTTGCGAAACATGATGAACGCTATCGGCCTGCTAAATAATAATCTCGGTCATGAAGATTTTTGGTAAGTACTTAGCGAAGAAATGGATTTGACAGTCATATCGACAAGGTTCAAGTGCTGAGTATTTCAGTTCGTCTTTTGTTGGAATAGGGAAATATAATGACCAAAATGACTAGCTTAAAATTAGTGATTGCTTTGTTATTGCTAGCTATTGCCTGTCTAGCTTATCTCTTACTTAACGCGTTTTTTTTCCAGCAAAGAAGTGTTTTTTATGGGATCTCTAGCAATAACTCGGGCTTTAGTCTTAGATTTAAGTATTAAAAGTAATAAAGAATTTGCAACCTTTTTACCTGAAAACTCCGGATTTTTGGTGGTTCATCCAACAAAATCCGCTGAAGATCATCGTGATGACATTCTTGAAACTCGTGATATCTTTGCTTTAGTTGAAAAAAACAATAAAAATACCATACAAAACACTGATCCCCTTTATCAAGAATTAGAATTACTTTTTTTGAGAAAAACACCTTTAGGAATTCGTGCTAATTACGTCACTTTATCGAGCTTAGGTGTAAAAACGATTGTCTTTAATCCTGATTATATCCGGCATTTTTTACCAATCTATCAAGATAAGCTACCTCATGCTGCCGGCTATGCGGTTATGGGCGATAGTAGCCAACGGCAAATTCGTGATATCCTTGTAAAATAATCTTTGATTTATTAACGATGAAGTATTTTCAAGAAAAATTACAACGTTTGCGCTGGCAATGTCGACGTGGGATGCTCGAATTAGATCTCGTTTTATTGGCTTTTTTAGAAAAAGATTATTTAAATTTAAGCGCGGCTGATCAAAAGCTATTTGAACGATTATTAACCTACTCGGATCAAGATCTTTACTGTTACTTAATAAAGCGTCAACCCATAGAAAATGTAGCAATGCAGATGTTAATAGAGCAAATAAATGGCGGTCGTTGATTTTTACCGTATAAAATCATCTTATTATTTAGCTATTTTTCTGTTAGTAGTGCATGGCGGAGCTATTGCTTGTTTGTGTTTTTTACCCTGGCCATGGTGGACTCGATTATTGTTAAGTTTCGCTTGCATAATGAGCTTTGTGACTCTTTTTTGCCAGCATGTCCTTTTAAATAATCCACATTCTGTTATAGAGTTTTGGCAACAAGGTTCAGGTAAATGGCAATTAAGAAATAACTTGGGTGAAGTGAAGCTGTTAAGTTTGGCCAATGATAGTATTTGTACCCGTTATTTTGTCTTATTAAATTTTGTTTCCTTAGATAAGAGAAAAAGCAAAATTTCTTTAGTTTTGTTGCCGGATAGTTTAAATTCTAAGGATTTTAGACGGTTACGTAGGCAGATACAAGGTATAGGCTAAATCCTTTTTAATGGCTAAAGGTTTGTGGTTTTTTTTAAAATATTTTTAGACCTAACAGTCAAAATATCGTATAATTTTTAAACAGCTGTTTCACCATAGTAGATTTTTATGTCAGAACAAGTGTCAGAACAAAATTTAGCTTCTTCCGAAATGCCTCTGCCAGCGCTGGTTATTACTGACAATGCCGCTAACAAAATTGGAGAGCTAATGGCTGAGGAAGAGAATTTTCAGCTGAAATTACGAGTATTCATAACCGGTGGAGGTTGTTCTGGTTTTCAATATGGATTTAGTTTCGATGAGACTATCAACGAAGACGATACAGTGATAAGCAAAACTATCCTTAAGCCAGCGGGTGCGGATAAGGATACTATCAATGTTCAATTACTTGTCGATCCTATGAGTTTAGTTTATCTGATAGGTGCAGAAATCGATTATAAATCTGACTTAACAGGGGAGCAATTTATTATTCGTAATCCGAATGCTAAAACTACTTGTGGTTGTGGTTCTTCTTTTGCGGCATAGTAGTATGACAATTCTTAAAGAATGTCACACGAGGATGAGGTCTATTTGAAAAAAGATAAACTTAATGAATTTAGTTCACTAAAATCTATTAACATTTTAACAATAGTCTAAGACTTCTATTTTAAACTAGAGCCATTAGGTTCCTTAATGAGTTTAACTTTTTACCCCCTAGTCTTTTTAAAACAGCCCATGATGCATTAATAGCTGTGCAATATAGCCGTTTCCACCCAGCCTCCTGACCAACCTATTTCATCACCAGACAAATAAAGCCCTGTATCGTGAATGGGGTTTACCGATTTATATTGATATATAAAACCTTTTCATTTTCAAGCTGCCCAGGTGGGTTTAATTTGAATGCACCATGATAGTATTTTTCGAGTTGGCCAATTAATATTAATAATTTCATTATTAAAGGGTATTAATTTTTTAGCTAAGTTAGGGGATATCAATTGTAAAAAATTTTCTTTGAAGAGATAAAAAACCTCACCTTTATCGAAACATGCAATTTTATCTGAGTCTTTCCCCCAGGTGTAACTTATACAAATAACACCATAATTTGTATGCGGATAATCTAAGAAATAAGTTCCTTTATTAATTCCGTCTAAATAATACATTGAGGAGATTTTTCTGCTTTCCAAAATTTTTCTTTTACACAAAAAAAGTTTCTGAGGAATTAATTAAATTTTGTTCTCTTAAAGCGCGTTGAACATTGCATTCTAACAGGCTAAATCCTTGTTCATTGGGATTGGGTGAGGTTAATCCTATAAGCTGTGCACAACGTGAAGTTCCAGTAAATATGATAGCTTTTTATTCTTTACTAGTTATATTTTTTTCTAATAAATCATTATAAACTAGAATAGAATTTTTAGATTTAATAATTATAATTAATTTCTATAGCAGGACAATTTAGCTTTAAATTTGGATTGATGTTTTCAATAACACAGCCGAATACTTCCTGACATATTTTTTGAGGTAGCATTTCTAACGAATCAGGTATGTTGGCATGCTCAGGTAATAATGTATATTCTGATAAAACCTGGTAAAAACTTTTATTTTCATACTTAGCCTGTATAGATGCTTACACAGATTAGCTGCTTCAGTAAGCTTGCCTTGTTGCCATTTTTGATGCACAGAATTACAATAGGCAAAATAAAATTCTCCCGATTTTTATAAATTTGTTTAATTTCGGGAGGTAAATGGGTATTAGCCCGCCAAATAAAACAATCTTTCCCTAAAGCTAATAGAGTAGCTACTAATCCTGGGTCAGGGAATATATTACCGGCTTTGGTCGCAAATTTAGAAAGATAGTAGTAAAATAATTCGCTACACTTGGGCATGCGCATTGCGCCAAGTTCTGCGCATATAGGTTTAGCTTCTTTTAAATCAGAAAAACTAAATTGTTTAGAATATAACCTTCCACCAATTCTATTGGTAGCTTCATAAATAACGGGTATTATTCCACATTTTTTTAACTAATAGGCGGCAATTAATCCAGAAATGCCAGCTCCAATGATAGTATTTCAGCGCCGCACTGACTTTTAGGTAATTCACCGATTTGACCTTTAATTAAGTATTTTTGACTATACAAATTGTCAATACTAAATTTTGGAATAAACGTAAACACCTCTTTTTTCTTCACTTAAACCTTGAATTAACTATTTAGGTTATTACTCATTTCCAATTACCAAACAGCCTTTAAGCTACTTATTAATATATTTATACCGATAGAAAAAACAATAAATGCGGAAAATACAGACATTATTTCAATAATGGCGGGATGAAAAAAATTGATAATTTTTTTTAAAAAAAAACAACTACTTGCAATAATAAAATAAATTAAAACCACTGTTGTAGCACATAAAAAAATACCGTTGAGAGCTCAAAGGGAAGCCTAGCAGTAGTCATTAATAGGATGGAAAGTGAAGAAACCTCCTATACAGATAGGAACAACCATGGGTATTACGATAGATTTGTCATTAGACGGTGATATTATTGTTTTGTAATAGTTTCCAAGCAGTTAAAGTAATCATGACTCTCCACCCGCGAGTTTTATATAAGCGGTGGTGCTAATATCGAAAAAACTTAGAAGATGTTGGCCAACAATTATAATAATAATCCCAAGGGTTTAAGGCATATAAAATAATACTTTAGCATCTTTTATACGCTCATTAAGTGTTGTTATAGGTTTTAAATTATGATAAATCAAAGAGATTAAGAGTGGGTTTAATAGTAATTAAGAGTTTTTTAAAAAGACCGCTAGCTACTATTAGTAAATTATTCAAATTCACCTACCTCCTCTCTACCTCTATTATAATTATTAGAATAGGATGGGACTACTACTAAATGCTTATCAGGAACCTATCGCACCTACCAGGGGTATGCAATAGATTTTATAGAAAAAAGCTCGTCAAAAAATTTGACATTTTTTAATTCCTTTCGACAATATTAAAAAAGGGTAGAAATGGGGATTATTTTGTAATTTGAGGATCATTTTTTTGAAAATTATCAATTTCCCCAGTTTTTAAGGTAAATTCCACCGAGTATCGTTCGGTTTTTAGCACCCGTTACTTCGAGAAGATTACTGGTTATGCCCTCCAAAGTTTTTTTTGCCATCCAGGCAAATGCCATCGCTTCGACCCAATCATTCGGCACGCCTCGGTCATCGGTTAATAGTAATTGATGCAAATGACAATGATGTTGTATACGTTTTCGTAAATAAGTATTTTTACTTCCTCCTCCACAGAGCAAAATAATGCCTTGGGTACTTTTAAAACCCTGTACGGCTTTGGCAATGCTAATAGCCACCATTTCGCAAAGTGTTGCTTGCACACTAGCCGGTGATAATTGTCGATTGAGTGTAGCGAGTTGGCTATTAATCCATTTTAAATTGAAATATTCAGGGCCAGTACTTTTGGGAGGATTTAATTGAAAGTAAGGATCGTTCAAAAATTGTTGTAATAATGCTTGGTCATAACTAGCACTGGCGGCCCAAGCCCCATCTTCGTCAAACCATTGCTTAAGATGATGATATATCCATTGATCGAGTAGGCAATTAGCTGGCCCTGGATCAAAACCTAAAACCGGTTTTTTTAAATCAGCCGCTAAATAAGTGATATTAGCAATTCCACCGAGATTTAAAACGATAGTATCTTCTTTTTTAGTTCGAAAAATAGTATTGTGAAAGGCAGATGTTAACGGCGCCCCTTGACCGCCTGCTGCCATATCGCGGCGACGAAAATCCGCGACCGTTGTTATCTCCGTTTGTTCGGCAATAATATTGGGATCACCAATTTGTATCGTAAATGCATAATTTGATAGATGAGGATAATGAAAAACAGTTTGACCATGACTTCCGATACCTGAGATATCTTGAGAAGAAAATTTATTTTCAGCTAATAATTTTTTTATCGTATCGACTGAAACTAAGGCAATTTTTTGATCAAGTTCAGCAAATTTTACAATGTTGATTGAGTCTGTGTTATAGAGTTTGCTAAGATCTTCGCGCAAACCATGGCTTAAAGGGGATTTATAGCTCGCCAATAGCTTCGGCTGATGAGTAGAAAAATCGACTAGGGCAGCATCCATCCCATCCATACTCGTACCTGACATTAGACCTATATAGAGTTTTTTCATTAGACTCCTTGCTAAACCTACGTTACAACCTAATTTTATGGTTAAACGATTTAGTATTATGGTTTTTGACTTAAAATAAAACTTTTTAATTGTATTGGAATGCACTGCGAAAAAATAGTACGCTAAGCTTAAGTAGAGTTGGCTAGACAGTCGCTGTAGTTTCTACAGAGGAAAGTCCGGGCTCCATCGGGCAAAGTGCCAGGTAATGCCTGGGGGGTGTAAGCCTACGGAAAGTGCCACAGAAAATATACCACCTAAGCTGCGTGTCACCTTGGGTGAAACGATAATACTCACACAGCCATCGGATTTTTGTCAAGGCATCGCGAGAATGAATAACTGGAGTGTATTACATGAGGTTACGAGTTGAGCGACAAGCCAGCCAATGTCAAGTGCGAAGTATGTAGCTAGGTAAGGGTGAAAAGGTGTGGTAAAAGCACACCGCATCATTGGTAACAGTGATGGCAGGGTAAACCCCACTTGGAGCAAGACCAAATAGGAACCTTTTAGGCATGGTCCATGCTGGGTTCGGGTAGGTCGCTTGAGATATATGGTGACGTATATCCTAGATGAATGACTGTCCACGACAGAACCCGGCTTATCGGCTAACTCTCTTTTCTATAACGTTTCTATCTATTACCGGTCAGGCAATAAATTCGCTAAATTTTTAATCTATCTATTCGTTTTGTGCTTATAAAACACATTTATTTAAGCTCGTCCAGCTAATGCTTGACAAGAAGCATTTCTGATTCCTATAGTATAATTAAGTGGCGAAAAATGGGTAAATGTGGGCAAAAATGGGATAAATTATGTTTCGGGGTATAAATTTGGTAGTGATCGATGCGAAAGGCCGGATCAAGTTACCGGTGCGTTATCGACAGTTACTACCTACTGATAAAGAACCTCAGCTAGTACTCACCATCGATACCGAGTCTCCTTGTTTATTGCTTTATCCTATACATGAATGGGAAATCATCGAAGAAAAGTTGCAGGCTTTACCCAGTTTTAATCCCGCAGTGCGTCGTATTCAACGTTTATTGGTAGGTCACGCAACAGATTTGGATTTAGATACAAATGGTCGAATTTTATTGCCTGCATTATTAAGAAATTATGCGCATTTAGAAAAAGAAATTATGGTTGTTGGTCAAGGTAGAAGGATTGAGTTTTGGGGTGCTAGTGAGTGGAATGATTATCGCACCCAATGGATTTTAGACACTGTTAAGCCCGGAGATCTGCCAGATGAACTACAGACTTTAGCGTTGTAGGCGCAACAGAGATGCAAAAACAAGAACAACATCAGCCGGTTTTACTTGCAGAGGTTATTGAAAATTTAGCGATTGATAGGGAAGGCATTTATATCGATGCGACATTTGGGCGCGGCGGACATGCTAGAAAAATTTTAAGTTATCTAGGAAAAAAGGGAAGGTTAATTGCTATCGATAAAGATCCCGCAGCAGTTGCTTATACAAAGCAGGAATGGGGACAAGATGAGCGTTTCAAAATTTATCAAGGTTCATTTAAAAATTTAAAAGAGATAACAGAATCTTCAGGGATTTTAGGGCGAGTATCAGGAATTTTATTAGATTTAGGGGTTTCTTCACCCCAATTAGATCAGGCAGAGAGAGGATTTAGTTTTTTACGGGATGGGCCATTGGATATGCGTATGAATCCAAAAACCGGAATCAGCGCAGCAGAATGGCTAGCTTGTGCACATGAGAAGGAAATTGCACAAGTTTTAAAGGACTATGGGGAAGAACGTTATGCAAAACGTATTGCTCGAGCAATAGGCGAAGAACGAAAATTAAGACCTATTGTAACAACGGTTCATTTAGCGAATGTGGTGAAATTAGCCCACCCGCGTTGGGAGAGGCATAAACATCCCGCTACACAAACCTTTCAGGCAATACGTATTCGAATTAATAATGAATTAGAAGATTTAAAGATCTGCTTAGAACAAAGTATAGAAGTGTTAAAGCTAGGTGGACGTTTGTTAGTGATTAGTTTTCATTCATTAGAAGATCGAATCGTAAAACGTTTTATTCGTCAGCACGCTCACGAAGCGGTGGAATTAAAAAAGCTACCTTTCGTGACAGCTGAATGGAGACCTAAATTAAAAAATTTGGGTCGCGGGATTAAACCGGATGCGTATGCGATTAAAGCCAATCCACGATCGCGTAGCGCTGTATTACGAATTGCGGAGAAAATATCATGAATATGGCAGCACGAGCTTTAACACAAAATACCTTGACATGGGATCAAGGTCAAAGCTGGGTTATTTCCTTAAAGATGTTAGGCCTTATTTTGCTAACACTTGCCGTATTGTCTTCAGCGCTTTCAGTTATCTATATAAAAACCGTACAACGTAATTTGTATAGTCAATTACAAGCCAGTCAACAAACTAGCGATAATTTAAAAACTGAATGGAGTCAACTGCTACTCGAAGAAAATACCTGGGTGGCACCTGTTAGGATTCAAACCTTAGCGCAACAAGAATTAGGAATGCGAATTCCCGAAATGAAAAACACGGTTTTATTAACGAAGTCTGTTTGAAAATGTTATTTGATTGTTCGCCTCCGACGCAAGTCCTTAATTTGGTTTGGCAAGAGGTGTAATTTACATGCAGATTCCTCCGCTTAAAAAAAATAAATTGACTTCTGTTACGAAATACCAATGGCGCTTAATGATTATGATTTTCATATTAATGATTATCGCTTTTGGTTTAGTGAGTCGACTCATTGATTTAACTGTTATTAACCGACAGTTCTTGCGTAAACAAGGTAATGCCAGAACCGTGCGTACGTTAAATATTCCTACACATCGTGGTATGATCTTGGATCGTCAGGGTGTGCCTTTAGCGATTAGTACACCCGTAGAGGCTATTTGGATTGATCCTGCTTATTTCAGACCTAATCGACAGCAGCTTTCTTTATTAAGTCATTTTTTACAAATTAATCCGAAAACCATTCATGAAGTAGAATTACACGGTCAATTTAAAGAATTTATTTATTTAAAGCGTGGTTTAAATCCAAATTTAGCAAAGCAAGTTAAAGATCTAAAAATCCCCGGTCTTTTTTTACAAAATGAATATCACCGCTATTATCCAGAAGGTCCGGTCATGGCGCATGTGGTGGGTTTAACTAATGTGGACGATAAAGGACAAGAAGGTTTGGAGTTAGCTTATAATAATTGGTTAGAAGGTCAGTCCGGTTTAAAGAAAGTGATTAAGGATCGATTAGGCCATATCGTTGCGGATATACGATCAATTCGCCAACCTAGACAAGGACATGACTTACAATTAAGTATTGATAAACGCATCCAATATATTGCATTTAGAGAACTGAAAACCGGCATTGAACGCTATCAGGCCGATTCAGGATCAGTGGTTGTGCTCGATGTTAAAACGGGTGAAGTTTTAGCGATGGCCAATTGGCCTTCCTACAATCCTAATGATCGGTTAACAGCGCAAGATGGGTATATCCGTAACCGTGCATTGACCGATTTATTTGAACCGGGATCCACTATCAAAAGTTTTAGTATGGCGAGCGTGTTAGCGAGCAATCAATTCACTCCTAATAGTCAAATTGACACCTCACCCGGATGGATGATTGTTGCGGGTAAGCGAATTATGGATGAACGTAATAATGGGATCATGGATTTAACTAGGATATTACAGATCTCGAGTAATATGGGAATGTCAAAACTTATTCTTTCCCTTCCTGCAGAAAATTTATGGAATACTTTACATCAGGTGGGTTTTGGTCAAATTACCCAAAGTGGTTTTCCAGGAGAACGAACCGGTAGCTTGCCCAATTTTAAAGTATGGAATCCCTTTGTACTGGCAACCCTATCATTTGGTTATGGAATTTCAGTGACTGTGTTGCAACTAGCTCAAGCTTACGCGGTGTTAGCGCATGGCGGTGTTAAGGTTCCGGTGACTTTTCTTAAGGTTAACGGTGAACCTCCGGTAGGCCAGCAGGTTATGGATAAGACTATCAGTCGAGAGGTTCTGGATATGTTGGAGTCTGTGCTGACGAAAGGTGGAACCGCTCCCTTAGCGCGGGTTCCAGGTTATAGAGTGACCGGAAAAACCGGTACAGTGCGTATAGTGGGTGCCCATGGCTATGAAAAACATCGTTATAATAGTATTTTTATTGGCATTGCCCCTGCGAGTCGTCCACGTTTAGTCGTTGCTGTGGTTTTGCATGATCCCAAAGGTCGGTTGTATTATGGAGGTTATACTGCCGGTCCTATTTTCTCCCATGTGATGAATAATGCTTTATATTTATTAAATATTGCCCCTGATGATCTAGCGAGCCTTAATCAACCCTTTCCTAAGATCAGGCTACCTTCTTTAGGCATGCAAGATTAGTTGTGTGCATATAAATGGAAAATCTAATCTATAAAAAATAAATTCCCCAATTAACGTTTTAAAGCAAGGATATTTGATTCAAGGAAAGAATCGATGTTAAACAGAAATGCTTATTATTTTTTATTATGTTCATTTCTCTTTTTCACATCGATTATTCAAGCACGTGAACCTTTACCTCCCCGATTTTCAGCGTCAGCGTATACCGGCATGTATACAGTAGGTCAAGGAGATTTGATGTTATCACTGATGGTGATCAGCATCATAATCTGTATGTGAATCCCCAAGGTGCGTATGGAACGGATAAGCAATGGTATGGTGATCTCGGTTTAGGTTATCGTTGGATCAAAAATGATGCAGCGATATTAATATTAGGTTGGTATATATTTACAGGACATAGCCGAGTAGAGAATAGTAGTGGATTTTGGATCACCAATCCCGGTGTCGAAGTGATGGGTAGTCGTTGGGATGCGCGAATTAATGCGTATATTCCGGTAGCTGGGCGCAGTAATGAATTAGGCATAGAAGAATTTAACGTGGTGACGATGCCGGTATTTAGATGCTAATGCGAGTTCAACAAATCGGAAATGGCGCGGATGCGCACGTCGGTTATCAGTTGTTTCATCAAGTACCGTTAAAAGGTTATCTTGGTACTTATTTTTTTAGCATAGCTAATGCCTATAATGTGCATAGAGGTGCAGCAGACTTAGAATATTGGTTTGATGACACGATACGAGTGTTTGTCAATTATAGTTATGATAATTATCAGCACAGTAATGTGGTGGGCGGGATAGGAATAAATTTTGGTGGTGTAAGAAAACACTGGGCGGATCCGAGTTTGTCGGAACGGTTAACGGATCCAGTAGATCGTTACTTAGCGAACTTAGGTCATGGTTCAGGGATACCGAGTAAAACCTTATTATACGGAACGGGTCGTGGCAGTAGTAGTGTATTAGTGAGCGATAGCATTGCCTTTTTTAGTCAAACCGGTACACCGAATAATGGCGGGACGGGTTTAACGTTAGCGAATTGTACATTTGAGGACCCGTGTGGACCCACTGACTTTAGTCAAGCTGGCGTGAATAACTTAAATACCTTGTTGCCGAATACCGATTTTTATTTTAATGGTGGTAGTTATCCTGCTATAATGCTGGAAATGCATTAACCTTAAATAATGGTCAAAGTGTTTTTTCTAGAACCGCGGATTATTCAAAGCCTGCAACCGGTACAACACGTTCAACCTTTAATTGTGGTTTCAACCTCGTAGGTAATAATACTTTAGATGGGATTATTTTAAATAATACGCTATCTACAGTGGCTATTAATGCCTTAAGTGCTCCCAATTTAGTGCTGAGTAATAGTCATAACTAGGGTCTGCAAGCAACCCTTACATTGCTGGCATTATATTATTAAGCGATAGTGGTTCGACGATTGAAAACACTTCGATCAGTACCCAATTACAAGGTATATCGGTACAAGACTCTACGTTGTTGATGCAAGGTAGTGTGTTGAACACCGGCGGCTTGGGATTTGATAGTCAAGGCATAGAGATACCTCTGTAGGTGATATCTTGGATAGTCAGATCAATGTTTTCGGAACAGTCGGCAGTTCAAGTGTAACTGCCATTGCGGCAAGAGATACATCAACGGTGGCCATAGAAAATACCGATATTACCGTTAATTACCAAGTAGCACCCCCAACAGGTAGTTCCATTGGGCTTAATACCAGTGGCAGCGCATTAATTTAAATGCTAACCGGAAGTTTATCGGTTACAGGTAATAATGCTTCAACTTTAACGTTGGGTTCAAATATAGCGCTTGAATTTGTATCTTGTCATTTAAATGGAGTAGCAGGATGTTAAACTTACTCTAAAAAATTGGTTTCAAATAATTTATGTTTTAAACAACAAAAAGATTATGCAAAAAAGTTGGCAAACCTTACTTAAAGAGATAATCACTGATCCAGCAGAATTATTGGATCAATTAGAACTCAGTTCAAGTTTATTACCTGCTGCGCAACGAATAGCACAATTATTTCCTTTACGTGTGCCGAGGAATTTTGTAGCACGGATGCAAAAGGCTAATCCCTATGATCCTCTGTTACAACAAGTTTTGCCTATAGCAGTAGAGGAAAGCGTAAAGCTAGGGTTTGATTCTGATCCACTCTTAGAAAGATCGGTTAATCCCTTACCGGGTTTGTTACATAAATATCGTGGGCGTGTCTTAATCACCCTGGCGAGTGCGTGCGCGATTAATTGTCGTTATTGTTTTCGGCGTCATTTCCCTTACACAGAAAATAGAGCGGGTGGCGAGGCATGGCAGAATATCTTAGAATATATCCAAGCCGATAGCTCTATTGATGAAATCATCTTGAGTGGCGGTGATCCGCTATTAGCTCACGATGATTATTTGCAGCAATCTGCGAATGATTTAGCCGCTATCTCGCACCTCAAGACCTTACGTATTCATTCGCGTTTGCCCATTGTTTTGCCAGAACGGATTACTCTGCAATTTTTGAATTGGTTCACATCGACACGTCTTCAACCGATTTTAGTGACGCATAGTAATCACGCCAATGAATTAGATGATTCAGTCAAACGAGCGATAGAAAACTTACGACAACGCAACATTACCGTGTTAAATCAAGCCGTTTTACTAAAAGGGATCAATGACTCTATTGAGGCGTTAAGCCATTTATGTGAACGTTTATGGGAGTGTGGAATCTTACCTTATTATTTACATTTATTGGATAAAGTCCAAGGTGCTGCGCATTTTGCTGTGGATGAAGAAAAAGCCAAACAATTATTGATAGGTTTACGTACAAGATTGCCGGGTTATTTAGTACCAAAGTGTGTTTATGAGCAAGCGGGTTCGCAATCTAAACTCCCTGTAATTTAAAACACATTAAATTGATTGACTTAAACTAGCCAATTATCAATAGACACTTTATACTTTGGGCAAATTCACTTCAAACTTGCTGGAACTTAGTTGTTGATAGGTGGGGTATGCCAGAAAATCTTAAAAAGACGCGTTTTGAAACCGATAGTATGGGGCCGATTGAAATTCCAGCGGATCATTATTGGGGCTCACAAACCGAGCGGAGTAGGCATCATTTTGCCATAGGTCAAGAAAATATGCCTTTGGCGGTGATCCATGCGTTTGCAATTCTGAAAAAAGCTACTGCCAAGGCGAATCAAGTGTTGGGTTTATTAACAAAAGATAAAGCTGATTTGATTATGCAAGTTGCCGATGAAATAAAGTCTGGCCAATGGGATAAAGAGTTTCCATTACGGGTATGGCAGACCGGCAGTGGCACACAAACCAACATGAACGTGAATGAAGTGATTGCCAATCGTGCCATAGAACTTGCCGGAGGACAGCGTGGCAGTAAGAATCCCATTCATCCCAATGATCATGTCAATAAATCGCAATCATCAAATGATACCTTTCCCACAGCCATGTATATAGCTGCTGTATTAGCCATTGTTAAGCAATTAATGCCCGCCGTGCAAACCTTGTATGCTGCTTTAAGTAAAAAGGTACATGAATTTAAGGATATTATTAAAATAGGTCGTACGCATTTACAAGATGCTGTTCCTTTAACCTTAGGTCAAGAATTTTCTGCTTATGCCGATCAATTAGAATCGGCTTTAGCGAATATTGAAGAAGCTTTACCAGGGCTTTATCAATTGGCAATTGGTGGTACGGCGGTGGGAACCGGATTAAATACGCATCCTAAATTTGCTGAGCTCACTGCAAAAATCATTGCCGAAGAAACTAAACTGCCTTTCATTTCTGCAAAAAATAAATTTTCCGCTTTAGCGGCTCATGATGCATTAGTGTTTGCCAGTGGTGGTTTAAAGACCTTGGCCTGTGCTTTAATAAAGATGGCGAATGATATTCGTTGGCTAGGATCAGGTCCACGTTCAGGTTTGGGTGAGCTTATTTTACCTGAGAATGAACCTGGTTCTTCGATTATGCCGGGTAAAGTGAATCCTACACAATGTGAAGCGATGACCATGGTGTGTGTGCAAGTGATGGCAAATGATATAGCGATAAGCATGGCAGGTAGTCAAGGAAATTTTGAATTGAATGTATTCAAGCCATTAATGATTTATAACTTTTTACAATCAGTCGATGTATTAAGTACGGCATGCCAGTCCTTTGCGGAATATTGTGTTAAAGGTTTAAAAGCCAACCAAGCTAAGATTAAGCATTTTTTAGAAAACTCGTTAATGTTAGTAACGGCCTTGAACCCTATTATTGGTTATGATAAAGCGGCAAAAATTGCTCATAAAGCATTACATGAAGAAACCAGCTTACGAGAAGCCTGTTTATCATTGGGCTATTTAACAGCTAAAGAATTTGATAAAGCGGTGGATCCAAAAAAGATGTTGGGACCTTAATAAACTGCAAAAAAGTTAATCAATGATACCCCCATAGACCTTAGCAGGAGTCCCACGCAAAAAAACCGGAGATTGTTCACCTTCCCAACGGACCGTGAGCAATCCGCCGGGTAAATTGACATTAACTTTTTTAGTGAGCCGATTCAATAAACGTCCAGCAATGACAGCTGCACAAGCGCCACTGCCACAAGCTTGGGTTTCTCCGACGCCACGTTCATAAATACGCAGATCGATTTGTTTCGGATCGCGTATTTTCATGAATTCTACGTTACTCCCTTGTGGGAAATAGGTATGGGGATGTTGATCAAGGTAAGTACCTAAGTCTTCTACCGGTACTTGATCTAAACAATTGACTTGTATCACGCAATGTGGATTGCCTAACGATAACACACAACAATCAAAGCGGCCAAACGGTGTTTCAATCGGATGTATCGGTGGTGGCGACATACTAATAAAAGGAATTTTTTCGGGTTCAAAAATCGGTAGACCCAAATTAGCAGTGACCTCGCCATTGTTTTCAATAGTAAGTTCCAAAAGATTATTCATGGTCATCAGCTGAATAGCATTATCTTTACATAGTTTTTTTTCTAATAAAAACTTGGCAACACATAATGCCCCATTGCCACATTGTGCGACTTCATTCCCATTCGCATTAAAAATCCGATAATAAAAATGGTCAGATTTAGGTCGAGGTTTTTCTATCAACAATAATTGATCAAAGCCGATGCCCCGTTGCCGATTGGCCCATTGGCGGATTAATTTACCATTAGGTTTAAAAGTTTGTTGTATGGCATCGATAATGACAAAATCATTACCTAATAAATGCATTTTCGTAAATTCAGTTTTCATTCAAAAGATTTTACTGAATAAGCTTTTCGTTTGACCATAATTGCTCTAAGGTTTCACGAGTGCGAATTAAAAAGCTTTGATCTTTATCGATTAGAACCTCTGCGGGTCTCGGTCTGGAATTATAATTGGAGCTCATCGAAAAACCATATGCACCACTACCATAATAGCTAAATAATCACCTGCTTGTATAGCCAATGGGCGGTTTTTACCGAGAAAGTCACTACTTTCACAAATAGGTCCAACTACATCATAATTCTCTGTCATCCGATCACGTTGAACGACGGGGAGTATAGTTTGTTCAGCATGATAGAGTGCAGGACGGATGAGATCATTCATGCCTGCATCAACAATAGCAAAGTTTTTATCACTATTTGATTTGAGATATTCAACCGTTGTTACCAATATGCCGGCTTGTGCAGTAATTGCACGACCTGGCTCGATGATTAATTGTAGTGAAGTCCTTCTTTTTTTAGGATATTCAAAATCTTTTGACAATATTCTTGTGGTGTTGGAACGTCTTTATGTTGATAGGAGATTTCTAATCCTCCACCTAAATTAATGGTTTTCAATTCAATATTTTCCTTTTTTAATCATTCAGCCAGATCTAATAGCTGCTCTAGGGCTTGTAAAAAAAGGATCGAGCGTGGTGAGTTGCGAACCTAAATGACAGCTAATCCCTTGAATTTTCAGATGCTGAGATGCTGCTGCATAACGAACGATAAAGTTGCAAAGCAGTCTTTGTATTCATACCAAATTTGGTTTCTTTTAAACCTGTTGTAAATAAGGATGGGTTTTGGCATCGATGTTAGGATTGATCCGTAAAGCGATGATAGCTACTTTCTGTAAATGTTTTACAATATTTTCGATTCGCAGTAATTCTGATTGTGATTCAACATTAAAACAGCCAATATTGGCTAATAAAGCGGTTTTAATTTCATCCCATGTTTTACCTACACTGGAAAATACCGTTTTTTTAAGATCTCCGCCTGCTTGCTGGACGTGAGCTAGTTCCACCTGAAACAACATCGAACCCTGCTCGCCATTTTGCGAGTCTCGCTAAAATGGTGAGATTAACATTAGCCTTAACGGCATAACAAATTTATTGCGAGTTTTGTAATAGTTGCTTAAATGCAGACCATTGACGCTGTAAAATGGCTTGTGAATAGATATAACAGGGTGTGAGACAAATTTAGCTATTATCTGCGTAATAGGAACTTCTTCTACATGCAACTCTCGGTTTGAATAATGAAAAGACATTAGGATGATGGTTTAGCAAAATGGTGAGGGATATAAACCGGCGGTTTTTGATCAGGTAAATATAAAGGGCCCATTTGTCCACACCCGGTTAAAGAAAAAATCAAACTGAGATAAAAAATATATCGATAATAGTTTGTTGGCATAATGATTAAAGCTTAAATGAAACTATAAAAATAATCATCTTTTGAAAAACATGCAAGCGGTAAAATATTTTTATATCAATTTTTTGATTAGGATAGGAATATCCAAAATAGTATAAAAATTTAT
This sequence comes from Rickettsiella sp., assembly GCA_964417505.1. Classification (GTDB taxonomy): domain Bacteria; phylum Pseudomonadota; class Gammaproteobacteria; order Diplorickettsiales; family Diplorickettsiaceae; genus Aquirickettsiella. The sequence goes on along the minus strand of CAYQIE010000086.1, from coordinate 9,803 downwards.
CGTTCTTTTAAGGATATCTTTATTACCTGAATTCTAATAATACACCTAATCTTATCTCGGACAATTCCTAAAGTCTAATTAAATTTTTTTACATTTTAATGTGAAAAAAATTTATTAAATAAAAATAGGATTATTATATAATAATTTTTTTTATAAAAAAACAACCAACTTTTGTTATTGTGTAAAATACTTTAATATACTATTTATTTATCTTTATAGCAATAAAACTTTTTTATAGATTTTATTGTTAATCTTTTGAAACTTCTATTAATAAAAATTAAGCAAATTATTCGGGCAAAGTAAGTATTTTTTAAAAATCATTTTAAAATCACAATATAAAAATTTTCGCACAATTAAAATGATAATAAAGGAGAAATAAATGTCGAAAATTAATTCTGTCAGTCATATCACCCCGCGCCTAGCAGAAAAAAATTAGCCCATAAGTCTAATACTCTCAAAACATTTAAAAGGATTAACTATTCTTCCGCCAACAAAATCGTTAAAAAAACCTTTTTCCCAAAGGTAATTCAGAAAAGATTTTAACGAATTTTAATACTCAAACTGAAAATAATTTATTAACGAAAAAGGGGTTTAATTCACGCATTAAACGTTCAAATGATGATAAGACATTGGTTGAAGCGACAGCAGAAGGTGATTATACCCATTGCTTAAGTACAGAAGAAATTAGGGATATTGCGCGCTCAGTCTATAATATTATAAAACAAAAGGCACGAAGAATGCTCAATTTGAGGTCGTTGATCCTTTAGTCCAATTAAAAGAAGTCATCACTAAATTCTTAATAATAAGCAGGATACAAAATAAAAATAAAAGAACGGAAGCGAGTCTGACATCAATTATTTATCACGCTGAATCTAAGCATTTTACAAGTTTAGTGGTGCATTTTGATAGAAGGTCTAGAGCAAGCTTTTTATGCAGATTCGCTTATGCAACCCATTTCTGTTGAATTTAAAGATGTTTTTGATAATCAGAAGGTTGAATTAATCTGTATAACAGAGCATTTTATTCAGCAAAAGGATCAGATTAATTCGGGAATATGGGCACTTGAAAATGCGGCTGATATGAATAGGATGATAGATTTTGATCAGGAACTTGCTTGGGAATCGGTCAATTAAATCAATCACGTGGAAAAAATTTTTTTTATGAAAAACGACTGGAGTACACTGAAAAACTCTACGCAGATGCTTCTTGGAAATCGTGTCATTCTGTTGTTCAAGTCAACTTAGATGAACAAAGGAAAAGATTATTTCTCATTCCATCCGGTGCAAACGTCGATAATGGCGAACCTTCCGTTAAACGACCAAAAACATTTAAAAATAATGTAAAGGATTTACTTGACATTTTTACTGAAAATTTTCTTACGGCTTTTAGTAAACATTTAGCGGTTTTGCATCTTAGGGCACGAAATGCTGATCTTAATATCCAAACATTAAACATTGAAGTTAGAATTAATTACGGGCGCAACCGGCGCCGCCTTGATCGGTGGGGCTATTTCGGAAAGTTTGGTGGGTAACAGTATGGGCGCTACACCTTCCCTAGTAGCCTCGGTAAGAGCACTGACCGGAATCTTTTTAGTTAAAAAACAAACGGCGAAAAAAATTACTCAATATTTCGATGGGCTTGACGAAGGCAGTTTAAGCGCAATTTTATGTAAAGCAGCGGTTAATATCTTCTACAGTTTTGAATATCAATTTACGCATTTGAACGATAAAGCGGGCTATACCGTGGCAATGGAAAAATATGCCGCGAATAGAGTCATCAATTATCTAAAGAATCAGAAATCGAATAATATCATTATCTCGAATGAGTTAATCGAAAAAGCGATTTTATTAGGTCCTTCAGATAAGTTTTTAAATCTAAAGTCTTTGCAGATGCAGATAAAAGGGAATGTACTTTTAAATGAAAAAAATGAAATTATTTCTACAGAAAAAATGTATAAAAAGATAGGTTTAATTATCTTTGATAGTTCCCTCAATAAATTATATGAATCTGAAACTAATTCAAAAAAATATGGTTATCGACGTTTACTGGACTGGGAAAAAGACGAAAATGGCGATCTCAACCCAAGTTTGCAAGCTAGAATATACCGAAGAGCTTTTTATTAAGCTGGAATATGAGTATGTTTTAACTGCAGAGATGTTGCCAGTGGAAATTGAAGCAATACTGGGCCGTATTAAAAATCGATTTCCCGAGGTTCGTAATGTGGTTAATGCTAACCAAAGGGAAATAAGCAAACCACCTATTTATTTTGAATTACGTGATCCGGCGGCTGGTTTTACCGGAAGAGCCGAAATTCTTAAACAATTGCATACGACTTTACTTTATAAAAGAAAAATAGCGGTGGTATCTGCCTTATCCTCTCTGTCGATCGCATCGACCTCTGCAGCGGATAGTGAGAGACAGAGTGCTTCAAGTGGTTCACAGTTATCGATTAGTGGTTTAGGTGGTGTTGGTAAAACGCAATTGGCTTTACAATATGCTAAATTGTATGCACAAGACTATGATCATCATAATGTGTTATGGATTAACGCCGAAACTAAAGAAAATTTATGCTTTTCTTTTACTAAACTCGCTCAGAAATTACAGTTGGAAACTCCTGTAATATTGTTTTGCATCAACTAAGCTATGTCGAGGGTGGTAGCGATTTAACTAATAGACAAGTATATCAGATACAATGTAATGGCAGTGCTGCAGTGGCAACTCTATCGTCAGTGGACTATATACAACAGTTAACATTAAAAAATCCATTAATATCTAATTGTCTTGTCGTTAATGCTAAAAGTGTCACTATCTTACACGCATCCTTTATTGAAAAAGGATTTATAAAAGTAGCCGATAGTACAAAAGATTTTTCAATAACCATTGTTAAAGGATTTCTAGATATTCGGAAAACCTATAATCAAAACTCACTTGGATCGATAATAAGGATAAGACGTAGTAAGTTAGGGGATAATAATAGGCCATTAACCTATAAATATACTGAAAGAAATAATACGTCAATTTATACTCTAGCACTGGAATCTATTCATAAAGAATTTTTTATGAATTTAATGCTTTTTACTGATTCAGTAACGCTATGGACATTTATTTTAGGATATCTGTGCATAATATAGAGCATGGTCACTGGAAAAGTAGTAATGTTAAAAATATTTTCAAGGTTCAAGGTAGATTACCTGATAGCAAGAAAGGAGAACTATCCATACGTGCTACTAGCTGCAGTTTAAAAATACGTGAGAATGGAGAATTAGTTTTAAAGGAAAATAAATATCCTATTTCGCAAAGCAATTATCCTATCGATCCTAATTTAGTATTTGAGGGTATATTACTCAATTGTATACCGCCTCTTATTTTTATAATTATAATTTTTATCCATTTTTAGATTTGAAAATACAACAAGAATATTTAAGGATTAATGATGTATTAGCCTTTAAATCACTACAAAATAAACATAAAGTTTTTATACATCTGAGTCATAATAATATGGATAGCACCTATAGAATATATAAGCTAAATGATATTAACTATATTTTAATAATAATCATGAAGTTTGTGCTAATGTTATTCCACCATTTAGCGAAGATAGTACTAAAATATTCCGATATACAAATGGAACTATAACACCCTATTGTGATGAGAAAGTAGTTTCAAGAACGAAGCGAAATGTAAAGCAACAGCCTAGCACAAATCGCAACAGTTACTTTAACAAAGTTCGAAATTGAGAAGCACGAGATAGGTGCGCGTTGACGAATGAAGCAGGAAACGTACCACTGTATAATCGCGTGGATGATCGAATTATAGAAATGGCTCAAGATTACTTAGAAAAATATGATAAACACCAGAAAACTAAGAAGGAGAAAAAAGTAAAGCTAAAATCTAGCTATCGAGAAACGTCTGTAACATCAAAGCATTTAACTACTCAGCGCCTTAAGAAAGAAAGCGGTTCCTTTAATGACTAAAACCGGTAGAAAGAACGCTACTATCTTCAGAAATCAAACAAAGCCTAGTTTTCCCAGAAAGTAAGATTCTGCATTGCTTGAAACGCTCGAGAACAATACAGAATTTTTTACAGCCAAACCTAAACATAAGGTACCCGTACCTAAGCCTTTGTTTAGGAGTGAAGGCAGGTTATTAAAAAATAATACGGCTACGTCCGTGCCTCAATTAACTTCTGAGAAATTTTCGACATCTCGCTTAAGGTTGGCTTATACAGGAGGAAGTAATAACCAATCCCATTCATCTTATAAAAAGCCAACAGGTTCTACTTCTTTATCAAGAGTAACTGAAGCAGTCGACATTCCTAGTACATTTTTTGCTTTAAATGTAATGGCTATGAAAGTCACGGGGCAAAAACTGAATAGTAGCTATGCTAGTTCAAGGCTTATAGAAAAAAATGCAGAACGAGTAGAAAGAATACGTTTAAAATCGCATGATTTTAGAGTGGTTGGGAAAATAAACGATACTTACTTCTATGTTCATATAAGGTGAAAATAAACCAAAATTACGGTTGAATCGTCTCTGCAAAACGTGTGTGAGGACCACGATGAAAAGCAAAATCCTTCGACGCATAGGCCCTGAAGGATTTGCTAATTTGTATGCCTTTGGTTTTGTTTAACGATGTAGTTTTTTCACAACGATATTATTATTGGTAACACCGGTGACACCTTCAACTTGTTTTGCGAGCATACCGGCCTTTTGTTTTTGTGCCCAAGTATTAGCAAAACCGCTAAGTTTAACTTGACTTTTGTAGCTCATGACCAAAATTGCTAGTCCTTTTATGTCGGGATCGGCTAATAATTTTGATTTTACCTTTAAGGTAATAACACTACTGTCGACATATTGACCAGTGGTTTCTTGTTGGATGGCACGATGGCTGCTCACCGCTATCGTGGCTACCATTGGTAATGCGATTAAGCCTAAGATAACAAATAACTTTGCTTTCATAGTATGAGTACTTCTACTTGAAAATAGAATCGAGATCTTTTTCTATGGTCAAATTTTATTCTATTAAGGGTTAGATCCTAAAATAGATGGCTGAATAACCAAATAAGTAGCAATACAGCAATAGGTATGCCTAGCAACCAAGCAATTAAATATTTCATTATCTACCCCCTCGTTGATACTCTTCTTGAGAATGAATGTTCCCTATAAAAAGATTAGTCAAGTCGACAGATAAATTAAGTTAGCCTGCTCGGTGCAGTATGAGTCTGTGTTAAAACGGAATATCGTCATCAAAGGCTTCGGCCATTTCCGGTAATTTGTCGGCTTCGCGTTTAGGTCGCGCAGCAGAGGTTTGTGTCGCAAAGGAGGGGGATTCAGCGTTGGCATAACCACCGCGACTATCGAGCATTTGCATTTCATTCGCAATAATTTCAGTGGTATAGCGATCTTGACCGGTGTTTTTATCTTGCCATTTACGTGTTTGTAAACGTCCTTCGATGTAAACCTTAGAACCTTTCTTTAAATATTCGTGGGCAATTTCAGCAAGACGTTGGAATAAAATGACGCGGTGCCATTCGGTGCGTTCTTGCTGTTCACCGGTATTTTTATCCTTCCAACTTTCGCTCGTGGCAAGATTAATATTAGTTACCGCGGCGCCATTGCCAGGTATATGACGCATTTCTGGATCAGCGCCTAAGTTGCCTATTAAAATAACCTTATTAATGCCTCTAGCCATCTTCGAGTACTCCCGTAGTAGCATACTCTTCGCATGAATTGCTGTGAGTATAAATCAAAATTTTCAAGCTTGGATTTTAAATCTTGGCGCGAAAAAAAGAAAGTCATTAAGATGACTTTTTAGAGGTTTCTTTTCAGAATTTTCGAGGTTATAGTGTGGGGTTTTAATCGCTGAGAGCGTTTTTAGGTTTTTAGCGTTTGTACTCGAACTTTCAACGTTATCTATGGATACAATTCGCATTCGTGGTGCTCGCACCCATAATCTACAGAATCTCGATCTGGATATCCCGCGTGATCAATTCATTGTGGTGACTGGATTATCGGGCTCGGGTAAATCTTCGCTCGCCTTTGATACTTTATATGCCGAAGGTCAGCGTCGTTATGTGGAATCTTTATCATCTTATGCACGACAATTTCTTTTCATAATGGAAAAACCGGATGTCGATCATATCGAAGGACTCTCTCCCGCGATTGCCATTGATCAAAAATCAACCTCACATAATCCACGCTCGACCGTGGGTACGGTCACTGAAATCTATGATTATTTGCGTGTGTTATTTGCGCGCATCGGCGAGCCACGCTGTCCGGTGCATAACACCTCTTTAGCGGCACAAAGTGTGAGTCAGATGGTGGATAACTTAATGGCCTTGCCGATAGAGACGCGTCTTCTTATTTTGGCACCCAAGATACAAGGACGGAAAGGTGAGTTTAAGCCTTTATTAGACGAATTACGCAGTCAAGGTTATTTACGAGCGCGGATTGATGGTGAATTGATCGAATTAGATCAAGTACGTTCTTTAAAGGCTAAACAAAAACATACGATTGAGGTCGTCATCGATAGATTGAAGGTGAAACCCGATAATCGATTACGTTTGAGTGAATCCTTGGCCACCGCCGCAAGTTTGAGTGACGGTTTAGTAACGGTCGTGGTGCAAGATGTGTCAGGAAACACGACACAGGAATTAGTTTTTTCTGAACGTTTTGCCTGTCCTGAATGTGGCTATAGCATTAGCGAATTAGAACCGCGTTTATTTTCTTTCAATAATCCGGCGGGTGCTTGTCCACAGTGTGATGGTCTTAGCCATGAAATAATCTTTGATGCCGGAAAGGTGATACCACAACCAGAGTTGAGTATTGCACGCGGTGCTATTCGTGGTTGGGACGCACAAAATCCTTATTATTCCTTATTATTATCGACCTTAGCTAAACATTATCGTTTTTCTTTAGATATGCCTTTTAATGCATTGCCAGATACTATTCAGAAAATGATTTTATACGGTAGTGGTAAAGAAGAAATAAAATTCCATTACGAGAATGAGAAAGGTTACGTATACAATAAGAAAAAACCCTTTGAAGGCGTGATTCCCAGCATGCAACGTCGTTATCAAGAGACTGAATCGCATTCCGTGCGCGAAGATTTAGTCCGTTATTTGGCTTTTAAACCTTGTACCGCTTGTCATGGGACACGATTAAATGTCGCTGCGCGGCATGTGTTTATTGTCGATAAAGCAATTACCGATTGGGTGGCTTTACCCCTCGACAAATTAAAGGAACTGTTTGAAAAATTAAATTTATCCGGTCAACGTGCTCAGATTGCTTTGCGGTTACAAAAGGAGATTGTTGATCGATTAAATTTTTTGATTGATGTGGGATTAAATTATCTGTCATTGGATCGGAGTGCCGATACCTTATCGGGCGGCGAATCGCAAAGGATCCGTTTAGCCAGTCAAATTGGATCAGGTTTAGTCGGTGTGATGTACATACTGGATGAACCCTCAATAGGTTTACACCAAAGAGATAATGGTCGTTTGTTAAGTACCTTGTTACGTTTGCGCGATCTAGGGAATACTGTGATTGTTGTTGAACATGACGAAGAAGCTATCCGTCATGCCGATTATGTTGTGGATATGGGACCGGGTGCCGGCGTGCATGGCGGCTGGGTGATTGCGCAAGGTTCACCGGCTGCAATCATGCGCAATCCCAATTCGTTGACGGGCCAATATTTATCCGGCGAACGCCGTATCGAATGCCCCAAAAAACGTTGTAAATTTGATAAGCAAAGGGTGATCAAACTGTCAGGTGCGAGCGGTAATAACTTAAAACAGATTGATGTTGAGATTCCTCTGGGCTTAATGACCTGCATTACGGGTGTGTCTGGCTCTGGAAAGTCAACACTGATTAATGACACCTTATACCCACTGGCGGCAAAAAGATTAAATGCAGCGATTTTACCGCAAGCGGCTGCTTATCAATCCATCATCGGTTTAGAACACTTGAATAAGGTGATCGATATTGATCAAAGTCCGATAGGGCGTACGCCCCGATCCAATCCTGCGACCTATATTGGTTTATTTACACCCATACGCGAATTATTTGCGGCAACACCGGAAGCGCGTTCCCGAGGATATACGGCTGGACGTTTTAGTTTTAATGTGAAAGGGGGACGTTGTGAAGCCTGTGAAGGGGATGGTGTACTCAAAGTAGAGATGCATTTATTAGCCGATGTGTATGTGCAATGCGATGTCTGTAAAGGGCAGCGCTATAATCGTGAAACCTTAGAAATACGTTATAAAGGAAAGAATATTTATCAAATCCTCGAAATGACGGTAGAGGAAGCACACAAATTTTTTAATCCGGTTCCGGTTTTAGCGCGAAAATTACAGACGCTGATTGAAGTTGGATTGGGTTATTTACATTTGGGACAAAGCGCACCGACCTTATCCGGTGGAGAGGCACAACGTGTTAAGCTTGCCAAAGAACTCAGTAAACGCGATACCGGTCGTACTTTATATATTTTGGATGAACCCACGACCGGTTTACATTTTCATGATATCAAACAGTTATTGAAGGTGCTGTATCGTTTACGTGAGCGGGGTAATACCGTGGTGGTTATCGAACATAATCTGGATGTGATCAAAACGGCGGATTGGATTATTGATCTCGGTCCGGAAGGCGGTAGTCAAGGCGGAGAGATCGTTTGTGTTGGTACGCCTGAGCAGGTGGCTAAGCATCCAACTTCATATACCGGACATTATTTAAAACCCTTATTAGGTAAGCGTAGCTTAACCAGTGAAGATGGTAGTCGTCACGGTTGATCAAGCAAAAGACGCAGCATTCAATAATCGTGAATTAAAGCAAAAAGACGATGATTATAAAAGAAAACCCCCTAGAACAGGGGTTTTATATAAACATAAACAGAATGTTTGGTTTTAAAAGAATTAACCGAAGTTGTAGCCAACACCTACGGAAACGAAATCAATATTATTAGGTCGATTGTGCCCTATAGGCTGGATGTGAGTCCATGAGGTATAAACAAATACATTCGGTGTAATGTTATAACTAGCACCAATACCTGCTTCAGGTGCCCAGCTATGTTTAGCCAGTGGATTAACAATAGATTTTTGACCACCACTGATTTCATTGCCTTTTAGGTTGTTTACTAAATAAGCCATACCTGCTTTAGCATAAACATCAAACTTACTGGTGACGGGAAGAATACCCTTTCCAACGACATCAAAAGCATGTTGGTTAAGTGTGACAGATTGAGTGTTTACATCCGCTTTTTGCTGAGCTAATTGTAGATATCCCATTTCAACGGCCCAATTAGGACTAAATTGATAGCCAATAGCCAAACGACCCGCTAAACTACCTTTATATTTGGAAGAAACCTTTCTTGAAGAAGGGAAAGGCTTTACAAAGTGTTTTCCGGTATTGGCATAACCCACTTGGCCTTCAACATAAACACCTGGAGTCGTTGCATTAGCAGCCATCATACCCAGTGCCGAAACACCTAATAAACTTACTGCGATTGTTTTCTTTAACATATTATTATTTTCCTCGTAAGGTTTAACTAGTTAAACTAGCCCACTTATTTATCATTTGTTAAAATAATTGTCAATCTTATTATCAATTATTTTGATATATCGAGAGAATTGAGGCTAAAAAACGACTCTCAACCGGATAAAAAGCGCCCAAAATCCCCCTTTAAGAAGGTTTTTAAATAAACTGAATGGGTTCAAGAGTTTCGCTCTGCTATATAAGGATTTAAACTAGAGGGGGAAGAGAAAAGGCTAAAAAGGAAAGAAGGTATCCGAATTTAAGTATACAAAAGA